>NZ_JBFAIP010000001.1:0-519084 GCF_040654775.1 Streptomyces sp. NPDC050636
CATCCGGCCCTACACGAGCAACACCGAACGAACCACTGCCCTGGCAGACTTCCTCCACACCTACAACCACCACCGCTGCCACACCGCACTGGACGGCAAGCCACCCATCAGCCGTGTGAACAACGCTCCAGGTCAATACACCTAGCCCGCCGGAACAACCGCCGACACCCGGAAGCCCCCCGCCTCCGTCGGCCCCGACACAAACACGCCGCCCAGCGCCGTCACCCGCTCCCGCATCCCCACCAGGCCATTGCCGCCGCTCGGCAGCCCCACATCCGCCGCGCCCCGCGCCGACGGGCCGTTCTCCACCTGAACCGCCACCTCACCGGCCCGATGCGCCAACCGCACCCGCGCCCGCGCACCCGGCGCGTGCTTGTGCACATTCGTCAGCGCTTCCTGCACCACCCGGTAAACGGTCTGCTCCACCCTCGGCGCATAGCCACACACAGCCCGGTCACCGTCACCGGCGGCCTCGTCCGCCCACTCCACCGACAGCTCCACCGCCATCCCGGCCGCCCGGGACTGCCCCACCAGCTCCCCCAGCTCCCCCAGACTCGGACCCTCGGCATCCGACTCCCCGGACACGGAACCGGACGCGGCCGCCGACACGGACGCCGAGCCGTCCGCGGACGCCCCGCCACCGACCGACACCCCCGCCACCGACCGCGAACCCTCCTGAGCCGCCGCCTCGGCCGTCCCCGCCGTCGCCCTGGCATTGGCCTTCGCCTGGGACGCCACCGCCGCCAACCGCTCCGGCTCATCCGACCCCGCAGCACCACGCACCGCCGCCCCCTCAGCCGTACGCAACACCCCCAGCATCTCCCGCAGCTCCGTCAGCGCCTGCCGCCCCATATCGCCGACCAGCCCCGCGTTCTTCGACGCCTTCTCCGGGTCCTTCAACGCCACCGCCTGCAACGCCGCCGCATGCACCACCATCAAACTCACCCGGTGCGCGACCACGTCGTGCATCTCCCGCGCGATGCGCGTCCGCTCCTCGTTACGAGCCCACTCCGCCCGTTCCTCGGCCCGGTCCGCCAACAGCGACAGCTCCCGCTCCAGACCGTCCGCCCGCTCCCGCAAGCTCTCCACGAGCCGCCGCCGGGCACCGATGTACAAACCCCACAACACCGGCGGCGCCGTCAGCACCAGACCCAGCGCAAGCGCCATCACCGGCACGAACCACACCGGCGGATTGAAGTCCTCCTGCGACGCCATGTCCTGCCGCATGCTGAGAAACGTCGTGATCAACGTCCCGACGACGGTCATCCCCGCCAGCAGCGCAGTAATCCGACGCGGCACATCCGACGCGGCGAGCGTGTACAGACCCACCACGCTCAGCAGCCCGCCCATCTCCGCAGGCGTCACCGCTATCGAAACCAGCACCACCACGATCGGCCACCGCCGACGCACCAGCAGCACCGGCCCCACGACCAGGCCGAGCAACATCCCGACGAGCTCCGGCAGCCCCGCCTGATCCGCGAAACGCGCCCCCTCAAGAACACACTCCGCCGCCGAAGCAGCCGCCAGACACACATCCAGCACGGCACTACGCCGCCGGGCCCACCACCACGGCCCGCTCACGGGCGCACCGCGCGCGCCCGCACTTTCACTTGCCCCCGTTGCGGTCATACCGACCAGCCTACGGGCGCCCCCACCCGTTGCTCAGACCCGTGTCACAGCACATGACAGACCCGTTACGTGCCGCTATCAGCGAATATCGCTCGAACTATTGAATCATCCATATTTTCGCCACTTCCGCACATGCGTCCGCGACAGCCTGTTCCCATGACGCACACCCATCGGAACCACAGCCACCCCGACTACGAGTCCTTACGACCCCAAGCGGTCGCGCTACGCCGGGCGGGGCTCAGCAGGCGCCAGATCCGCGACCGGCTTCACGTCCACAACAACGACATCCTCAACCGCCTCCTGGAAGGCGTACCGGCCCCGGAGTGGACCAAGCGCCCCAACGCCAAGGACGACCTCCGCGACAAGGCCCGCGAGCTACGCAAGCAGGGCATGACCTACGACCAGATCCAGGTCGAGCTGGGCTGCTCGAAGAGCTCGATCTCGCTGTGGGTACGGGATCTACCGAAGCCGGAACGGAAACGCACCCGCGAGGAAGCCTCCACCATCGCCAAGCGCGGCTGGGAGGCGACGCTCAAGCGGCGCGAGGAGGAGCGGCAGGAAACGAAGAGGGCCGCGGCTGACGAAATCGGCCAGCTCTCGGACCGGGACCTGTTCATCACAGGAGTCGCCCTGTACTGGTCAGAGGGCAGCAAGAGCAAAGAGCACCGACCCAGCGAACGCGCCATCTTCATTAACAGCGACCCAGACATGATCCGCGTCTTCCTCGCATGGCTCCGGCTACTGGGCGTGGGCACTGAGCGACTGCGGTTCCACGTACACATCCACGAGTCCGCCGACGTCGGCGAGGCGGAGCGATTCTGGGCCGACTTGGTCGGCGTCGACGTGTCGGACTTCAGCAAGACCACGCTCAAGAAACACAACCCCAAGACCGTCCGCAAGAACGTCGGAGAGGGCTATCAGGGCTGCCTGGCCATCCGGGTGCTGCAAGGCGCAGACCTATACCGTCGCATTGAAGGCTGGTGGTACGGCATAGTGTTGGGAGCCAAGCGGCCAGCCTGACGGAATGTCTGGTTTGAACCGTTTTACACTCCCCTGTGGTGTAATCGGCAACACTGTGGTTTTTGGTACCATCATTCCAGGTTCGAGTCCTGGCGGGGGAGCAAAGCAAAGTTCGGGTCCTGACTACCAAGTCAGGACCCGCCCGCGTTTCGGCTGCAATACGCACCGGTATCCTTCGGATGTCCACCACCCGAAGAAGCCAAGAAGCCGAAGGGCATCCCCGTGAGCGCCAACCGCCCGGCCGCCGTCGTCGTTCTCGCAGCGGGGGAGGGGACCCGCATGAAGTCGGCGACCCCGAAGGTCCTGCATGCGATCTGCGGCCGTTCCCTCGTCGGACATGTCGTCGCCGCCTCCCGTGAGCTGGACCCCGAGCACCTCGTGGTGGTCGTGGGCCACGCCCGTGATCAGGTTCAGGCGCATCTTGCCGAGGTCGACCCGGCCGTCCGTACCGCTGTGCAGTACGAGCAGAACGGCACCGGCCACGCCGTACGCATCGGTCTTGAAGAGCTGACGAGCAAGGGCATCGCCCTGACCGGCACGGTCGTGGTCGTCTGCGGTGACACCCCGCTGCTCACCGGCGAGACGCTGAAGAAGCTCAGTGACACACACGCCGCGGACGGCAATGCCGTGACCGTGTTGTCGGCCGAGGTGCCGGATTCGACGGGCTACGGCCGCATCGTTCGCGACGCGGACACCGGCGCGGTGACCGCGATCGTCGAGCACAAGGACGCGACCGACGCGCAGCGCGCGATCCGGGAGATCAACTCCGGCGTGTTCGCGTTCGATGCGCAGCTGCTGGTCGATGCGCTGGGCAAGGTGCGTACGGATAACAGCCAGGGCGAGGAGTACCTCACCGATGTGCTGGGGATTCTGCGTGCGGCCGGGCATCGGGTGGGCGCGGCTGTGGCGGCGGATCACCGGGAGATTCTGGGGATCAACAACCGGGTGCAGCTGTCGGAGGCCCGCAGGCTGCTGAACGAGCGGCTGTTGAATGCGGCCATGCTCTCCGGTGTCACGGTCGTGGATCCGGCGACGACGTGGGTGGATGTGTCGGTGACGTTCGAGCCGGATGCGACGGTTCTGCCGGGTTCGCAGCTTCTGGGTTCGACGCATGTGGCTTCCGGTGCCGAGGTGGGGCCGAACTCGCGGTTGACGGATACGACGGTCGGTGCGGGTGCTTCGGTGTCCTTCACGGTCGCGGACGGCGCGAAGGTCGGGCCGGGTGCGACGGTGGGGCCGTACGCGTATCTTCGCCCTGGGACGGATCTGGGTCCGAAGTCCAAGGCCGGTGCGTATGTGGAGATGAAGAACGCGCAGGTCGGGGAGGGCACGAAGGTGCCGCATCTCTCGTATGTCGGCGACGCGACGATCGGTGAGTACACCAACATCGGTGCGGCGAGCGTTTTTGTGAATTACGACGGTGAGGCGAAGCATCACACGACGGTCGGGGCGCATTGCCGGACCGGGTCGGACAATATGTTTGTGGCTCCTGTCACGATCGGGGATGGCGCGTACACCGCGGCCGGCTCGGTCATCACCAAGGATGTGCCCCCGGGTTCGCTGGCGGTCGCGCGTGGCCAGCAGCGGAATATCGAGGGTTGGGTCGCTCGCAAGCGGCCCGGAAGCGCCGCCGCGCAGGCCGCTTCGGCTGCTCGCCAGGAGTCCGAAGGCGAGCGGTGATCGTGCACGGGGTGCGTCGTGCGGGGCGTACCGTGATTAGCGCACGCAAACAGGGATTCGAGGAGATTTGCTGTGACCGGGATCAAGACGACCGGCGAGAAGAAGCTGATGCTCTTCTCCGGCCGCGCCCACCCCGAGCTGGCCGAGGAGGTCGCGCACCAGCTGGGTGTGGGCCTGGTCCCGACGAAGGCGTTCGACTTCGCCAACGGTGAGATCTATGTCCGCTATCAGGAGTCGGCGCGTGGCGCGGACTGCTTTTTGATGCAGAGCCACACGGCTCCCATCAACAAGTGGATCATGGAGCAGTTGATCATGCTCGATGCGCTGAAGCGGGCTTCCGCGCGGAGCATCACCGTGGTCATCCCGTCGTACGGCTATGCCCGTCAGGACAAGAAGCACCGTGGTCGTGAGCCGATTTCGGCGCGGCTGATCGCGGACCTGCTCAAGACCGCGGGTGCGGACCGTATCGTCACGGTCGATCTGCACACGGACCAGATCCAGGGCTTCTTCGACGGGCCGGTGGACCACCTGTTCGCGCTGCCGGTGCTGGCGGACTACGTGGGCGCGAAGGTGGACCGGGACAAGCTGACCGTCGTTTCTCCGGACGCCGGCCGAGTGCGGGTCGCCGACCGTTGGTGCGACCGTCTGGACGCGCCGCTCGCCATCGTGCACAAGCGGCGTGACAAGGACGTGGCGAACCAGGTCACCGTCCACGAGGTCGTCGGCGATGTGAAGGACCGGGTCTGTGTCCTGGTCGACGACATGATCGACACCGGTGGCACGATCTGTGCCGCGGCGGATGCGCTGTTCGCGAATGGTGCGGCGGATGTGATCGTGACGGCGACGCACGGCATTCTGTCGGGTCCGGCCGCGGACCGTCTGAAGAACTCCAAGGTGAGTGAGTTCGTCTTCACCAACACCCTGCCGACGCCGTCCGAGCTGGAGCTGGACAAGATCACGGTGCTGTCGATGGCGCCGACGATCGCGCGGGCGATCCGTGAGGTCTTCGAGGACGGTTCGGTGACGAGCCTCTTCGAGGAGCAGTGATCCCTGAGGTCATATAGACCAGGGGTCGGTTAGATCGACTTGGGGGCGGCCTTCCCGCCGGGTAGACTCACGGAGTTGCTCGGCGAGGGAGGCCGCACTCATGTGTGCGGCGGTCCGTTATCGACGCGCTCTTCGTAGCAGGTCTGTCGTGGGCCGGGTGACGCCCACCAGATGTTTCTGAGATACGAGGAGTGCAGTCATGGCTGAGGTCAAGCTCGCCGCTGAGGTCCGTACGAATTTCGGTAAGGGCGCTGCCCGCCAGACCCGCCGCGAGAACAAGGTTCCGGCTGTCATCTACGGTCACGGTGCCGAGCCGCAGCACGTCTCCCTCGACAGCCACGCGCTGATGATGGCGCTGAAGACCCCGAACGTGCTGCTCCGTCTGGACGTGGACGGCAAGGACGCGCTGGTCATTCCGAAGGCGGTGCAGCGTGAGGCCATCCGTGGCTTCCTGGTGCACGTGGACTTCCTGGCCGTGCGGAAGGGCGAGAAGGTTTCGGTCGAGCTCCCGATCCACACCGAGGGCGAGCTGGCCCCGGGTGGCAACCTGCTGGAGTACGTGCTGAACACGCTGCCGGTCGAGGCCGAGGCGACCCACATCCCGGAGTCGGTCACCGTGTCGATCGCGGGTCTGGACGCGGGTCACACCGTGCAGGCCAAGGACATCGCGCTGCCCGCCGGCACCACGCTGGACATCGACGCGGACGCCGCTGTCCTGCAGGTCGTCTCGGCGCAGGCGGAGGCTCCGGCCGAGGAGGCCGCCGAGGGTGAGGGCGCAGAGGCCGCCCAGGCCTGATCCTCTTCCGGGAGGGTGCCCGATGCCGGTGTGCCCCGGACATTCTCTTTGCGACCGTCATTCCGCGCTGCAGGCGTGGGGTGACGGTCGCGTCATTGAATGACGGTCGCGTCATTGAAGGAGCGTGCAGATGACGGATGCAGACAGCCCCTGGTTGATTGTGGGTCTCGGTAATCCGGGTCCTGAATACGCCGCCAACCGGCACAACGTCGGTTTCATGGTTGCCGATCTTCTCGCCGGGCGCGTCGGTGGGCGTTTCAAGGCGCACAAGGCGCGGGCGCAGGTGGTGGAGGGGCGTATTGGTGCGCCGGGCCCGTCGAGTCGTCGGGTGGTTGTGGCGAAGCCGTTGTCGTTCATGAATCTGTCGGGTGGTCCGACGACGGCGTTGCGGGATTTCTACAAGGTGCCGGTTTCCAACATCATTGCGGTTCATGATGAGTTGGATATTGATTACGGTGCGTTGCGGCTGAAGCTGGGTGGCGGTGACAACGGTCACAACGGTTTGAAGTCGATCACGAAGTCGTTGGGTGCGGATTATCACCGGGTGCGGTTCGGGATCGGGCGTCCGCCGGGTCGTATGCCGGTGGCGGACTTTGTGTTGAAGGACTTTTCGTCGGCGGAGCGCAAGGAGTTGGATTACTTCGTGGACCGTGCGGCGGATGCGGTGGAGGCGTTGGTGCTGGAGGGTTTGGAAAGGGCGCAGAGCACGTACAACACGTGAATGGGACAGCGGCGGTCAGGGGCTGACGAAATGCATGCCCGAGGTTGACCGGGTGCTGTTGGATGGCCAAGGATCGCGGCCATGGCCAGTAGCAGTACACGCACTCGTTCGGGAAGACGCAGCCGTGTCCGACGGGTTGGCGAGAGCGCCTTTGGGGCGTTGCTTGTCGTCCGGTTGGTGTTCATGGGGCTGCTGGCTTTGCTTTTGTTGGCCGGGGGCGTATGGACGTCGTGGAATACGGCGCAGTACGCGATGCTGGTCAAGGCGCCGGAGCGCGGCACGATGACGGTTGTGGCGTGTGGTGAGGACCGTTGTACGGGTCCGTATGTGCCGACTGCGGGGGACGGGAAGCGGCGGGCGAAGGTGTCGCTCGCGGAGTCGGCGGCGACCAAGGGTGAGCGGGTTGAAGTGACGGTGAAGCCGGGTACGGCGCATGCGGTGCGTACCGGGCCGGCCGGGATTTTGCATGCGTGGGTGCCGTTTGCGGGGTCGCTGTTGTTGGCGGCGCTGGTGGTGGCGGGGGGCATGCGGTTTCGGCGTACGGCGTGGGTGATGGGTTTGCTGGGCGCGGTGTTGTTGGGGGCGGCGTTCGTGGCGCTGTAGGACTTCTTCGTACGGGACCTCTTCGTACGGGACCTCTTCGTACGAGACCTCTTCGTACAGCCACTGGATATGGCGACGGCCCGCCTCTTCGGATGAAGGGGCGGGCCGTCGTCGTGTGCCG
Source organism: Streptomyces sp. NPDC050636 (assembly GCF_040654775.1). Classification (NCBI taxonomy): domain Bacteria; kingdom Bacillati; phylum Actinomycetota; class Actinomycetes; order Kitasatosporales; family Streptomycetaceae; genus Streptomyces; species Streptomyces sp. NPDC050636. The sequence goes on from NZ_JBFAIP010000001.1 coordinate 7,618, forward strand.
GTCGGGGCTCAGCCGGTGTTGCGGAGGCCGGCCGCCACGCCGTTGACGGTGAGGAGCAGGGCGCGGGCCAGTACGGGGTCCGATTCCTCGCCGCGTTCGGCGGCGGTGCGCTGGCGGCGCAGCAGGGAGACCTGGAGGTAGGAGATCGGGTCGAGGTAGGCGTCGCGGATGTGGAAGGTCTGCTTGAGGACCGGGTTGGAGTCGAGGAGTTCGGTCTCTCCGGTGATCCGCAGGACCTCGGCGACGGTGAGCTCGTGCTCGGCCTTGATGACCTCGAAGACGTGCTTGAGGTCGTCGGGGACGAGGGTGTCGACGTAGTGCTGGGCGATCCGCAGGTCGGTCTTGGCCAGCGTCATTTCGACGTTGGAGAGGAAGTTGCGGAAGAAGTGCCAGTGCTCGTGCATCTCGTCCAGGACGGAGTCCAGCCCGGCCTCGCGGGCGGCCTTCAGTCCCGTGCCGACGCCGAACCAGCCGGGGACGATCTGGCGGGACTGGGTCCAGCCGAAGACCCACGGGATGGCGCGGAGGCCGTCGAGGCCGGCGCCGGAGTCCGGGCGGCGGGACGGGCGCGAGCCCAGGTGCAGCTCGGCGAGCTGGTCGACGGGGGTGGAGGCGAAGAAGTACGCGGGCAGGTCGGGGTCGTCGACGAGGCGGCGGTAGGAGCCGTGGGCGGCCTCGGAGACGGTCTCCATGGCCGCGTCCCAGCGGGCCAGCGCCTCGTCGGACTGCCGGGGCGCGGTGTGCAGGGCGGACGCCTGGAGGGTGGCGGCGACCGTCAGTTCCAGGTTCTCCCGGGCCAGGGACGGCACCAGGTACTTGTCGGAGATGACCTCGCCCTGCTCGGTGACCTTGATCTCGCCCTCCAGCGTCCCGTAGGGCTGGGCGAGGATCGCGTCGTGGGAGGGGCCGCCGCCGCGGCCGACGGTGCCGCCGCGGCCGTGGAAGAGGCGCAGCCGTACACCGTGCCGGTGGGCGACGTCGCGCAGCAGGCGCTGGGCGCGGTGGATCTCCCACTGGGAGGTGGTGATGCCGCCGAACTTGGAGGAGTCCGAGTAGCCGAGCATGACTTCCTGGACGTCGCCGCGCAGGGCGACCAGGCGCCGGTAGGAGGGGTCGGCGAGCATTTCGTCGAGGAGCTGGTCGGCGATCTTGAGCTCGTCGGTGGTTTCCAGCAGCGGGACGATGCCGATCTTGGCCCAGCCGGCGTGCAGGTCGATCAGTCCGGCCTCGCGGGCGAGGACGGCGGCCGCGAAGACGTCGTCCGAGCCCTGGCACATGGAGATGATGTAGGACTCGATGACCTCGGGGCCGAAGGTTTCCTTGGCCTTGAGGATGGTGCGGAAGACGCCGAGGGTCTTGGCGCCGGCTTCGTCGAGGGGCGCGGGCGTGGGCGCGAGGGGGCGCCGGGAGCGGAGTTCCTTGGCGAGGAGCTTGCGGCGGTAGTCGCGCGGCATGTCCACGTAGCGCCATGATTCCTCGCCGAGGCGGTCGAAGAGCTGGCCGAGGGTGTGGTGGTGGGCGTCGGCGTGCTCGCGGATGTCCATGGTGGCGAGCTGCAGACCGAAGGCGGCGATGGTGCGCAGGGTGCGCTCCAGGCGGCCGTCGGCGACCAGGCCGCCGCGGTGTTCGCGCAGCGAGGTCTGGATGAGGGCGAGGTCGTCGAGGAGTTCCGCGGTGCCGAGGTAGTCGCGGCCGGGGACGTGGGGGGTGTCGGCGGCGAGGCGGTCGCGGGTGTTGACGAGCTTCTGGCGGATGCAGGTGGCCTTGAGGCGGTAGGGCTCCTCGGAGTTCAGTCGCTTGTAGCGGGGGCTGATCTCGGGGAGGAACTCCAGGTCGCGCTGTAGCGACGCGAGCAGTTCGTCGGTGGCGCCGCAGTTGCGGATGGAGTTGGAGAGGGCGCCGCGCAGTTCGTCGATGTGCTCCAGGGCGTCGGTGATGCCGTGCTCGTGCTGGAGGATCAGGACGTCCCAGGTGACCTGGGGGGTGACGTTGGGGTTGCCGTCGCGGTCGCCGCCGATCCAGGTGCCGAAGGTCAGTGGGCGGGTGCCGGCGGGCAGCTCGGTGCCGGCCCGCTCCAGTTCGGCGGCGAGGTCTTCGAGGACGTCACCGACGGCGCCGCGGCCGAGTTCGTCCAGGTAGTAGATGGCGTTACGGGCCTCGTCCGTCGGTTCCGGCCGGACGACGCGAAGCTCGTCCGTCTGCCAGATGAGGTCGATGTTCTCGGCCAGGCGCAGGTCGGTGCGGCGGCGCTCGGTGGTGTCCGTGCGGTCCAGGAGTTCGGCGACCTTGCGGAGCTTGGTGAGGACGGAGCGGCGGGCTGCCTCGGTGGGGTGTGCCGTGAAGACGGGCCGTACGCCCAGGTGGCGGGCGGTCTCGCGGAGGTGCTCGGGGTCGGCGTCCTTGAGCATGTCGGCGGTGCGGGCGAGGATGCCGCCCTCTGCGGCGCGCTTGGCGCGCAGTTCCCGGCCGCGGTGGACCTGCTCGGTGACGTTGGCGAGGTGGAAGTACGTGGAGAAGGCGCGCACCAGCTTGGCGGCGGTGGCCAGGTCCGTGTCGCCCAGGAGCCGGGCTGCGGCTTCGCCGTCGGACCGGGTCAGGGCGCGGACCTGCTCGACGAGGTCGAGGAGCGCCTGTCCCTCCTGCCGGACGAGGGTTTCGCCGAGGAGGTCACCGAGGCGGCGGATGTCGGCTCGCAGGGCGATGTTCGCCGCGCCTTCGGACTTCTCGGTGGGCGCGATCTCGGCGGGGGTGTTGTCGGCACTGCTCACAGGTACGGCTCTCCTTGCAGCGATATAGCAGCGTCGCGCGGCGACCCGTTCGAAGGGTGGTGGCGGGCGACGGGCGGGCACGTCTGGCTAGCGGGCGGGTGCGGACCGCGCTGTCCGACGCCCCCAGGATAGGTCTCCCCCTCTTCAGCAGATCACACCGTCCGCTGTGTGGGCAGCCGGGTCGCGGGTGGGCGGGCGGGGCCTGTCACGGCCTTGCTCGTGGCGGTGTCACTGCCATACTTACGTAACCGTAGGTTACGGTCCCGTAGGCCTGTGGCCGTAGATTTACGGTCCCGTAGGCCGTAGCCGATCCCCTGAGCTCTCGAACCCCCGACGAGGGACGTCACATGACCGCTGGTCCAGAAGCCGTCGAAGAATCACCGATTCCTATCGATTCATCCACCGAATCACCCGTGAATGCGTCTGCCGCATCGCCTCTGCCGTCCGCGACGCTGGGTGGCGACAGCAAGCGTTCGCTTGAGCAGATCACGCTGCTGCTGTTCATCACCGTTCCGTTCGTGGCGCTGCTGGCCGCGGTGCCGCTGGCCTGGGGATGGGGGGTGAGCTGGCTGGATCTGGGGCTGCTGGTGGTGATGTATTACATCGGCTGCCATGGCATCACGATCGGATTCCACCGATATTTCACCCATGGCGCTTTCAAGGCGAAACGTCCGCTGCGGATCGCTCTGGCCGTGATGGGGTCGCTGGCGGTGGAGGGGCCGCTGGTGCGCTGGGTCGCGGATCACCGCAAGCACCACAAGTTCTCGGATGCGGAGGGTGACCCGCATTCGCCGTGGCGGTTCGGTGAGACGGTGCCGGCCCTGATGAAGGGCCTGTGGTGGGCGCATGTCGGCTGGATGTTCGACGAGGAGCAGACGCCGCAGCACAAGTACGCGCCGGATCTGATCAAGGACTCCGCGATTCGTACCGTCTCCCGGCAGTTCGTCCTGTGGACGACGGTGTCCCTGGCGATCCCGCCGCTGGTGGGCGGTCTGGCGACGTGGTCCTGGCAGGGCGCTCTGACCGCGTTCTTCTGGGGCTCCCTGGTGCGTGTCGCGCTGCTCCATCACGTCACGTGGTCGATCAACTCCATCTGCCACGCGGTCGGCAAGCGCCCGTTCAAGTCCCGTGACCGCTCGGGGAACGTGTGGTGGCTGGCCGTCCTCTCGTGCGGTGAGTCCTGGCACAACCTGCACCACGCGGACCCGACGTGTGCCCGGCACGGTGTGCTGCGTGGGCAGCTGGACTCCAGCGCCCGGCTGATCCGCTGGTTCGAGAAGGCGGGCTGGGCGTATGACGTCCGCTGGCCGGACACCTCGCGCATCGATGCCCGGCGCGTGGACGCCCGGGGCAAGGAGAAGGCCGCTCAGGCGGCATGATTGACGGGTGGCGATCGACGGCAGCAGCGTGAACAACAAAGGCAAGACCTCTTCCGGCGCGGGCGCCCGGCGGACCCGGCGGGTCCGGATGACCGGCGCGGAGCGCCGTGAGCAGCTGCTGGACATCGGTCGCACGCTCTTCGCGGAGCGGGGGTTCGAGGGCACGTCGGTGGAGGAGATCGCGGCGAAGGCCGGGGTGTCCAAGCCGGTGGTCTACGAGCACTTCGGCGGCAAGGAGGGCCTGTACGCGGTGGTCGTGGACCGCGAGATGCGGCAGTTGCTGGACATGGTGACCGGTGCACTGACCGCCGGCCACCCTCGCGAACTCCTGGAGCAGGCGGCCTTCGCACTGCTCGACTACATCGAGACCTACACGGACGGTTTCCGCATCCTGGTCCGTGATTCGCCGGTCGCTCAGTCGACGGGCACCTTCGCCTCACTGATCAGCGATATCGCCACTCAGGTGGAGGACATCCTGGGCCTGGAGTTCAAGGCCCGCGGCTTCGACCCGAAGCTGGCGCCGCTGTATGCGCAGGCGCTGGTGGGGATGGTCGCCCTGACCGGGCAGTGGTGGCTGGACGTCCGCAAGCCGAAGAAGGCCGAGGTCGCGGCCCACCTGGTGAATCTGGCGTGGCACGGCCTGGACGGGCTGGAGGCCAAGCCGCGGCTGATAGGGCATCGCAAGAACTGAGCCTTCCGGGGGGCCGCGGCCGCTTGGTGGGTGGCCCAGCCGGGCCGTGTCACCGCCCGCCGTCATGCCACCGCCTCCAGGAATTCCAGCCGGTTGCCCGCCGGCCATCCCTGAATGCCCGGGTGGGCCTTCCGTGCCGGGCGGTGTTCGGGGTCGATGCCGAGGTGGACGTGAGCCGGACCGGCCTCGAACCAGCATCCCCCACGAGCCGCGAGCGCCGGGGGTTTGGGGATCTCCGTCATGCCGAGGAGGTCCACGTAATAGGCGCGCAGGGCGTCCTCACTACCGGGTGGTGCGGCGAGCTGGATGTGGTCGAGGCCGGTGATCACGGCGTTGTCACCTCACAAAGTCAGCAGGGAGAGAAGAGGACGGGAAGCTGCGCGGTTCACCCGGTTTCCGGTTTGCGGGCCACCGCGAAGATGCGGCGGAACGGGAAGACCGTGCCGTGGCTGCCGACCGGATAGGCCTTGCGCAGCAGGTCGCGGAATTCGGCGACAAAGGCGTCGCGGGCGGGCGGGTCGTCCTCCAGAGCGGTCAGGACGGGGCGCAGGGCGGTGCCCTTGACCCAGTCCAGGACCGGGTCCTCGCCCTGGAGGAGCTGGACGTAGGTGGTCTCCCAGACGTCGGCTTCACAGCCGAGGTCGGTGAGGCGTTCCAGGTAGTCGGCGGGTTCGAGGATATGGACGAAGCGGCGGCCGTGGGTGTCGAGGCGGTCGCGCCATTGGGGTGCGTCGCACAGTTCGCCGAGGAGGGCGTGGCTGGGCGAGGTGAAGTTGCCGGGGACCTGGAAGGCGAAGGTGCCGCCGGGTTTGACGGCGTCGACCCAGCGGGCGAAGGAGTCCGGGTGGTTGGGGACCCATTGCAGCGCGGCGTTGGAGACGATCAGGTCGTACGGCTCGTCGGGTGCCCAGTCGGCGGCGTCAGCGGTGGTGAAGTCGAGGTGGCCGCCGCCTTTGGTGGGGCCGGCGTAGAGCTCGGCTTCTTTGAGCATCTCTGGGGAGTTGTCGTAGCCGGTGATATGCGCGTCGGGCCAGCGTTCGGCCAGCAGGGCGGTGACGTTTCCGGGGCCGCAGCCGAGGTCGGCGATGCGGGCGGGGCCCTGCTGCCGCGGGAGTTCCGTTATGCGGGTGAGCAGGTCATGGAAGGGACGCGTCCGGTGTCCGGCGTGACGTAGATACTGCTGCGGATCCCAGGTTGGTGCGTCGTGCATGTTCGAAAACCCCTCTGCTGGTGCAGGGCTGACTCTGGGCGTTCAGAGGCCTGCTTCAGGCCAATCCGGTGAAACGAGAGCTCCCCGCCGACGATGCCCAATAGTCCAGAGAAATATATCTCGACATCAAGAAACTCTACATCAAGAGACTTCATGTCGACAGACCCTCTACACTGATCGTCATGGAGGACGAGGTCGACCGACTGGTCGCAGCATGGCGCCGGGAGCGCCCGGACCTGGACGTGGAACCGCTGGAGGTCCTCAGCCGCGTCTCCAGGCTTGCCAGACACCTCGACCGGGCCCGTCGTATCGCCTTCGCCGAGGTGGGCCTGGAGCCCTGGGAGTTCGATGTGCTGACGGCGCTGCGCCGCGCCGGGGCCCCGTATCAGCTTTCCCCCGGCCAACTGCTGACGCAGACGCTGGTCACCTCCGGGACGATGACCAACCGCATCGACCGGCTCGCCAAGAAGGACCTCGTCGAACGGCTGCCCGACCCCAGCGACCGGCGCGGTGTGCTGGTCAGGCTGACCGCCGAGGGCCGCGACAAGGCCGACCAGTCGCTGGCCGGTCTGCTGACGCAGGAGCGCGCGATCCTCGCCGAACTGTCCCGTCAGCAGCGCGCCGAATTGGCCGGTCTGCTACGCCAGTTGACGGGTCCGTTCGACAACATTCCGGGCTGACGGGCCGTCCGCGCGCCCCCTTACAGGTGACGGCGCGCCACCTGCTGACGTCCTCTTGCCCGGCCGCCCCGCCGTGGGCTTTGATCGCGCCATGAGCCAGCAGCACCCCGAGGGCCGGCGGCAGCACCCGGCACCAGGCGGCACCCGGCCGGCGCCCGGTGGCCCGTACGGCAAACGGTTCCGGGGACGTACGGTCCTGGTGACCGGCGCGGCCGCCGGGATCGGGGCGGCCACCGCCGACCGGCTGGCCGCCGAGGGCGCCGGAGTGCTGCTGCTGGACATCGACGACGAGCGCGGGGAACACACCGCACGACGCATCCGGGCGGCCGGCGGCCGGGCCTCGTACGAGCACTGCGATGTGGCGAGCGAGGACGACTGGCGGCGGGCCGTCGAGGCGGCGCGGCAGCGCTACGGGCCGGTGGACGGGCTGGTCGGCAACGCCTATCTGCCCTATGTCGCGGCCGCCGACCGCACCCCGCTCGCGGACTGGGAGCGGCAGCTCGCGGTCAATCTGACCGGGGCGTTCCTCGGGGTGCGCGCGGCGCTGGACGATCTGCGGGAGCGGGGCGGCGCGGTGGTGCTGACCTCGTCCGTGCATGCGCTGATCGGGCTGCCGGGGCGGCCCGCGTACGCCGCGTCCAAGGCCGGGCTGACCGGACTCGGGCGTCAGCTCGCCGTCGAGTACGGGCCGGAGGTGCGGGTGAACTGCGTGCTGCCGGGGCCGGTGCTCACCGCCGCCTGGGACGGGATCGGCGAGGAGGAGCGGCAGGCCAGCGCCGAGGAGACCGCGGCCCGGCGGCTGGGACGGCCCGAGGAGGTCGCCGCCGCCACCGCCTTCCTGCTCTCTCCCGAGGCATCGTTCGTCACCGGGGCGAGCCTGGTCGTCGACGGCGGCTGGAGCGTGTACAAGAACTCTTCGTAACCGGTTGCGGCGGGGCCGCGCGCCTCGCCCCGCATCTCGACCCAGGGGGTCCGATGGGCATCCAATTCGGCGGCGACTACAACCCCGAGCAGTGGCCCGAGGAGGTGTGGGCCGAGGACCTGAAGCTGATGAAGGCGGCCCACGTCACCATGGTGACCGCCGGGATCTTCTCCTGGGCGAAGGTCGAACCCCGGCCCGGGGAATGGGACTTCGGCTGGTTCGACCGGGTGCTGGACGGACTGGCCGGCGCCGGCATCGCGGTGTGCCTGGCGACGATGACCGCCTCACCGCCGCCCTGGCTCTCCCGCCTGCACCCCGAGATCCTGCCCGAGGGCCCCGACGGGCAGCGCCGCTGGCCCGGAGGGCGGCAGCACTACTGCCCCTCCAGCCCCGTCTACCGCGCCCACGCCGTCCGTCTCGTCGAACAGCTCGCCGCCCGCTACGCGGACCATCCGGCGCTGGCGATGTGGCACGTGGGAAACGAGTACGGATGCCACACGCGGCAGTGCTTCTGCGACGTGTCGGCCGATGACTTCCGGCGCTGGCTGCACGAGCGCTACGAGACCATCGGCGCGCTCAACGACGCCTGGTCGACGGCGTTCTGGTCGCAGGCCTACAGCGACTTCGACGAGGTGCTGCCGCCGCGCGCCGCGCCCACCTTCCCCAACCCCGCGCAGCAGCTGGACTATCTGCGTTTCGGTGACGACGCGCTGCGCGCCTGCTATCTCGCCGAGAAGACGGTGCTGGAGCGCGTCACGCCCGGCGTGCCCATCACCACCAATCTGATGCCGCAGCACAAGCCCGTCGACGCGTTCGCCTGGGCCCCGCACATGGACGCGATGGCGCTGGACTTCTACCAGGACCCGTACGCGCCCGACGACCACATCCGGGCCGGTTACGTCTTCGACCTGATGCGTTCGGCGCGTTCGGGGCAGCCCTGGCTGCTGCTGGAGCAGGCGCCGAGCGCCGTCAACTGGCGGCCCCGCAACGGCCCCAAGCCGCCGGGCGCGATGCGACTGTGGAGCTGGCAGGCGGTGGCCCAGGGCGCGGACGCGGTGCTGTATTTCCAGTGGCGGCAGTCGCTGGGCGGCGCGGAGAAATTCCACTCGGCGATGCTGCCGCACGGCGGGACGGAGACCCGCGTCTTCCGTGAAGTCGCCGCGCTGGGACGGGAGTTCGCGTCGCTGCCGGACATCGCCGGGACCCGGTCGCGGGCGGACGTGGCACTGCTGGCGGACTGGCACAGCTGGTGGGCGCTGGAGCTGGATTCCAAGCCGTCGACCGCGCTGGACCATTCCCGGATCGCGCTGGACCACTACCGGCCGCTCTTCGAGGCGGGCGTGCCCTGCGCCGTGCTGCCGCCGCAGCGCGAACTGTCCGGCTACCGCCTCGTCGTCGTACCCAACCTCTATCTGCTCACCGCACGCGACGCGGAGCGGCTGGCGGCTTACGTACGGGGCGGCGGGCGGCTGGTGGTGTCGTTCTTCTCCGGGATCGTCGACGAGCACGACCGGGTGCACCCCGGCGGCTACCCGGCGCCGCTGCGCGAGCTGCTGGGGCTGCGGGTGGAGGAGTTCTGGCCGCTGGACGCGGGCCGGCCGGTGGCGATCGACGGGGGCGCCTACACCGGGCGGGCGGACCTGTGGTCGGAGGCCATCGACCTCGAAGGGGCCGAGGCGCTGGCGCGCTTCACCGACGGGGACCTCGCCGGCCGACCGGCCGTGACCCGGCACGCGTACGGGAAGGGGACGGTCTGGTACCTAGGCACCCGGCTCGAACCGGCCCTGATGCGGGTCCTGTTGGACGATGCACGAGCGGCGGCGGGGGTGGCGCCGGTGCTTCCGGGACTGCCGGAGGGCGTCCAGGCCACCGTCCGCGAGAACGCCGCCGGGCGGTTCGTCTTCCTGCTCAACCACGGGGCCGCGGCCGTCGAGGTGGAGCTGCCCACGCCGATGACGGACGCGCTCGCGGCGGCCGCGCCGGGAGCGGAGGAGACGGCGACGCCCACGGACCGGATCACGCTGGCCGCACGGGGCGTCGCCGTCCTCACCGACCCGGAGACCTGAGCCGAGCCCGGCGCCTGAGGCGTTCCGACCGCCGCGGCCTCAGGGCACCGGCACCGACGCCGCCGCGGCCGCCGTCTCGATCTCGACCGGCCCCACCCCGGCCCGCCGGGCCAGTGCCACCGCCGCGAGCGTGGAGTGCACCCCCAGCTTGCCGAGCACATTCTGCATATGTGTACGGACGGTGTGCGGGGAGAGGAACAGCCGCTCGGCGACCGCCTTGCGGCCCAGCCCCGCCACCATGCAGCGCAGAACCTCACGCTCACGCGGCGTCAGCGACTCCACCAGCCGCTCGCTCTCCGTACGGTGCTTGCGGGCGGCCGTCAGCTCCCGCAGCACGCCGGTGAGCAGCGCGGGCGGCAGATGCGTCTCGTCCCGCAGCACACCGCGGATGACGGCGAGCAGCCGGGAGAGCGAGCAGTCCTTGGCGACCCAGCCGGAGGCGCCGGCCTGGAGGGCGGCGGCGGCGCGGCGTGGTTCGTCGCGCTCGGCCACGACGACCGTGCGCAGGTACGGATGGCCGGAGCGCAGGGCGGAGACCAGCGCTATGCCGTCGAGCGGGCCGCCGCGTGGTGCGGCGTCGCGGGCGGACGGCTGCGCGGGCACCGCGGTCAGCGGTGCGGCGAGGTCGGCGTCGGCCAGCAGCACGTCGAAGCGGCGGCCGTCGGCGGCCGCCCGCTCCAGATTGCGCAGCGCCGCGGCGGCGCTGCCCGCCGCCGCCACGTCCACGTCCTGTTCCGCGGCGAGCGCGGCTGCCAGGGATTCGGCGAAGATGCGGTGGTCGTCGACCACCAGAACCCGGATGCGTTGCACAGAGACCCCCTGTCTCGGTGAACGGACCATAGCGGGCGCGACGCCCGGATTGAAGATCGCCTCTGCCGCACGGCCGCCGCCGTACCGTCTGGCTCCCCCACCCCGGACGCCGCACCCGGCGGTCTCGCCCCCTGATCAGCACCGGCCCCCACCGGTGCTGATCTCAGCGTACGGACGGGGTACGGCGAGGGAGGGCGATTGGCGAAACTGCCCCGTTCGGCCGGGCCGTTTTGCGACGCCCCGGTGGCCGCGCGCCGTCCGACGCGCCCTACCGCAGGCGGCGCGCTCCGGCGCTGGGTACGGCGGTGAAGACCCGTGGGGCGGGGTGTCCGGCGGCCGCGAAGGCTTCGGTGATCGCTTTGGTGACGGTCTGTGCGTCGGCCTCCTCGACGAGTACGATCGCGGAGCCGCCGAAGCCGCCGCCGGTCATCCGGGCGCCCAGGGCGCCCGCCGCATCGGCCGTGTCGACGGCGAGATCCAGTTCGGCGCAGGAGACGTTGAAGTCGTCGCGGAGCGAGGCGTGTCCGGCGGTCAGCAGCGGGCCGATGGCGCGGGTCCGGCCGGCGTCGAGGTGGGCGATGACCTCTTCGACGCGGTGGTTCTCGGTGACGATGTGCCGTACGAGGGCCTGGACGACCGGGTCGCCGGAGAGTTCGTCCAATGCCTCGGGCAGATGCGCGAGGGAAATCTCGCGCAGGGTGTTCACGCCGAGCGCCCGCGCGCCACGCTCACATCCGGCGCGCCGCTGTGCGTATGCGCCGTCCCCGAGTTCATGCTGCACCCGGGTGTCGACGACGAGGAGCCGCAGCCCCTCCCCCGCCAAATCGAACGGAACTTGACGCTGGGACAAGTCCCGGGTGTCCAGGAACAGGGCGTGGCCCTCGGTGCAGCAGGCGGCCGCGGTCTGGTCCATGATTCCGACGGGCACGCCGACGAACGCGTTCTCGGCGCGCTGGGCGAGCCGGGCGAGTTCCTGCGGGGCGAGGCCGAGCGCGTAGAGATCGTTGAGGGCCAGCGCGGTGACGACCTCCAGAGCGGCGGAGGAGGACAGTCCGGCGCCGGTGGGCACCGTGCTGTCGTAGTGCAGATCCGCGCCGCCCACCGGCAGGCCGGCCTCCCGCATGGCCCAGACGACGCCCGCCGGGTAGGCGGCCCAGCCCCCGTCGGGGGCGGGCCGCAGGTCGTCGGTGCGCAGTTCGACGATGCCGCCGGCGGCGCCGCCCGAGTGCAAGCGCAGGACGCCGTCGGTGCGGGCCGAGGCGGCGGCGAGGGTGGTGTGCGGGAGGGCCAGCGGCATCACGAAGCCGTCGTTGTAGTCGGTGTGTTCACCGATCAGGTTGACCCGGCCCGGCGCCGCCCAGATGCCGTGGGGCTCCGCCCCGTATACGTCGCGGAAGGCCGCGGCGGTCCGGCTCGGCCCGTGCTCCGTGTCTGTCACGGGGACCACTCCTTCGCATGTGCCTGAGCGAAAGCCCACGCGTCGGCGACGATTCCGGCGAGGTCGGCGCGGCCGGGCCGCCAGCCGAGGCGGTCGACGGCGTTCTGCGCGGAGGCCACCAGCACGGCGGGGTCGCCGCCGCGGCGCGGGGCGACGATCTCGGGGATGGGGTGTCCGGTGACCTTGCGGACCGTTTCGATGACCTCGCGGACGGAGAACCCGTTGCCGTTGCCGAGGTTGCAGATCAGGTGCTCGCCGGCGGTGGCCGCGCCGAGGGCGAGGAGGTGGGCGTCGGCGAGGTCGGCGACATGGATGTAGTCGCGTACGCAGGTGCCGTCGGGTGTGGGGTAGTCGTCGCCGAAGACGGAGATCGCCTCGCGCTTGCCCTGGGCCACCTGGAGGACGAGCGGGATGAGGTGCGACTCGGGGTCGTGGCGCTCGCCGCAGCTGCCGTAGGCGCCGGCGACGTTGAAGTAGCGCAGCGAGACGGCGGCCAGGCCGTGGGCGGTGGCCTCGCCGCTGATCATGTGGTCGACGGCGAGCTTGCTGGCGCCGTACGGCGAGGTGGGGGCGGTCGGGTCGGTCTCGGTGATCGGGGTGCTCACCGGCTCGCCGTACGTCGCCGCGGTGGACGAGAAGACGAGCTTGCGCACACCGGCCGAGCGCATCGCCGCCAGCAGCGCCATGGTGCCGCCGACGTTGTTGTCCCAGTACTTCTCGGGCTTCACGACGGACTCGCCGACCTGCGAGAACGCGGCGAAGTGCAGCACCGCGTCGTATGAGGAGTCCAGCCACTTCGCGGCGTCGCGGATGTCGCCCTCGATGAACTCGGCGCCCGCGGGGAGACCCGCCCGGAAGCCGGTCGAGAGGTTGTCGAGGACGGTCACCGCATGACCGGCCTCCAGCAGGTGCTGGGCGACCACGCTTCCGACATAACCGGCCCCACCCGTCACCAGGTACTTGGCAGACACAGGCTTGCTCATGACTCGCTCGCTACCTCTCGCAGTCGCGCGGCCGCGGCCTCCGGCGGCACATCGTTGATGAACACATTCATGCCGGATTCCGAACCCGCGAGGAACTTCAGCTTGCCGGGAGTCCTTCGAATGGTGAAAACCTCAAGGTGGAGCGCGAAGTCGGCGCGGTCCGCAGCGCGTACCGGCGCCTGGTGCCAGGCGGCGATATACGGCGTCGGAGCCTCGCGCGCACCCTCGTCCCCGCCACTCCGCCCATCGAAGATCCGGTCGAACCGTCGCAAGACTTCCAGATAGATCTGTGGGAATTCTGTGCGCGCGTCGTCGTCGAGGGCGAGCAGGTCGGGGACCCGACGCTTGGGGTAGAGGTGCACCTCGTAGGGCCAGTGGGCGGCGTACGGGACGAAGGCGGTCCAGTGGTCGCCGTCCAGCACGATGCGGCGGCCGTCGGCGCGCTCGTCGGCGAGGAGGTCGTCGAAGAGGTTGCGGCCGCCGGTGCGCTCGCGGTGTGCGGCGAGCGAGGCGAGCATCCGCTGGGTGCGTGGCGTGGTGAAGGGGTACGCGTAGATCTGGCCGTGCGGATGGCCGAGCGTGACGCCGATCTCCGCGCCGCGGTTCTCGAAGCAGAAGACCTGCTCCACGCCCGGGAGTTGGGACAGCTCGGCGGTGCGGTCGGTCCAGGCTTCCAGGACCAGGGCGGCGTGTCCGTCGGTGAGGTCGGCGAAGGACGCGTCATGGTCGGAGGTGAAGCAGACGACCTCGCAGCGGCCGCTGTCACCGGCGAGGGAGGGAAAGCGGTTCTCGAAGACGGCGACGTCGTAGTCGGCTGCGGGGATCTCGGAGAGCCGGCCGTCGCGGGAGGGGCACAGCGGGCACTCGTCGGCCGGCGGGTGGTAGGTGCGGCCCTGGCGGTGCGAGGCGATGGCGACGGAGTCGCCGAGGAGGCGGTCGTGGCGGATCTCGGAGGCGGTGGCGACGGGGTCGAGGGGGCGGCGATCGACGGCCTCGCGTACGACATCGTCACGCGAGTCGTAGTAGATCAGCTCCCGGCCGTCCGCGAGCCGCGTCGTCGTCTTCTTCACTGGAGCTCCTCACCACCCCGACCCAAACACAAACAAACACAATGAAGCATAAGCGAACAGCGGCGTCAACGCCGAGTCGACGCCAAGTCAGTGCTGCACATCCCGTGACATAACGCCTCGGCCGATCACAGTCCAACAAATAGAACCAACAAAAGTGTTCAGTTTCTGAACGTCCGCGCGTAGCTTTCTGTGCGTTCAGATCGCGCAACGCTGTGTCCGCTGGGGGACGCCCCCCAGACCCCCGAAATGAGTCCCCCATGATCAACTTGGCCGAAGGCCTCCGGCTCCCCACCAACGGGCTCGACTACACCATCCTGGCCATCTACTTCATCGTCGTCCTCGGCATCGGGTTCGCGGCCAAACGGAGCGTGCGGACGAGCCTGGACTTCTTTCTCTCCGGCCGGTCGCTGCCCGCCTGGGTCACCGGTCTCGCATTCGTCGCCGCCAACCTCGGCGCCACCGAGATCCTCGGTATGGCCGCCAACGGCGCGCAGTACGGGGCGTACACCGTCCACTGGTACTGGATCGGCGCCATCCCGGCGATGGTCTTCCTCGGCCTGGTGATGATGCCGTTCTACTACGGCTCCAAGGTCCGCTCGGTGCCCGAGTTCCTGCTGCACCGCTTCGGGCCCTCCTCGCACCTGCTGTCGTCGGTCATCTTCGCCGTCTCGTCGGTGCTGATCGCCGGCGTGAACCTGTACGCGATGGCGATCGTGCTCCAGGCGCTGCTGGGCTGGCCGCAGTGGGTGGCCATCGTCATCGCCGGCTTCTTCGTCCTGGCGTACATCACCATCGGCGGCCTCTCCTCGGCGATCTACAACGAGGTGCTGCAGTTCTTCGTCATCCTGGCCGCGCTGATCCCGCTGACCATCGTCGGCCTCAAGCGCGTCGGCGGCTGGGACGGGCTGACCGCGTCACTGACCTCCTCCCACGGCGACGCGTTCCTGACCGCCTGGAAGGGCACCGGCATCGGCGAGAGCAACCCGCTCGGCGCGAACTGGCTGACCATCGTCCTCGGCCTCGGCTTCGTGATGAGCTTCGGCTACTGGACGACGAACTTCGCCGAGGTGCAGCGCGCACTGTCCGCGAAGAACCTCTCGGCCGCCAAGCGCACCCCGCTCATCGCCGCCTTCCCCAAGATCCTCATCCCCATGGTCGTGGTGGTGCCGGGCCTGATCGCGCTGGTCATGGAGCCGTCGCTGGGCAAGGGCGGCGCGGACGGGCTCCAGTACAACGACGCGATTCCGGTACTGATGCGGGACCTGCTGCCCAACGGCGTCCTGGGCATCGCGGTGACCGGTCTGCTCGCCGCGTTCATGGCCGGTATGGCCGCCAACGTGTCGTCCTTCAACACGGTCTTCACCAACGACATCTGGGCCGCGTACCTCAAGAAGGGCCGCCCGGACAGCCACTACCTCAAGACCGGGCGCGTGGTCACCGCCGTGGGCGTGCTGATGGGCATGGGCACGGCCGTCATCGCCTCGTCCTTCAGCAACATCATGAACTACCTCCAGACACTGTTCTCGTTCTTCAACGTCCCGCTGTTCGTGGTGTTCATCATCGGCATGTTCTGGAAGCGGACCAGCGCCGCGGCCGGATTCTGGGGCCTGCTGTCCGGCACGGTGGCCGCGATGATCAACTACTTCTGGCTCTACAAGCAGGGCATCATCTCCATCCCCTCCGAGCAGGGCGCCAACTTCGTCTCCTCCATCGTGGCGTTCGTCGTCGGCGCGCTGGTGATGCTGATCGTCACGCTGGTCACCAAGCCCAAGCCGGTGGAATCGCTGGCGGGCCTGGTCTACGGAACGCGCTCCCCCGGTATGGAGGAGCCGCCCGCCGAGGGCGACGACGCGTGGTACCGCAAGCCGGCCCTGCTGGGCTGGAGCGCGATCGTGCTCGCCGCCGTCTGCTACATCCCCTTCTCCTTCTGAGACCGCCGAGGAACGCACCATGAGCGACTACCAGCACGAAGTCGAGGAACTGGAACGCGAGTCCGCGACCGCCGCGCGGCTCTTCGACGTACGGCGCATCATCGGCGGCCTGTTCGTCGTCTACGGCGTGATCGTCACCATCGCCGGGATCACGGCCTCCGACGCCGACCTCAAGAAGGCCCAGGACATCAACATCAACCTCTGGACGGGCCTGGGCATGCTCGCCCTCGGACTGTTCTTCCTGGCCTGGATGAAGCTGCGGCCGGCCGTCCCGCCGACGGTGGACGAGCTCACCGGCGAGCCCGGCCCGCCGGCGAGCTGAGCCGGGCGCCCGCTACGTCTCCGGCTCCTGTTACGGGTGCGGCGGGGCCGGTTCGTCCGGTCCCGCCGCCCCGCGCGCGGCCGGGCAGCCGCCGCGGGCCGCCCGGTCCAGTAGCCCGGTGCGCGCCGCCAGCGCGGCGGCCTCCAGCCGGGAGCCCACCTCCAGCTTCATCAGCACCCGCTGCACATGCGTCCGCGCGGTGCTCGGCGCGATCGACATACCGGCCGCGATCAGCCGGGTGTCCTCGCCGTCCGCGACCCGCATCAGCACCTCGACCTCGCGCGGGGTGAGCAGCTCCAGCAGCCGTGCGCCCTCGTCGTCCGGCTTGGCGGCGGGGTGCAACAGCTCCTCGAAGGCTCCGCGCAGCAGCTGCGGCGAGATGGCCGCCTCCCCGGCCCGCGCCTTCATCATGGCGCGTTCCACACCCTCGATCCGCTCGTCGTTACGGACATAGCCGGAGGCCCCGGCCGCGAAGGCGGCGGCGATACCGCGCGGGCTGGGAACCGGCCCCAGCACCACCACCGCGACCTGCGGCCGCTCCTTCTTGATCCGTACGACCGGGTCGAACGCGCCCGGCTCCGCGGGCGCCGCCGTGCCCATCAGGCACACCTCCGGCGCCCGGCTCACGACGAGATCCGCGGCCCCCGCGCTCGGCGCGGCCGCCGCCAGAACCCGGTGCCCCCGCAGCTTCAGGGCCGAGGCGAGCGCCTCGGCGAGCAGACGGTGATCGTCGACCACCATGAGCCGGACGCCCATCGAGCCACCCCTTCACTCCCCGGCGGGCCCCGCCCCCGGCCCCCGCCGGGCCCCTTTGTCCCCGGGAAGCTACACGCTCGGCCGGTCGAGCGCGCCCCCTACCGGGGATAAGCCCCCCGGAATGCTGGAATCCCGGCCAATCGGGGCCGGTTGCCACCCCCGGGGCAACAGAGGGTCCGTGCTACGCGTCCTCGGCCAGCTCCAGCCAGCGCATCTCCAACTCGTCCCGCTCACCGGCCAGTTCGCGCAACTGGGCGTCGAGGCCGGCGACCTTCTCGAAGTCGGTGGCGTTCTCGGCGATCTGGGTGTGCAGCTTGGCCTCCTTGTCGCCGATCTTGTCCAACTGCCGCTCGATCTTCTGGAGTTCCTTCTGCGCCGCACGGTTGACGGCCGCCGCCTTCTTGGGCGCCGCGGTCTGCGCGGGCGCCGGCGTCGCGGCGTCGATCACCTGCTGGCGGCGCTCCAGGTACTCGTCGAGGCCGCGCGGCAGCATCCGCAGCGTGGCGTCGCCGAGGAGCGCGAAGACGCGGTCCGTGGTGCGTTCGACGAAGTACCGGTCGTGGCTGATGACGATCAGCGAGCCCGGCCAGCCGTCGAGCAGATCCTCCAGCTGGGTCAGCGTCTCGATGTCGAGGTCGTTGGTGGGCTCGTCGAGGAAGAGGACGTTGGGCTCGTCCATGAGCAGGCGCAGGATCTGCAGGCGGCGGCGTTCACCGCCGGAGAGGTCGCCGACCGGCGTCCACTGCTTCTCCTTCGTGAAGCCGAACTTCTCGCACAGCTGGCCCGCGGTCATCTCCCGGCCCTTGCCGAGGTCGACCCGCTCGCGCACCCGCTGGACGGCCTCCAGCACCCGCAGCTCGGGGTCGAGTTCGCCGACCTCCTGGGAGAGATAGGCCAGCTTGACGGTCTTGCCGACGATGATCCGGCCGGCCGCGGGCTGCGTCTCGCCTTCCGTACGGGCCGCCTCGGACAGGGCGCGCAGCAGCGAGGTCTTGCCCGCGCCGTTGACGCCCACCAGGCCGATCCGGTCGCCGGGGCCGAGCTGCCAGGTCAGGTGCTTCAGCAGCACCCGCGGCGGAGCCGCTGATGGACTCTGCGGGCCGACCTGGACGGTGACGTCCTTGAGCTCGAAGACGGTCTTGCCCAGGCGGGAGCTGGCGAACTTCATCAGCTCGGCGCTGTCCCGCGGCGGCGGCACATCCGCGATCAGTTCGTTGGCGGCCTCGATACGGAACCTCGGCTTGCTCGTACGGGCCGGGGCGCCGCGCCGCAGCCATGCCAGCTCCTTGCGCATCAGGTTCTGCCGCTTGACCTCTTCGGTGGCCGCGATCCGCTCCCGCTCGGCCCGCGCGAAGACGTAGTCGCTGTAGCCGCCCTCGTATTCGTGCACGTCACCGCGCTGGACGTCCCACATGCGGGTGCAGACCTGGTCCAGGAACCACCGGTCGTGGGTGACGACGACCAGCGCGGAGCGACGCTCCCGCAGATGCCGGGCCAGCCAGGAAATGCCCTCCACGTCGAGGTGGTTGGTGGGCTCGTCGAGCACGATCAGGTCCTGCTCGGCGATGAGGAGTTTGGCGAGCGCGATCCGGCGGCGCTCACCACCCGACAGCGGCCCGATGACGGTGTCCAGCCCCTGTCCGAAGCCGGGCAGGTCGAGGCCGCCGAACAGCCCGGTGAGCACATCCCGGATCTTGGCGTTGCCGGCCCACTCGTGGTCGGCGAGGTCGCCGATCACCTCGTGCCGGACGGTGGCCGCCGGGTCGAGTGAATCGTGCTGGGTCAGCACGCCCAGCCGCAGGCCGCCGGAGTGGGTGACCCGCCCGTCGTCCGCGCCCTCCAGCTTGGCGAGAATCCGGATCAGGGTGGTCTTGCCGTCCCCGTTACGCCCGACGACGCCGATCCGGTCCCCTTCGCTGACGCCGAGGGAGATACCGTCGAGCAGGGCACGCGTTCCGTAGACCTTGCCGACGGCTTCCAGATTGACGAGGTTGGTGGCCATTTCTCTCCTGTGCGCGGGGAACGATCAGCACCAAGAGTAGGTCCTCCGAGGTAAGAGGCGGGGCGCGAGGGGGCGGTCACTCTTTGTGATGACGTGATCGGGATATGGCCGCTACGGTGGACTGGCAGGCCGAAGAATCCCGTCCATGGGAGGAACCATGACCGCCGAGCCGATCTCCGAGGCCGCCGAGCCCGTCTCCGAGCCGACCTCGCGGTGGCCGGTGCCACCACTGGACGGCTGGACCGTGGACGACCTGTTCACCCTGCCCGACCTCCCGCCGCACACTCAATTGATCGACGGGAGCCTGGTCTTCGTGAGTCCGCAGCGGGAGTTCCACACGCTGATGCTGTATCTCTTGGAGCACGGCTTGCGCGCCACAGCCCCGGACGAGTTCCGCGTGCGGCGGGAGATGACCGTCATCCTCGACGAGCGCAACGGTCCCGAACCCGACGTCAGCGTGATCAGGGCTGACGCGGTCACCGGACGGCACAAGACGAGGTACCAGGCCAAGGACGTGCTCCTCGCCATCGAGGTCGTCTCCCCGGAATCAGCGTCCCGAGATCGCACGACCAAGCCGCGGAAGTACGCCGCAGCCGGGATCGAGAACTTCTGGCGGGTCGAGGAGAGCGGAGCCAACGGCAAGCCCGTCATCCACGTTTACGAACTCGACCCGGTCACCGGGGTCTATGTGCACGCCGGCATGCACCGCGACCGGATCAAAGTCGACGTGCCCTACGCCGTCGACATCGACCTGACCGCCATCGACAAGCTGTAGGGCGTCCTCACGCCACCGTCGCACCCTCCGCCGGCGCCACCGCCGTACGCACCGACCGGCAGGTCCCCGACGCCAGCAGCGCCGCCGCCACGTCCCGCGCCGCCTCCGCGTCCTTGACCAGGAACGCGGTCGTCGGCCCGGAGCCGGAGACCAGCGCGGCCAGCGCACCGGCCGCGGTACCGGCGTCCAGGGTCGCGGTCAGCGCGGGCCGCAGGGAGACCGCCGCGGCCTGCAGGTCGTTGCTGAGCGCCGCGGCGAGCGCGCCCGCGTCCCCGGACTCCAGCGCGGCCAGCAGCTCCGGCGCCGCCTCCGGCTCGGGCACGTCCGTGCCCTCCGTCAGCCGGTCGAACTCCCGGTAGACGGCCGGCGTCGACAGGCCGCCGTCGGCGACCGCGAAGACCCAGTGGAAGGTGCCGCCGACGGTGAGCGGCGTCAGCAGCTCCCCGCGGCCGCGGCCCAGGGCCGCGCCGCCGACCAGGCTGAACGGCACATCGCTGCCCAACTCGGCGCAGATGTCGAGGAGTTCGGTGCGCGAGGCGCCCGTCGACCAGAGGGCGTCGCAGGCCAGCAGGGCGCCCGCGGCGTCCGCGCTGCCGCCGGCCATGCCGCCCGCGACGGGGATGTCCTTGGCGATGTGCAGATGGACGTGCGGGTCGAGGCCGTACCGGGCGGCGAGGAGCTCGGCGGCGCGGGCGGCCAGGTTCGTACGGTCCAGCGGGATCTGGTCGACGTCGTGGCCCTCGGCGGTGATCCGCAGTGTGTCCGAAGGGGTGGCGGTGACCTCGTCGTAGAGGCCGACGGCGAGAAAGACATTCGCCAGGTCGTGGAAGCCGTCGGGGCGGGCGGCGCCGACGGCCAGCTGGACATTGACCTTGGCCGGCACCCGGACGGTGACCGGGGCGCTGTTGATCGGGCTGCTCATCGGGCTGCTCATACGGTGTCTCCCCCTGCCTGTGCCTGCCGGATCCCCGGTGTCCCGCCCGGTCCCTTGTGTTCGGCGATCCGCGCGAACTCCTCGACGGTCAGCGCCTCGCCGCGGGCCTGCGGCGAGATGCCCGCCGCGACCAGCGCGGCCTCCGCCGCGGCGGCCGATCCGGCCCATCCCGACAGCGCGGCCCGCAGCGTCTTGCGGCGCTGGGCGAACGCCGCGTCGACGACGGCGAACACCTCGGCGCGGCTGGCCGTGGTCGTCGGCGGCTTGTCGCGGCGGACCAGCGAGACCAGCCCGGAGTCGACGTTCGGCGCGGGCCAGAAGACATTGCGGCCGATCGCCCCGGCCCGCTTGACCTCGGCATACCAGTTCGCCTTGACGGACGGCACGCCGTAGACCTTGTTGCCGGGCCGGGCGGCCAGCCGGTCGGCGACCTCGGCCTGCACCATCACCAGCGTGCGGTCGATGGTGGGGAAGGTCGCGAGCATGTGCAGCAGCACCGGGACCGCGACGTTGTACGGCAGGTTGGCGACCAGCGCGGTGGGCGCGGCGCCGGGCAGCTCGTCGACGTGCATCGCATCGCTGTGGACCAGCGTGAAGCGGTCGGCGCGGTCGGGCATCCGGGCCGCGATGGTGGCCGGCAGCGCGGCCGCGAGCACCTCGTCGATCTCGATGGCGGTGACCCGGTCGGCGGCCTCCAGCAGGCCCAGCGTCAGCGAGCCGAGGCCGGGGCCGATCTCGACGACGACATCGTCGGGCCGGACGCCGGCAGTCCGCACGATCCGGCGGACGGTGTTGGCGTCGATCACGAAGTTCTGGCCGCGCTGCTTGGTGGGGCGTACGCCCAGCGCGGCGGCCAACTCGCGGACATCGGCGGGCCCGAGGAGGGGCCCGGATTCATCACTGCTGCTCATGCCCATGCCTCGCTAGGCCCGGCCGCGCATTCGCACGGCGCGCACCTTTCACTTGTTCGCTCGCTACGCTCGTTCACGCTCACTGGTGAAGCTTACGGCCGCAGACCGGCCACGGGCTCGCCCCCCGGGTGACGTAGAGCTTCTTGGCGCGGTAGGTCTGCTCCTGGGCGGGCGCGTCCTGCGGGCGGCCGCTGCCGCCGAGGCGGTGCCAGGTGCCGACGTCGAACTGGTAGAGGCCGCCGTAGGTGCCCGATGCGTCGACGGCGTTCGGCCGGCCGCCCGCCTCGCACTGCGCGAGCGAACCCCAGGCGAGGTGGTCGGCGCCGCCTACGGAGGTCGGCAGCTCCTTGGTGCCGATGTGCACGATCTGCGGGCGCGGCGCGCGCACCACGTCCGTGGCCACCCGCCGCGGCTTCTGCTTGACCCCGTTGACGGTGCGCAGCCGGTAGGTGACGCGCCGCACGCCGGGCCGCCCCTGCTGGACCACCGCCTCCGTGCCGCGGGTCAGCTGCGGGTCGCTCCGCTTGACCGTACGGAAGGGGACGGGCTCCTCACGCACCTTCCGGGAGCCGGTGATCCGCAGTACGGAGACGGTCTGGCCCTCGCGCGGGAAGCTGTCCGGCGGCACCGAGGTGGTGTCCTCGTCGCGGAGCGCGAGAC
Source organism: Streptomyces sp. NPDC050636 (assembly GCF_040654775.1). Lineage (NCBI taxonomy): Bacteria > Bacillati > Actinomycetota > Actinomycetes > Kitasatosporales > Streptomycetaceae > Streptomyces > Streptomyces sp. NPDC050636. The sequence goes on from NZ_JBFAIP010000001.1 coordinate 29,926, forward strand.
CGGCCTCTTCGAGGGCTTCGCGGACCGTCGCGGCGTTGGTGCGGACGCGGTATTCGCGGCCGTCGGCGATGAAGACCACCGAGCGTTCGGTGCGTACGGCCAGCTCCAGGCCGTGCGGGCCGATGCGCCGCGAGCGGGAGCTGGAGAGGTAGGCGCCCTCGGCGCGTACGCCGAGCTGGCGCAGTGCGCCGTCGACGGTTTCGGCGGTGGTCCACACCTGGCGGCGCTCTCCGTCGAGGGTGAGGACGACCGGCCGGCCGTGCCGGATGACGACCTCATCGCCGCTGGTGAGCGCGGTGCCGGGGGCGGGCGCGACGATGTCGTGCCGGCCGATGTCCTGATGCTCGGCCTCCAGGAGGTCGTCGACGTCGTCGGCGAAGGTGTGGAGGGTGCGCGGGTCGCCGTCGACGCTGAGCCGGATCGCCTTGTCGTGGGCGATGAAGGCGGTGGTGCCGCCGGCGAGAAAGGCGACGACGAGGGCCCGGGGCAGCAGCCGGCGCAGCGTTTCGGGGCGTTCGGCGGGGCGCCGGCGGCGGCCGGTCGCGCCGGCGGCTCGGCGGGCGGCGGCCCGGCTGCCGGGGGGCGGGCCACCGGTGGCCGGGGTGCCGCTCGTTTCAGGGGCCGCCGCCTGTCGGGGCAGCAGGCCGCGCGGGACGGTCAGGGTCTTGAGCTCGTACGGGTTCTTCGGTGGTGTGGTGCTCCGGCCGCGACGGCTGCGCGCGGCGCGGTGGCTGCTCTGCGAATGACTCACGACGCTCCACATGCCACAGATGGCCTTGACGCGCCGGAATGTAGCGGAGCGGAGGTGACTCTCCAAAGTCGACCCGCTACGGAACGTGCGCGCGCCGGTGTGGGCGGGCGGCCCGCGGCGGGGTCAGTAGTCGAACGCGCGCGCCGTGTTCGCCGCGACGGCGGAGGCCAGCGCGTCCTCCGTCATGCCCTTGACCTCGGCCATCGCCCGCAGGGTGAGGGGGATGAGGTAGGGCGCGTTCGGCCGTCCGCGGTACGGCGCGGGGGTGAGGAAGGGGGCGTCGGTCTCGACGAGCACCAGTTCGGGCGGGGCAACGGCGAGCGCATCGCGCAGCGGCTGGGCGTTCTTGAAGGTGACGTTCCCGGCGAAGGACAGGAAGTAGCCGGCCTCCGCGCAGATCTTGGCCATCGCGGTGTCGCCGGAGAAGCAGTGGAAGACGACCCGCTCGGGCGCGCCCTCTTCGCGCAGGATCCGCAGCACGTCGTCGTGGGCCTCCCGGTCGTGGATGACCAGGGCCTTGCCGTGCCGTTTGGCGATCTCGATATGGGCGCGGAAGGACCGCTGCTGGGCGGCCATGCCGTCGGGGCCGGTCCGGAAGTGGTCCAGGCCGGTCTCGCCGACGCCGCGGACGTGCGGGAGGGCGGCCAGCGCGTCGATCCCGTCGAGCGCGGCGTCCAGGGCGTCGTCGCCGCCCGCCTCCCGGGCGCCCTGCCGCGACCAGCCGTCCGGGTCCCCGAGGACGATGCGGGGCGCTTCGTTGGGATGCAGCGCGACCGTGGCGTGCACGCTGTCGTACGCGGCGGCGGTCTCCGCGGCCCACCGGGAACCGGCCAGGTCGCAGCCCACCTGGACCACCGTGGTGACGCCGACGGAGGCGGCCTTGGCGAGCGCGTCCTCGACGGTGCCTGCCTGCATGTCCAGGTGGGTGTGCGAGTCCGCGACCGGCACCCGAAGCGGTTCGGGCAGCGGCGGCGGGGTGTCCCTGTCCTTGTCGTCCTTCTGAGCCATGGCCGCGATCCTACGAGGGCCGCGGCCCGGGGCTCACTTGCGGTGGTGCTGGAAGGGGTGCAGCAGATCGGAGAGGTGCCAGTGGTGGCGCCCGGTGCCCTCGGCGGTACTGCCGGTGTTTTCCCCGGCGGCCTTCCCGGGCACCGGCTCGCCGTTCTTCTTGGTGTGGTTCTTGGCAGGCCCACTGCCCTGCCGCTGGTGCATGCTCGCGATCGCGTTGGAGACCATCGAGACCTGGCCGGAGCGCATGATGCGCACGACGGTGGCACCGCAGTTCAGACAGATGGGCCGGGTCAACGGGGACGGGACTCGCTCGCCCTCCGCGTAGTACACGACGTGCATGGCCCCTTTGGCGTCCACCTGGTGCTCTATCTCGTACGCCTGCTCCCAGCCGTGGCCGCACTTCATGCACGCGAAGGCGTAGGCCTCGTGTGCGGCGGGCTCCGGCCGGGGGGTGGGATGGGCGCCATTGGTAGCGGTGCTTTTTGTTTGCGCGATTTCGCTCATTGCCGCTCCTCTTGTCCGCTGGACAAGGTCTCCGGGGACCGAACGTCCCTCCCCTAGGGAACGCCTTTCCCGGCCACGGCGCAGCTGGCCTGTTGGCTATTGGCCCAGATTTGGCAGACGGTAGGAAAATCGCCCCGCTGCGCGGCCTCTCGCTTTACCTTCCAGGCTAATCATTTACCTACCGATGAGTCTGTTCTGCCGTTTGACGACTCCGTTCGCGCCGCGTTCTTCGCGGCGACCACCGCGTCGAAGACCTCGCGCTTGGGTAGCCCGGCGTCCGCGGCGACCGCGGCGATGGCTTCTTTGCGGCGCTCCCCCGCCTCCTCACGGATCCGAACCCGCCGCACCAGCTCCTCGGGGCCCAGGTCCTGCGGACCGGTTTCCGCCGCCCCCTCGACCACGATCGTGATCTCGCCGCGTACGCCCTCTGCCGCCCAGGGCGCGAGCTCGCCGAGCGGCCCGCGCTTGACCTCTTCGTAGGTCTTGGTCAGCTCGCGGCAGACCGCGGCCCGCCGGTCCGCGCCGAAGACCTCGGCCATCGCGGCGAGGGTGTCGTCCAGCCGGTGCGGCGCCTCGAAATACACCAGGGTGCGCCGCTCGTCGGCGACCTCGCGCAGCCGGGAGAGGCGCTCGCCGGCCTTGCGGGGAGGGAAGCCCTCGAAGCAGAAGCGGTCCACCGGCAGGCCGGACACGGCGAGGGCGGTGAGCACCGCGCTGGGGCCCGGTACGGCGGTGACCTTGATGCCGCGTTCGACGGCGGCGGCGACCAGGCGGTAGCCGGGGTCGGAGACCGACGGCATCCCGGCGTCGGTGACCAGCAGCACCCGCGCGCCGCCGGCCAGCGCGTCGGCCAGCTCCGGCGTCCTGGCCGCTTCGTTCCCCTCGAAGTACGACACGACTCGCCCGGTCGGGATGACGTCCAGCGCCTGGGTCAGCCGGCGCAGCCGCCGGGTGTCCTCGGCGGCGATCACATCGGCGGCGGCCAGCTCGGTGGCGAGCCGCGGCGGGGCGTCCGCGATCTCGCCGATGGGCGTCCCTGCAAGTACCAGCGTTCCAGTCACGTCCCCATCCTCCCAGGGAGGGGATGCCGCCCGACGCGGCGGCACCGCCCGGCGGCGCAGCGCGCCTGATCCACAGGCGGCTTCCCTACGATGGGCCGGGTGACGAGTGACACCACCGCGACTGACGCCGCCCAGCGCGCCCCGGAGCCGGCCGCCCGGCCCCCCATGTGGCAGCGGCGGCTGCGCCGCTTCGGGTACTTCGGCCGCCCGCAGGCCGATGTCCGGGCGCGGCTGGTGCCCGCCTTCCCCGAGCCGGCGACCGGGCTGTGGGCGGTGTTCGGCGCGGGCCCGGACACCGCGGCCCGGGCCGCGCGCTGGATGGCCTGGGTGGGGCCGCTGCTGGTGGCGCTGTTCGCGGGGGTGCTGCGGTTCTGGAACCTGGGCAACCCGCGCAAGGTGATATTCGACGAGACGTACTACCCCAAGGACGCCTGGTCGCTGCTGCAGTACGGCTACGAAGGCACCTGGGCCAAGAACGCCAACGACGCGCTGTTCCTCCACCCGCCGCAGATCCTGCTGACGCCCGAGCACTCGTACGTCGTGCACCCGCCGATGGGCAAGTGGCTGATCGCGGCCGGCGAGTGGGTGTTCGGGATGAACCCCTTCGGCTGGCGGTTCACCGTAGCGCTGCTGGGAACGCTGTCGGTGTTCCTGATCTGCCGCATCGGCCGCCGGCTGCTGCGCTCCACCGCCCTGGGCTGTCTGGCGGGCGGCCTGCTGGCGGTCGACGGTCTGCACTTCGTGATGAGCCGCACCGCCCTGCTCGACCTGATCGTCATGTTCTGGGTGGTGGCCGCGTTCGGCTGCCTCCTGGTGGACCGGGACCGCACCAGGGCCCGGCTGGCGGCGGCCCTGCCGATCGGCCCGGACTCGCTGGCGCGGCCGGACGCGGAGGTCGGCGACCGGCTGCGGCTGGGCTGGCGGCCGTGGCGGATCGCGGCCGGGCTGTGCCTGGGGCTGTCCGCCGCCACCAAGTGGAACGGCCTGTACTACCTCGCGGCGTTCGCCCTGATGACGGTGCTGTGGGACATGGCGGCACGGCGTACGGCCGGCGCCGCGCGCCCCTTCCGCTCGGCGCTGCGCCGCGACGTCCTGCCCGCGTTCGGGTCCACCGTCCTCGTCGCCGTCGCCGCGTACCTGGCGTCCTGGTCCGGCTGGCTCGCCACCAAGGGCGGCTACTACCGCGACTGGGCGACCTCCCCCGAGGGCCGTACCGGCTCCTGGACCTGGCTGCCGGACTGGCTGCGCAGCCTGTGGCACTACCAGACCGAGGTCTACTCCTTCCACACCGGACTGACCACGCCGCACACCTACCAGTCCAACCCGTGGAGCTGGCTGGTGCTGGGCCGCCCCGTCTCGTACTTCTACGAGGACCCCAAGGCCGGCAAGGACGGCTGCACGGCGGCGGAGGGCTGCGCGCGCGAGGTCCTGGCGCTCGGCACCCCACTGCTGTGGTGGGCGGCCTGTTTCGCCCTGCTCTACGTCCTCTACCGCTGGCTGTTCAAACGGGACTGGCGGGCCGGCGCCATCGCCTGCGGTATCGCGGCTGGCTATCTTCCCTGGTTCCTCTACCAGGAACGGACCATCTTCCTCTTCTACGCGGTGGTGTTCGTCCCGTTCCTGTGCCTGGCGCTGGCCATGATGCTCGGCGCGATCATCGGCCCCCCGGGCTCGTCCGAACGCCGCCACGTCATCGGCGCGGTGGGCGCCGGCGTCCTGGTCCTGCTCATCATCTGGAACTTCATCTACTTCTATCCCCTATATACGGGTATGCCCATCCCGAAGTCCGCCTGGCACAACCGGATGTGGTTCGACACCTGGGTGTGAGCGGGCGCACGCCAGGCGGGGCCCGGTGAAGACCCCGTAACGGTCGTGCGACAGCGTGTCACCGGACCGTGCCCCGATCGAGACTCACAGCGCTACCCCGTGTCCCTTAGAGTGCGACCGACGTTCTTGTGTGCGTATTCAAGGACGAGGCTCTGGGAGGGGAACGGTGGCATGCGCCGAGAGGTGAAGTACGGGCTGATCGGCGGATCGGTGGCCCTGGTGGCGGGAGTCGTCGGCGGCTTCACGCTGTTCGGCGGCTCGGCGGATTCGTCATCGCCGCAGGAGGCCGTGGCCGCGGACGCCAAGTCGGGCGGCAACGCGCCCCAGGTGCAGACCGGCCCGCTGACCGCCAAGGAAGTGCACACGACCGCTCAGGAGTTCCTGACGGCCTGGCAGTCCGGCGACGCCGCCAAGGCCGCCGAGCTGACGGACGACCCCGAGGCCGCGAAGAGCGCGCTGGCGAACTTCAGCAAGCAGGCGCGGTTCTCGAAGGTCACACTGACCCCGGGCAAGCCGGCCGGCGAGAAGGTGCCCTACACCGTCGCCACCGAGATCGACTACAACGGCACCAAGGCACCGTTCTCGTACGGCACCTCGGTGACCGTGCAGCGCGACGACGCCACCGGCGAGCCGCGCGTCGCCTGGAAGCCGACGGTGCTGCACCCGGCTCTCGCCCAGGGCGACGAACTGCGCACCGGCGAGGCCGAGGCGCCGCCCATCAAGGCCGTGGACCGCAACGGCACCGAGCTGACGCCCGAGGCGCATCCGACGCTGACCGGAGTGCTGGACAGCCTGCGGGACAAGTACGGCGACAAGACCGACGGCAAGCCGGGCGTGGAGCTGTTCATCCACCGCGCCAAGAGCGCCAAGGCCGACTCCCAGCAGCCCGACAAGACCCTGAAGGTGCTCTCCAAGGGCACCCCCGGCACGCTCAAGACCACCCTGGACGCCAAGCTGCAGTCGGTGGCGGAGAAGGCGGTCAAGGGCAAGAAGTCGGCATCCGCCGCGGCGGTCAAGCCCAGCACCGGAGAGATCCTGGCGCTCGCCAACTCTCCGGAGAAGGGCTTCAACCTGGCCACCCAGGGGTCGCTGGCCCCCGGCTCCACGATGAAGATCGTGACCGCGGCCATGCTGATCGACAAGGGCATGACCTCGCCCGGCAAGTCGCACCCGTGCCCCAAGTACGTGACGGTCGGCGGCTGGAAGTTCCAGAACCTCGACAAGACCGAGATCAAGACCGGCACCTTCGCGCAGAGCTTCGCGGCGTCCTGCAACAACGCCTTCATCTCGCAGGCCGAGAAGCTCACCGACGACGATCTGACGAAGGAGGCCCGGGACGTCTTCGGCATCGGCCTGAACTGGCAGACCGGCATCCCCACCTTCGACGGCGCGGTGCCCGTCCAGAGCGACGCGCAGATGGCGGCCTCGCTGATCGGCCAGGGCGGTGTCCGCATGAACCCGCTCAACGTCGCCACGCTCGCCGCGACGGTCCAGGCCGGCTCCTTCCACCAGCCGTACATCGTCTCCCCGTCGCTGGACAACCGGACGCTCGCCAAGGCCGCCCGCACCATGAAGCCGGCCACCGCGTCCGGCCTGAAGTCGCTGATGAAGCTGACCGCGACCTCCGGTACGGCCGCCGAGGCGATGTCCGGGATCGGCGGCGACATCGGCGCCAAAACCGGCTCCGCCGAGGTCGACGGCCAGAAGAAGCCCAACGCCTGGTTCACCGCCTACCGCAACGACCTCGCCGCGGCGGCCGTCGTCCCGGCGAGCGGCCACGGCGGCTCCAACGCGGGTCCGGTGGTCCGCGCGATCCTCAACGCAGGCTGACCGGTTCGGGCGCCCGGCGAGGGCGCCCGGATCATTCCGTTCGCATGGCCCGTACAGCTTTCGCTAGCGTGCGGGCCATGAGCGATTCCGCGCCCGAGACCACCGCCCCCACAGCCCCCGAGCGCACCGCCGCCGAGCGCACCGCGTGACCCCGCTCGTCGTCGCGGCGGTCCTCATCGCCGCCATCACGCACGCCAGTTGGAACGCGATCGCCCACGGCATACGCGACCAGCTCCTCGCCTTCACGCTCGTCGGCACGGGCGGCGCGATATGCGGCGCCGCCATGGCCTTCTTCACCCCGCTGCCGGCCGCCGGCGCCTGGCCCTACCTCGTGGCCTCCGCCGTCCTCCACGTCGTCTACCAGTCCCTGCTCATGCAGTCGTTCCGGCTGGGTGATTTCGGCCAGATGTATCCGATCGCGCGAGGCACCGCGCCCCTGGTCGTCACGGTCCTGGCCGCCGTCTTCGTCCACGAGATCCCCCACACCTGGGCACTGGCCGGCGTCGCCCTCGCCTCGGCGGGCCTGGTCGGCGTCGCCCTCTGGGGCATCCGGGGCTCCGGTACGAGGCCCCACTGGCCGGCCATCATCGCCGCCCTCGCCACCGGCCTGTCCATCGCCGCGTACACCACCGTCGACGGTCTGGGCGTACGCGCCTCCGGCACGCCCCTCGGCTATATCGCCTGGCTGATGATCCTCGAAGGCCTGGCGATCCCGGCCTACGCGCTCGCCACCCGCCGCCGCCGACTCCTCGCCGAACTAAGCCCGTTCGCCGTCCGGGGCCTCGCCGGCGGCCTGCTGTCCGTCTTCGCCTACGGGCTGGTGCTGTGGGCCCAGACGCAGGCTCCGCTGGCCCCGATCGCCGCCCTCCGCGAGTCGTCCATCATCGTCGGCGCGGCGATAGGAGCGCTGTTCTTCAAGGAGCGGTTCGGGGGGCCGAGGATCGCCGCGGCGGGGCTGATGGTGATCGGCATCGGCCTGATGTTGCAGTAGGTTCCGCAGGTCACCCGGCAACATGCGAAGCGGCGGCCAGGCCCCGCAACAGCGCCTGCGCACGCGGGTCCGCCGTCACATTCCGCTGCATGCCGTTGGTGACGTACCCGAAGGCGAACCCACTCTCGGGATCGGCGAAGGCGAGTGCGCCCCCGCGTCCGGGGTGCCCGAACGACCCCGGCGCCAACAGCGGCGAAGCCGGCCCGTGGAGCATGAAGCCAAGGCCGAACCGGGTGTTGACCAGCAGGGTGCGGTCGAGGCCCGCGGACTCCTCCGTACGGGCCAGCGTCAGCGTCGCAGGGGCGAAGAGCCGCGGATGGCCGTCCACGGGACCGATCAGCGCCGCGTAACAGCGCGCCAGCGCACGCGCCGTGGCGACCCCGCCCGACGCCGGCAGCTCGGCGGCGCGGTAGGCCGGGGCGTTCTCGTCGGCGGCCGGCGTTATCGCGCCGAACGCGCGGCTCGTCAGGGAGGACGGGTCGCGGTACGCGTCGGCGACCGTCTGCTTCGGCCGTACCCGCAGCCCCGCGGCGCCGGGCACGGCCGCCGTCGCTATCTCGGCGAGCCGCCCGACGCGGGGCTGGACCGCCTCCGGGACACCGATCCACAGATCGAGACCGAGCGGCCCGGATATCTCGTCGGCGATCCAGCTGCCGATGGTGCGACCCGTGACGCGCAGCACCAGCTCGCCGATCAGCCAGCTGTACGTCTGCGCGTGGTAGCCGTGATCGGCGCCCGGCGTCCACGCGGGGGCCTGGGCGGCGAGCGCCGCGGGGCCGCTGACGCCGTCGATGGCCTGGTCCGGGGTGAGCGGCGTGTCCAGCACGGGCAGCCCGGCGCGATGCGAGAGGAGATGGCGGACGAGGACCCGTTCCTTGCCCGCGGCCTTGAACTCGGGCCAGTACGTGCCGACGGGCGCGTCCAGGTCCAGCAGCCCGCGCTGGTGCAGCAGCAGCGGCACGATCGCGGCGATGCCCTTGGTCGCGGAACGGACGATCTGCGCGGTCCCCGCCTCCCAGGGAGCGGCCGGCGCATCCGGCGAGCCCCCCGCGTCCCCGTCCCGCGTCCCGCCCCAGAGGTCCACGACCTTCCGCCCGTGCCGGTACACGGCGACCGCCGCACCCCGCTCGCCGCGTCGTGCGAAGTTCGCTGCGAAGGCGTCCCGGACCGGCTCGAAGCCGTCCTCGACCGTGCCCTGGACGTCCACCACTGATTCCCGCTTCCCACTCATCCGTCGCTTTGGTGACCCATCAATGGTGCAACGTCCGGATCAGTGCTGGTGACCAGGGCCTCGGTGGGTGGCATTCGTCACAGGCGAACGGTCACAGAGGAAGCGTCACCGAGCGCGGGTCGAACCCGAAGGGCAGTTCGAGGCGGTGGGTGTGCATCAGTTCCGTGTCGCAGAGCAGGTCCTGGGTGCGGCCGTCGGCGGTGATGACGCCGCCGGAGAGCACGACGGAGCGCGGGCAGAGCTCCAGCGCGTACGGCAGGTCGTGCGTGACCATCAGGACGGTGACGTCCAACGACCGGAGGATATCGGCGAGTTCACGGCGCGAGGCCGGGTCGAGATTGGAGGACGGCTCGTCCAGGACGAGGATCTCGGGGCGCATGGCGAGCACGGTCGCGACGGCGACCCGTCGCCGCTGCCCGAAGGAGAGATGGTGCGGCGGCCGGTCGGCGAACCCGGCCATGCCGACCCGCTCCAGCGCCTCGGTGACGCGTTCGTCGAGTTCCGCACCGCGCAGCCCGGCCGCAGCGGGACCGAAGGCGACGTCCTCCCGCACGGTGGGCATGAAGAGTTGGTCGTCGGGGTCCTGGAAGACGATGCCGACCCGGCGGCGGATCTCGGCGAGATGCTTCTTCCCGACCGGCAGGCCGGCGACGGTCACGGAGCCGGCCCCCGCTTCGAGGATGCCGTTGAGATGCAGGACGAGGGTGGTCTTGCCGGCGCCGTTGGGCCCGAGCAGCGCGACCCGCTCGCCGCGGCCGACGGTGAGGTCGACGCCGAAGAGCGCCTGATGGCCGTCGGGGTAGGCGTAGGCGAGCCCGGAGACGTCGAGCGAGGGGGCGGTGGGCGTGGTCGTACTCAAAGGGTCCATCCAAGGAGGCATACGGCGAGGGCGGCGACGGGCAGGGCGGCCGCGCGGGTCCACTGTGTGCGGGTGGCGGTCGCGTCGGCGATGACCGGCATGGTGCCGGTGTAGCCGCGGCTGACCATGGCGAGGTGGACCCGCTCGCCGCGTTCGTAGGAGCGGATGAACAGGGCGCCGGCGGACTTGGCGAGCACGCCCCAGTGGCGTACGCCGCGGGCTTCGAAGCCGCGGGAGAGCCGGGCGATGCGCATCCGCCGCATCTCGTCGGTGATCACATCGCCGTAGCGGATCATGAAGGACGCGATCTGGACGAGCAGCGGGGGCATCCGCAGCCGCTGCAGGCCGAGCAGCAGTTCGCGGAGCTCCGTCGTGGCGGCGAGCAGGACGGACGCGGCGACGCCCAGCGTCCCCTTGGCGAGGATGTTCCAGGCGCCCCAGAGGCCGGACTCGCTCAGGCTCAGTCCGATCACGTCCACCCGCGGCCCCTCGGCGACGAACGGCATCAGGACGGCGAACGCGACGAACGGCACCTCGATCAGCAGCCGCTTGAGCAGAAACCCGGCCGGGACGCGGGCGGCGCCGGCCGCGGCCGCGAGCAGCACCGCGTACAGCCCGAACGCCCAGACCGCCTCCCGTGGCGTGGAGACGACGATCAGTACGAAGCAGAAAACGGCCGCGATCTTGCAGTGCGGCGGCAGGCCGTGCACGGGAGAGTGCCCGTGCCGGTAGAGCCGGTGTGCGTGGCCCGCGCCCATCTCAGCCGTTCCCGCCCGTGGTCTGGGCGGTCGGCTGGTCGGCGGAGCCGACGGCCTTGCGCCGGCGCAGCACGACGAAGACGCCGGTGCCGACGGCGAGTGTCGCCCCGACCCCGATCACGCCGGCCAGCCCGCCCGACAGCCGGGGGTCGCCGATGTCCTGCACGCTGTAATCCGCGAGCGGCGAGTCCTTCGCGGCGTGGTCCTCGGCCTTCGCGTCGATCCCCTGGTCGTGGGCGACCTTCTCCAGACCGTCGGGGCTGGCGGAGGCGTAGTAGCTGATGCCGCCGGCGCAGACCAGGGCGGCCGCGACCCCCGCCAGCCAGACGCGGCGGGCGGAGCGGGCGGGGACGGGGGCGACCTCGGCGGGCGCGGCCTCCCCGGTGCCGGGTTCGGGCTCGTCGATCTCGGCCTCGCGCGCCGCCGTCGTCGTGACGTCACCCGCCCCCGGCGCGGCCGGCACCGTGACCGGGGCGGTACGCAGCTCCAGCGGCTTGGCCAGCCCGCGAGCGCCGTAGACCAGGTCGGGCCGTACGGCGACCACCGCACCGACCGTCAGCGCGGTGATCACGGCCTCGCCGATTCCGATCAGCACATGCACGCCCACCATGGCGGTGAAGACCTTGCCGATCGGCACATCCGCCGTCCCGCCCAACGCGTAGAGGCCGGTGAAGGCGGCCGCCGCGGCGGGCACCGACACCAGGGCCGCCACGAAGGCGGCGACGGTGATCGACGGCCGCCGGCGCGGCAGCACCTTCACCAGACCCCGGAAGAGCGCATAGGCGACGACCGTGGTCACGATCGCCATATCGGTGATGTTGACGCCGAGGGCGGTCAGCCCGCCGTCGGCGAACAGCACACCCTGCATGAGCAGTACGACCGAGACGCAGAGCACGCCGGTGTACGGGCCGACCAGGATCGCCGCGAGCGCACCGCCCAGCAGATGTCCGCTGGTCCCGGCCGCGACGGGAAAGTTCAGCATCTGCACGGCGAAGATGAACGCGGCGACGAGTCCGGCGAGCGGTGCGGTCCGCTCCGCGCCGTAACCGCCGCCCTGGGACGCGCCCTCCAGCTCCCGCCGGGCGCCGCGCAGGCTGACCGCGACGGCGGCCGCGGCGACCGCGCCGGTCGCCACCGACACCGGTGCGTTGATGAATCCGTCGGGTACGTGCATCTCAGGGGTTCTCCGGGGTCCGCTTCAGGCCTGTGCAACCCACCAATGTTGGGGCCTACTGCGAACAAGTTGCAAGAGCGCCCGGGATGCGGAACGGCAACGCCGAAGGGCCGGAGGACCGCGACGGCGAGGTGGTCCGCGCCACCCGTCCCGCCCCCACCCCGGCACGGCCCGATGCGGCGGACCGGCCCCGGGCCGAGTTGCCGCCCCCTGCCCCGCCCGAAACGATGGATGCGTGAGCGACGCACGCGAGGCCGTCGGCCCGCACCCGGAGACGAACCCCGCCAAGCCTCGCGGGCGGCTACGCAGAATGCCGACCCCGCCGGGCCCGCCGCCCGGCTCGTATCTGCGCTTTCCGCATCTGCACGGCGACTCTCTCTGCTTCGCCGCCGAGGACGACCTCTGGATGGCCCCGATCGCCCCGGCCGGAGAGGAGCCCGGCCGCGCCTGGCGGCTGACCGTCGACCGCACCCGTGTCAGCCACCCCCGCTTCTCCCCCGACGGCCGGCATATCGCCTTCACCACCTGGCGCAGCCTCGACCCGGAGATCCACCTCGTGCCGGTCGACGGCGGCCCGGCCCGCCGGCTGACGTACTGGGGCAGCATCGACGCCCGGGTCTGCGGCTGGACTCCCCCCGACAAGGACGGCAGCGCACAGATCCTCGCCGTCTCCTCGCACGGCCAGCCGTTCTCGTACTACTCCTGGGCCTACAGCCTGCCGACCGACGGCAGCCCCGGCGGCCGGCTGCCCTGGGGGCCGGTAGCCGATATCGCCGTCGCCGATATCGACGGGGACCGCCGCACCCTGCTGCTGACCGGCAAGCCACCGCACGAGCCCGCCTCCTGGAAGCGCTACCGGGGCGGCGGGATGGGCCGGATGTGGCTGCACGGCACCCGGCTGCTGCCGCATCTGTACGGGCACCTCGACTCGGTGATGTTCGTGGGCGACCGGATCGCGTTCCTCTCCGACCACGAAGGCATCGCCAACGTCTACTCGTGCCTGCCGGACAGCACCGATCTGCGCCGGCACACCGATCACCGCGACTTCTACGCCCGGCACGCCTCGACCGACGGCTCCCGCATCGTCTACCAGTGCGCGGGCGACCTCTGGCTGATCGACGATCTGAGCCCGGCCGCGGAGCCCCGCAAGCTCGCGGTACGGCTCGGCGGTCCGCGGGCCGGCCGTCGCCACTACCAGGTCCCGGCGGCCTCGCATGTCACCTCGCTCGCCGTGGACGCCACCGGACGGGCCAGCGCGGTCGGCGTACGCGGCAGCCTGTACTGGCTCACCCACCGCGACGGCCCGGCCCGCGCGATCCATGACACCCCGGGCGTACGGGTCCGGCTGCCCGAGATGCTGGGCTCCACCGGCCGGATCGCGTATGTCACCGACGCCGAGGGCGACGACGCCATCGAGATCGCCAATCTGCCCCGGGCCAGCGGCGCCGGCCGACCGCGCCGGCTGGCCGCCGGGAAGCTCGGCCGGGTCCACGAGGTGGTCTCCTCACCGGACGGCGAACGGCTGGCGGTGGCCTCCCACGACGGCAGATTGCTGCTGGTGAATGTGGCGCGGCCGGAGGGCGGGGAGGGGGAGACACGGGCGGCGGCGGCGCTCGGCGGCACCGGCCCCGCGCCCGGTCCTGAGCCCGGTCCTGAGCTCGATCCCGAAGCCGACACCAATGCCGACGCCGATGCCGAGCCCCGTCCCGATCCGGCCGCCGCCGGCTCCCCTTCCCCGTCCCCCTCCCCTGGTGACGTCACCGAACTGATCCGCTCCGACAACGGCCCGGTCCGCGATCTGGCGTTCTCCCCCGACTCGGGCTGGCTGACCTGGTCGCACCCCGGTATCGGCCGTTCGCTGCGGCAGATCAAGATGGCCCGGCTCGCCGACCACACCATCGTCGACGTCACCAACGGCCGCTTCGAGGACGAGCAGCCGGTCTTCACCCGCGACGGCCGCTACCTGGCCTTTCTGTCCTGGCGCGGCTTCGACCCGGTCTACGACGTGCACACCGGCGATCTGTCCTTCCCGCTGGGCTGCCGCCCGTATCTCGTACCGCTGTCGTCGGCGACCCCGTCCCCCTTCGCGCTGTCCCCGGAGGGAAGGCCCGCGGCGGGCGGTCTGGATCCCGCGGAGAATCCGCCGGTGGGCGAGGGGCCGGTGCTGGTGGAGGTGGAGGGGCTGCCCAACCGGGTCACCCAGTTCCCGGTCGCGGCGTCCAAGTACTCCTCCCTGTATCCGGTCAGCGGCGGCGGGCTGGTCTGGCTGCGCTGGCCGATCTCCGGCGCGCTGGGCGAGACCTTTGCCAATCCCGCCGACATGTCAGGCAGGCCCACCCTCGAACACTTCGATCTGACCAAGGCCCGGCGCACCGAACTGACCAGTTCCCTGGACGGGTTCGCACTCAGCGGGGACGGCACCCGGCTGGTCGTCAATGACGAGGGCGATCTGCGCGCGGTGCCGGCGACCGAGCCGCCGGACGCCGATACGGCGGTCTTTCTCGACCTGCGGCGCATCCTGCACGACGTCGATCCCGAGGCGGAGTGGCGCCAGGCGTACGAGGAGGCGGGCCGGATCATCCGGGCGTACTTCTGGGAGCCGCAGCTGTGCGGCATCGACTGGGACGATGTGCTGGCGCAGTACCGGCCGCTGCTCGAACGGGTCGCCTCCCCCGACGAGTTCGCCGATCTGCTCCGTGAGGTGCTGGGCGAGCTGGGCACCTCGCACGCCTACGTCACCGGCGCCCGCCGCAACGAGGGGCCGCCGCACTATCAGCGGGCGATGGGCCTGCTCGGCGCCAACTTCGTGTGCCGGGACGGCAGTTGGGCGGTCAAGCGGATTCTGCCCGGCGACTCCTCGGACTCCAAGGCCCGCTCCCCGCTCGCCGGCACGGGCATCCGCGAGGGCGCCGCGCTCACCCATGTGGACGGCCGCCCGGTCGACCCGGTGACCGGCCCGTATCCGCTGCTGGCCGCGGCCGGCGGCACCACGGTCGAGCTGACCTTCGTCCATCCCGCCGAAGGCGGCCACGCGCGCCGGGTCGCGGTGGTCCCGCTCGTCGACGAACGGCCGCTGCGCTACCAGGACTGGGTGGCCAAGCGCCGGGCGGTGGTACGGGAGTTGAGCGGCGGCAAGTGCGGCTATCTGCACATCCCCGACATGGGCGGGTCCGGCTGGGCCCAGTTCAACCGGGATCTGCGGATGGAGGTCTCACTGCCCGCGCTGATCGTGGACGTACGGGGCAACGCGGGCGGCAACATCTCCGAGCTGGTGATCGAGAAACTGACCCGCAGCATCATGGGCTGGGACCTGACCCGCGACGCCCAGCCGGTGTCGTACACGAGCAATGCGCCGCGCGGTCCGGTCGTCGCGGTGGCCGACGAGATGACCTCGTCCGACGGCGACATGATCATCGCGGCGTTCAAGCTCCAGGGCATCGGCCCGGTGGTCGGCATGCGCACCTGGGGCGGGGTGGTCGGCATGACCGGCCGGCACCGGCTCGGCGACGGCACCGCGATCACCGTTCCGATGAACGCGGCCTGGTTCCGGCTGTACGGCTGGGGCGTGGAGAACCACGGTGTCGAGGTCGACATCGAGGCACTGCGCTCGCCGCTGCACTGGGCCGAGGGCCGCCATCCGCAGCTCGGCGTGGCGGTCCGCACGGCGCTGGAGCTGCTGGAGCGGCATCCGGCCGCGACCCCGCCGGACCTGTCGGACGTGCCGGACCGGAGACGGCCTCAACTGCCGCCGCGTAACGGTTGCTGAATTGCGGTGAGTTCGTGGTGGGTGAGGTGGTTGCTGCGGCATGCGCTGAGGGGTGCACCCGGGTCTTCGGGTGCACCCCTCGTTCATGCGCGGCACGGCGGCCCGCGCATGGCGTTCAGGACATACGCCGGGTCAGCTCTGGTAGCGGTCGCGGTCCTGCGGTGCGTCCAGTAGGTCATCGCGCTGCTCACGGCCCTGCTGGCCACGCTCGCGATCCTGCTGGCCGCGCTGCTGGCCCTGCTTCTTGCCGCGCTCCTTGACCTCGCGCATCCGCTTCTTCGCCTCGTCCGAGAGCTGTTCGCCCTTGTCCTTGAACTGGTCTGAGATGCCCATGCTGTTCACTCCTGTGCGGGTGTTGGGGATCGGGCTCGACCAGCCTGACATGGACGGACATATGACGCATTTCGATCAGGGCCGAGTGCGCTCCGTGACCACCCGGCCGGCTACCGGTCCGTCCGCGCCTTCTCGTCCGCCTCGCCGCCCGCGCCGACCAGACCCACCCGCATCCCGTCGATCCGGTCCCCGAACCGCCGCATCTCGCGCTGGCCCACCGACCCGATGACCGACGGCAGATAGCCGCGGATCGACTGCATACCGCGCAGCCACCACTGGCCGTAGACATGCGAGGAACGGCGCTCGATACCCGCCACGATCCGGTCGACGGCAGGGCCCAGCGGATAGGTCTTGTTCGACGGCCACGGCAGCCGCGCGCGCAGCTCGCGCATGATGTCGTCCTGGTCGGCGCCGCGCACCATGTCGGTGTCGGTCCAGCTCAGATAGCCGACACCGACCCGTACACCCTTGTAGCCGACCTCGGCGCGCAGGCTGTGCGCGAAGGCCTCGACACCCGATTTGGACGCGCAGTACGCGGTCATCATCGGGGCCGGAGTGATCGCGGCGAGCGAGGCGATCTGGAGGAAGTAGCCCCGGGACTCCATCAGCACGGGCAGGAAGGCCCGGCCGGTGACCGCGCCGCCTATCAGGTTGACCTCGATGACCCGCTTCCATGCGACCGGATCGGAGTCGACGAACGGACCGCCGGTCGCCACCCCGGCATTCGCGACGACGGCATCGACCTTCCCGAAGCGGCCCTTCACCTCGACCGCGACCTGGGCCATCGCCTCGTGGTCGGTGACATCGGCGTACCAGTGGTGCGCCGGGCCGTGCAGCGAGGCCGCGACGCCGCGCAGTTCGTCCGGCTCCAGGCCGACCAGCGCCAACGTCGCACCGCGCGCCGACAGCTTGCGGGCCAGCAGCTCACCGACCCCGCGTGCCGCACCGGTGACGACGATGACCTGCCCGTCAAGGCTCCTGCGCTCACTCATGCCGTCTTCTCCTTCTTCTGCCGGTTCTTACCGGTGGCCTGCTGGGCTTCGGTAGCGGTCGTCGGGCGACTGGTGGTCGGGTGACCGGCCGTCGGGTGGCCAGAGGCCAGGTGACCAGATGTCAGATGACTGGACGTCAGGTGATCTCTGACCAGTTCGCGGAGGCGTCCGGAGACTGCGGCCGGGTCCTCGATGGGTGTCATATGTCCCAGGCCCGGCAGTTCCGTCAGACCGCGGCAGTCGGGGAGTACGGAGGCCAGCCGGCGGGCGTGCACGATCGGCGTGAGCCGGTCGGCGGTGCCCGCCAGGACTGCGGTCGGCATCTCCAGCCGTGCGACCCCGCCGGTCAGTTCGAGCCCGGACAGCACCTTGCCCCATCGGGACCGCACGCCGGGCGGGCAGGCGTGCACGATCCGCGCGCAGGCGTCGATCTGCTCGGCGGTGGCGCCGGCGCCCATCGTGGCGTACTTCAGGGCCCACTTGGCGACCGGCGAGACCGGGCCGAGCGGGGCACGCGAGTGCAGCAGCAGGCGGTGCGCCCGGCGGCGGCCGCTCGGCGAGCGCAGCGCGAACACCCGTGATTCCGCGGCCAGATCGGCGCTTCCGGTGCTGCACAGGAACGCGGCGGCGGCCCGCGCGCGCAACTGCGGCCGGTCGGCGGCGGCCATGATCGTCATGCCGCCCATGGAGTGGCCGCCCACGACGGCGCGTTCGCCCGGCTCCAGCGTCGCCTCCAGTACGGCGACCAGGTCATCGGCGAGTGCGTCGGTGCTGTGGCCCGCCGGCGTGGCGGCCGGGCTGCGCCCATGCCCCCGCTGGTCGTAGACGACCACCTTGTGGTCGGTGGCCAGCTCGCGGACGACCGGCGCCCAGAAGGCGGTCGAGCAGGTCCAGCCGTGGGCCAGGACGACGGCGGGGGCGTCCTCGGGCCCGTGGATCTCGGCATGCAGCCGGGCGCCGTCGGCGGAGGTGACGGTGCGCGTCTCGCGCGGCGCGGGCGGCGCGTACGGCCCGCTGGTGACATGGGTCAGCCGGCTCATGCGCCCACCTCCGCGGACTTGTCGGCGGACCGGTCGGCGGACCGGTCGGCGGACCGGTCGGCGGACCGGTCGGCGGACCGGTCGGCGGACTGATCAGCACCAGTGGCCCCGGACTGGTCAGCACCGGCACCTACCGACGCCCCCACGGGCTGAGCCACTGGCTTTCCAACTGGCTCACCCACCGGCCTGCCGCCGGCCCGCGCACCCGGAACCCGCAGCACTTCGTACTCGGCGAGGTCGACCTGCCGCGTCACCTTCTTGAACTCCGAGGTCGTCCCCGGCCAGGCGGTGGTGTTACGCCCGTTGGAGTCCAGATACCAGCTGTCGCAGCCGCCGGTGTTCCACACCGTGCGCTCCATCCGCTTCTGGATCTTGCGGGTCCACTCCTGCACCGCGGACGGCCGGGCGCTGAGCGCGATCTTCCCGCCGAGGATGTCGAGTTGCCGCATGAAGTCGGCCATGTAGTTCAGCTGGGCCTCGATCATCAGGATCATCGAGCTGTTCCCGAGGCCCGTGTTGGGGCCGATGATGGTGAGGAAGTTGGGGAATCCGGCCGCGCTCGCACCGCGCAGCGCCTCCATCCCGTCCTTCCATTCCTCGGCCAGCGTCGTGCCGTTGGCCCCGGTGACACGGTGCGCGATCGGCATGTCCGTCACATGGAACCCCGTGCCGAAGACGACAGCATCAACCTCGGTCTCGCTTCCGTCCGACCCGACCAGCACGTTCCCCCGCACCTCCGTCAGCCCGGCCGCGACCACGTCCACATTCCGCTTGGTGAGCGCCGGGTAGTAGCTGTTGGAGAGCAGAATGCGCTTGCAGCCGATGCGGTAGTCGGGGGTGAGCGTGGCTCGCAGCGCCGGATCCTTGACGGCCTTCTTCATATGGCTCTTCGCCAGGGCCTCGATCAGACCCAGCTCGTTCGGGCGCTTGGTGAACGCGCTGACCTGGAGTTCCCTGATCCCCCACAGCAGGCCGCGGCGGGCGGCGCGGGTGGCCGGGACCTTGCTGTGCAGCCAGCGCTCGACGGCGGAGATCTTCCGGTCGGCGCGCGGCAGGACCCAGGCCGGGGTGCGCTGGAAGAGGGTGAGCCGGTCGACCTCGGGCTGGATGGCCGGCACGATCTGGATCGCCGAGGCGCCGGTCCCGATCATGGCCACCCGCTTCCCGCGCAGGTCGTAATCGTGATCCCAGCGCGACGAGTGAAAGACCTTGCCGGGAAAGCCGTCAAGCCCCGGAATGTCCGGAATCTTTGGATCCGACAACGGCCCGGTCGCCGACACGACCACGTCCGCGGTCAGCGCCCCACCCGCCGTATCAATCTCCCAGTGCAGTTCCTCATTGCTCCAACGAAGGCTCCGCACCTCGGAGTTGAAGCGGATGTGCGGACGCAGGCCGAACGTGTCCGCCACCTGCTCCAGGTACGCCCGGAT
Organism: Streptomyces sp. NPDC050636; assembly: GCF_040654775.1. Classification (NCBI taxonomy): domain Bacteria; kingdom Bacillati; phylum Actinomycetota; class Actinomycetes; order Kitasatosporales; family Streptomycetaceae; genus Streptomyces; species Streptomyces sp. NPDC050636. The sequence continues at coordinate 49,484 of NZ_JBFAIP010000001.1, forward strand.
GTGCGGCTGCCCGGAGAAGTTCCGCGGCCATTCCGGGTTGGGCGCGAAGGAGAACGAGTACAGATGCGAGGGCACATCGCACGCGCATCCCGGATAGCTGTTGTCCCGCCAGGTACCGCCCACCGAGTCGGCCCGCTCCAGGACCACGAAGTCGGTGATTCCCTGGCGGCGCAGGCGTACGGCCGCCCCCAGGCCGCCGAACCCCGATCCGATCACCGCCACCCGCACATGCCTCTGCCCGCGCTCGGCCATGCCACCCGCCTCCCGAGTTCAACGCCACTCTTCGACCCAGCTCTTCGACCGAGCTCGCCGACTGCACTCTCCACCGCACTCAACTGCGCCAGCAATTACTGGCACGATGGGAGACTAGGGCAGCTCCGTACCGAGCGGTAGGGGTCGCGCGCCAGGAAGTTACCGACGGTCGCACCCCGGCCCCGCGACACGTTCCCGGCATAGGGTGAACAAGTGGCAGCGAACGAGAACGAAAAGGCGATCGCCGACGAAGGCGCCGACGAGGAGCGCGAGGCGCGCGAGTTCCGGATGCCCGAACTGGCCAAGGAAGCCGGCATCACGGTCCGTACGCTGCGCTTCTACCGCGAGCGCAAGCTGATCCCCGCACCGCGCCGCGAGGGCCGGATCGCCTGGTACAACGAGCACCATCTCGCCCGGCTGCGCACCATCGGCGCCCTCCTGGAACGCGGCCACACCCTCGGCGGCATCGCCGAGCTCCTCGCCGCCTTCGAGAGCGGCCGGGACGTCGGCGAACTCCTCGGCCTCGAAGACACGATCGTGACGCCCTGGTCCGAGGAGACCCCGGTCCGCCTCACACCCGAGGAACTGGCCGACCACTTCAGCGAGGACATCACCGTCGAGAACCTCGCCGCATCCATGGACATCGGCTATCTCGCCGTCGACGGCGACGAGTTCGTCCACATCAGCCGCCGGCTCCTGGACGCCTCCACCGACCTCGTCGACAAGGGCGTCCCCCTCGCCGCCGTCCTGGAAGCCGGCCGCCAGGTACGCGCCCACGCCGACGCCCTCGCCGACATCTTCACCACCCTCATCCGCAGCCACATCCTCGCCGACGTCCTGGAACGCACCTCCGCCGACGAGCCCCCCGCCCCGGAAGAGGTCGCCCGCATCGCCCAGACCATCGAAAAGCTCCGCCCCATCTCCAAGGGCGTCGTCGAAGCGGAACTCTCGATGGCCATGGACCGCCGCGTCCGCAGGGAAATCGACGAGTGGCTGCGGGAGCAGGAGAGCAGGCACGACTCGGACCGGTAGCGGACGACCGGACGGCTCCCCACCTGGGGCAAGGCGCCGCGCAGGTCACCCGACGTCGAACACGACCGTGACGGGCGCATGATCGCTCCACCGCGTGTCATAGCTCTCGGCACGTTCCACGTACGCCTTCACCGTGCGCTCCGCGAGCCCCGGCGTGGCCATCTGGTAGTCGATCCGCCACCCAGCGTCATTGTCGAAAGCCCGCCCGCGGTACGACCACCACGAGTACGGCCCCTCGACGTCCGGGTGCAGGGCGCGGACGACGTCGACATAGCCGCCCCGGGTCTCGTCTAGGACGTCGGTCAGCCAGGCGCGCTCCTCCGGGAGGAAGCCGGACTTCTTCTGGTTGGCCTTCCAGTTCTTCAGGTCGGCCTCTTGGTGCGCGATGTTCCAGTCGCCGCACACCAGCACCTCACGACCGTCCGCCGCGGCCCGTTTCCGCAGGTCGACGAGGTACGGAAGGAACTCAGCCAGGAAGCGTTCCTTCTCGTCCTGCCGCTCCGTGCCGACCTCGCCCGAGGGGAGATACAGGCTGGCGACGGTCACGCCCGGCAGATCGGCCTCGACGTACCGCCCGCTCCCGTCGAATTCCGCCGAGCCGAAGCCCACCTGGACCCGCTCCGGCTCACGCCGCGTGTAGAGCGCGACACCGGCCCGACCCTTGGCGGCGGCCGGGGCGTGCACGGTGTGCCAGCCATCGGGATCACGGACCTCGTCGGACAGCTGCGCGGCCTCGGCCCGTACCTCCTGCAGGCACAGCACGTCGGCGCCGGTCTCCGCCAGCCACGGCACAAAGCCCTTCTTGGCCGCGGCGCGCAGCCCGTTCACATTCACAGAGGTCACGGTGAGCATCCGGGCACGATACCGACCCGGCGAACCCGTCGCGCCACCCGCCCGGACACCCGTACGATTCCTGGAATGGAGATACGCCCCGTCCGCTATGACCACCCCGACGCGGTCAAGCTCGCCGAGCTCGTCCAGCAGGAGTACGTCCGGCGCTACGGCGATGCCGATATCACCCCGCTCGACCCGGAGATGTTCGCGCCGCCCAACGGCATGTACCTGCTGGCGTACGAGGACGAGCGCCCGCTGGCCACCGGCGGTTGGCGGGTGAGCGAGGACACGGCCGAGGGGTACGCGGCCGGCGACGCCGAGATCAAGCGGATGTTCGTGCTCCCGGAGGCCCGGGGGCGGGGGCTGGCCCGCCGGATCCTGGCCGCCCTCGAAGCGGACGCGCGGGCCGCGGGCCGCACCCGCATGGTGCTGGAGACCGGCACCGAGCAGCCGGAGGCGATCGCGCTGTACGCCTCCAGCGGCTACCGGCTGGTGGAGACGGCGGAGAAGTTCGGGCTCTACCGGACGTATGAGCAGAGCCGCTGCATGACGAAGTCACTGTTGGACGGTTAGGGCCTTTGGACGGATAGGGCTTTGGGACGGATAGGACCTTTCCGACCCTGACCCATCGGACAGGCCGTAGTCGTCCCACTCCGCAGGTGGTCCGATCGCGTTCGCGGGAGTCGCCCTCACCGTCACCGCCCGAGGCCTTGAATGCGCTTGTCCGCCATTGCGGCACCGCACTACCGTGCCGATGTGGATCTCTTCTCGCATTCTTGGACGGCGTTGCGTACGGCGGTCGCCGAACTCCCGGACGAGGACTTCGCGCAGCCGTCCGGCTGTGCCGGCTGGCTCGTGCGGGACCTGGTGTGCCATCTGGTCATCGACGCTCAGGACGTCCTGATCACCCTCGTGACCCCCGCCGAAACGGAACCGACCCGCGACGCGGTGACCTACTGGGATGTCGCCGAAACGCCGCCGACCGATGACGACCCGCTCGACGCGCTGATCGTCCGGCTGGCCGCCGCGTACGAGGAGCCTTGGCTGCTCAAGTTCCACTTCGACGACGTCGGCTCCGCCGCCGGCCGCGCCGCCGAACTCGCCGACCCGGCCCTGCGGGTCAGCACCCAAGACGAGGTCCTCACCGCGGGCGACTACCTCTCCGCGTACGTCCTGGAATGGACGCTGCACCACCTCGACCTGATCGCGCACCTCCCGGACGCGGCGGAACCGCCCGCCGACGGGCTCGCCCGGTCCCGCGAGATGCTGGAGAAGATCGCCGGGACCGCGTTCCCCGCCTCGTTCTCCGACAAGGACGCGCTACTGGTCGGCACCGGACGGCGTGCCCCGACCGACGCGGAGAAGGCCGAACTGGGCGAGCTGGGCGAGCTGGCCGCGAAACTCCCGCTCGTCCTCGGATGATCTCTGGCTGAACGGGAGGGGCAGGCACCAATGCCCAGCCCTCCAAGCCTTCACTCCCCCAGGCCCCCGCCCCCCGCTTGTTTTGACAGACGTCCGGTTGTTTTGACAGACGTCCGGTTGTTTGACAGACGTCCGGGCCGCTCCCCATACTCATTCCACTAATTAACCAGCTAAAGGGGGGGCCTGGTGAGCGACCCGAGCCCATGGGCGATCGAGGCCGAAGGCCTGGGGAAGAAATACCGCCGCGGCTGGGCGCTGAGGGACTGCTCGTTCCGGATCCCCGCCGGTCACATATGCGCCCTCGTCGGCCCGAACGGCGCGGGCAAGAGCACGTTCCTGGGCACCGCGACCCGGCTGGTGCACCCGACGACCGGGACCCTGAAGCTGTTCGGTGTGCCGGTCTCCGACCCCGCCGTCCTGGAGCGGGTCGCCTTCCTCGCCCAGGACAAGCCGCTCTACCCGCGCTTCACGGTGGCCGAGACCCTGCGCCTCGGCCGCGAGTTGAACCCGCGCTGGGACCAGGCGTTGGCCGAGCGGATCGTACGGTCCGGGAACATCCCCTTCACCGCCCGGATCGGCACTCTCTCCGGTGGCCAGCGCACCCGCGTCGCCTTCGCGCTCGCCTTCGGCAAGCGGCCCGAGCTGCTGCTCCTCGACGAGCCGATGTCCGACCTCGACCCGCTCGCCCGGCATGAGATCTCCGGGCTGCTGATGGCGGAGGCCGCCGAGCACGGCACCACCGTGCTGATGTCGTCCCACATGCTCTCCGAGATGGAGGACATGTGCGACTTCCTGCTCGTCCTCGCCGAGGGCCGGCTGCGGATGGTCGGGCAGACCGATGAACTGGTGCCCGCGCACAGGCTGGTGACGGGTGTAGCCAGCGGCGATGCCAAGGACGGCGTGAGCAGCGGCGGCGTGAGTCGTGACGGCGGTGTGAGTGGTGACGGCGGTGTGAGTGGTGAGAGTGGTGACGGCGGTGTGCGCGGCGTCGGCGTGCCCGAGGAGTTGCGCCGACAGCACACCGTGGTCGAATCCCGGGTAACCGGGCGGCAGTTCAGCGCCCTGGTCCGGCCCCACGGCCCACTGTCCGACAGCTGGGAGGCGATGACGCCGAGCACGGAAGAGGTCCTGCTGGCCTATCTGCGGTCGCCCGACGCGCCCACGCTGATCTCGGACGAGGCGCGGATCGACGGCCCGACGGTTGATGTTGACGGTGAGCCGACCGACGGGGTCGACGGGGTCAATGGGGCGAATGAGGTCGACGGGGGACAGGAGAACGCGGCATGAGCGGCACGAGCAGCACAAGCAGCACGAGCGACGTGAGCAGCACTAGCGACATGAGCGGCATAAGCAGCGCACGCAGCGCAAGCGGCACGGCAAGCGCACCTGCGACGAACGGTGCACCCACGGCCGGGACCGCTACCGACCGCCGCGGCATCCTGCACGGCCTGCCCTGGCTGGTGTGGCACCGGCACCGCACCGCTCTGCGCGCCGGTCTGCTGATCACCATCGTGGCCTGCGCGCTCTTCGTCTACCAGCGCATGCAGGTGATGGACTTCCTGAACGCCAAGGGTGCGTCCCCGGACAGCGAGGGGAATCTGCTCAACGAGTTCCAGAACAGGTTCGGTTCGACGTTCAGCGGCGACCTCGATTTCCTGAAGCTCGTGCCCGTCCTCGTCGGCGTCTTCCTCGGGGCCCCGCTGATCTCAAGCGAGCAGGAGCACGGCACCATCAAGCTGGTGACGACGCAGTCGGCCGGCCGCGGCCGCTGGATCACCGCCACGCTCGGCCTGCCGCTGGCCCTTGCCGCGCTGTGCACCACACTGCTGACGGCCGCCTTCTCCTGGCTGTGGTCACCGGCCCATGAACTGGCCATGTCCGGCGACTGGCTCAACAACGGCGCGTTCGAGGTCGTCGGCCCCGTCCCGGTCGCGATAACCCTGTTCATGACGGCCTGCGGCATCGGCATCGGCATGCTGGTCAAGCGGGTGGTAACGGCGATGGCAGCGACCGCGGCACTCGCCCTGGTGGCCAGCATGGTGTGGTCCGAGCAGGTACGTGGCCGGCTCGGCACACTGCGCTCCGTGACCTACCCGTACAACGGCGAGGTACCCGACCTGCCGCCCGGCTCCGTACGGGTGGACGACTGGGTGGCCACCGCGGATGGCAAGCTCTTCGGCTTCGGCACCTGCACCCATGCCGACGCCGACGCCTGCCGGGCGAAACTGGGCATCGTCAACCGGGTGATCCAGTACTTCGACTACGGGCAGATGGCGGGAATGCAGTGGCTCGGCGCGGGAATCCTGCTGGCGCTGACCGCGGTCGTGCTCGCGTTCGTCGTGTGGCGGGCCCGTCGGCGGCCGCTCTGAACCGTGTGGCGCCCGGTGGACGGAGCGCGCACCCGCCCATCGGGCCGCGCTACGGCCCGCGCAGCGCTTTGACACCCGGCACGGGCACCCTGATCATCAAGCGGGCGACACCAGCAGCGCCAGACACACAAACAGCAGAGAGGTGGTGAGCATCGTCGAATTCCGAATCGACCGCCGCAGCGGCGTTGCCACCTACCTCCAGATCGTCCAACAGGTCCAGCAGGCCCTGCGACTGGGCATCCTGGTGGAGGGTGACCGCCTGCCGACGGCCGCGCAGGTCGCCGCCACGACCAAGGTCAACCCGAACACGACGCTCAAGGCGTACCGCGAGCTAGAACGCGAGGGCCTGGTCGAGCCGCGGCCCGGCCTCGGCACCTTCGTCAGACGCACGCTCGCCCGCCCCAAGTCACCGGCGGACGCCCTGCTGCGCGAGGAACTGCGCTCCTGGATGGAGCGGGCCCACGCCGAGGGGCTGGCCCGCGAGGACGTCCAGGCGCTGGTCAACTCGGTGCTCCAGGACCGGTACCCGGAGGCGTGAGGGACTAGGGGCGAAACAGGAGGAAGGGGTGGCCGTCGGCAAAGACGGCCACCCCTTCCCTCATCTCCCGTCTCCCCGCACCCGCACCCGCACCCGCACCCGCTTGACCCTCACCTAACGTCAGGCCGCAGCCTGGGGCGACGGCACAGACGGCTGTTCACCGTCACCGCCATCAGCATCGTCACCACCACCAGGAACGGAAGGCGCCGAGATGGGCTACTCGGTCGGGCAGGTCTCCGCCGCCGCGGGAATCACCGTGCGCACCCTGCACCACTACGACAAGGCCGGGCTCCTCTCCCCCACCGACCGCAGCCCCGCCGGCTACCGCCTCTACAGCGACGCCGACCTCGCCCGGCTCCAGCAGATCCTTTTCTACCGGGAGCTCGGCTTCCCGCTCGACGAGATCGCCACCATCCTGGAAGACCCTCAGGCCAACGCCCTCGACCACCTGCGCGCCCGGCACCGCCTCCTCAACGAGCAGATCACCAAACTGCAGCGTCTCGTCGAGGTCGCCGAGCAGGCAATGGAGGTCCAGCAGACCGGTGTGGAGCTGTCGCCCGAGGAGCGCTTCGAGGTGTTCGGCGAGGTCGCCTTCGACCTCACCTACGCCACCGAGACCCAGCTGAAGTGGCATGACCGCGAGGGCCACCGGCACGCCATGGCGCGAGCCGCCACGCACTCCAAGGAGGACTGGGCGCAGTTGATGGCCGAGGCCGCCGAGTGGCGACAGCGGCTGATCGCCGCCTTCGACGCAGAGGATCCCGCGGACGGCGAGCGCGCCACGGACCTCGCGGAGGAGCACCGGCAGAGCATCATCCGCTGGTTCATCCCGTGCCCCACCGATATGCACGGCCGCATCGCCGACGACTTCGCCGCCGACCCCCGCGCCTTCGCCCTGATCGTCCCCCCGAGCGAACAGCGCCCGGGCCTCGCCTCATACCTGCGCACGGCCGTCCACGCCAACGCCGTACGCCAGTCGAGCCCCGGCGAAGCCTGAACACCAAACAGCTCCAACTCGCGCCTCACTCCTCACTCCTCACAAGTCACGAGTCACGAGTCACAGCTGACGACATACGGCTCCCGGCTCGCGGCTCCCGGCGCCCCGTCCAGCCCACGGCCCCGGGCCCACGGCCCCACAGCCCCCGGCCCCGAACTCCGAAGGTTGAAGTCCGATGAAGATCCTGATCACGGCCGCCGGATCGTACGGCGATGTCGCCCCGTACACCGGCGTCGGCGCCCGGCTCCGCGCCGCCGGCCACGACGTCGCGCTCGCCACTCACGACACCTACGCCCCGCTCGTACGGGCCGCGGACCTGGAGTTCCGTCGGCTGCCGGCCGACCCACGCACCGAGCGCCCGGAAGGCTACCGGTCGCCGGATGCCTCCCCCGGCAGCAAGTCGCCGGACGCCTCCCCCGGCAGCAAACGGGCCCTCATGCACAAGGCCGCCGCATTCATCCAGAAACTGGGCGGCGGCATGGCCGAAGCCACCACCGACGACACCGAGCTGCTCCTGCTCTCCACCACCACGGCACCGCTCGGCCGGCACCTCGCCGAGGCGTACGGCATCCCGTCCCTGGACCTCTCCCTCCAACCCAATGCCCCCACCGGCGACTTCGCCCCTCCCGTCAGCGGCGGCCGCTCACTGGGCCGCTGGGGAAACCGCGCCGCGGGCCGCCTCTCCCTGCGCATCGTCGACCGCCTCTACGGGGATGCGACCCGGGATCTGCGCGCCCGCCTCGGCCTGCCGCCCTCCTCGCCCCGTACGGTCCGCCGCCGCGCAGATGCCGCCGGCCGGCCGGTCCTGCACGGTTTCAGCGAGGTCCTGGTGCCCCGCCCGGCGGACTGGCGCAGCGGGCTGGACGTGGTCGGCAACTGGTGGCCGTGGCTGGCCCAGGAGGCCCAACTCCCGCCTGCTGTCCAGGACTTCCTCGCCGCGGGCCCGCCGCCGGTCTTCATCGGCTTCGGCAGCATGGCGGCCGGCGAAGGCGAGCGGCTGAGCGGTCTCGCCGTACGCGCCCTGCGCCGCGCCAAGGTCCGCGGAGTACTCCAGTCCGGCTGGGCGGGACTGACCACCAAGGCCGCCGAGAACGCAGCGGCCGACGACATCCTCACGGTCGGCGAGGTGCCGCACGCCCTCCTCTTCCCCCGTATGTCCGCGGTCGTGCACCACTGCGGCGCGGGCACCGCCGCCGCGGGGCTGCGCGCCGGGGTCCCCACCGTCCCTGTTCCGGTCACCGCCGACCAACCCTTCTGGGCCGCCCGACTGGCCGCCCTGGGCGCCGCCACCAGCCCGCTCCCCTTCAAGGCGCTCTACGGCGACGGCGCCGAGGCCCGCCTGGCCGAAGCCATCACCCAGGCCACCGCCGCCCCCGCCCACCACGAACGCGCCACCGACGCCGCCCGCCGCATCGCCTCCGAAGACGGCACCGGCGAGGTCGTCAAAGCGGTCGACGCACTGACGGGTCAGGGAGGGCCGGGCAAGCAGCCGGCTGACGGACGTGGGCAGGGCGAGGTGGGCTGACGAACGTGGACAGAAGGGAGGCCGACTGACGCCCGGCCGGCCGATCGGCGAGCGTCGTCGAGAGCTCACGCACAACGAACCCGTGGCACGGCAGCCGCTAGCCCGACCCGGCGCCAGGCCGGTCACACAGCTCCTCGACCTCCGCCCGGCCGTATCGCCCCAGTCGTCCGGGCCGCAATCCGGCACGCTCAGCCGTCACTTCGAACTTCCCGGCCGGCCACCCCAGGAACGCCGCGGCCTCTTTGGCCGTCAAGCTCCGCTCGACCCAGTCATGGCGCTCCTGGATCACCGCGGCGATCTGCTCTTCCGTAAGTTCGTCGAGGGCACCGAGCCCGTACACCGGGTTCTGCTTGAATTGGCCTACGGGCTGAAGCAGACCCTGTTCGGCCAAGGCCTGCACATCGGCACGCTCGACTTCGAGCCGGGTCCGCCCGGCGAGATACTCCGCCGCCTTGATCGAGCCCAGCCCGGGATGATCCCCCAACACGGCCCGAATCTCCTCGACGCGGTCATACAGCCGACCGACCGCCTCTTGCGACCAGTGCTTGCCGTCCACATCCCGAGGCGGGATCAGTCCCCGCTGCTCCGCGCGCGACACCTGCCACCGCTCCAGACGCAGCTCGTCCGCTAATTGATGCGGGCCGAAAGTCCGCCCCCCGGCCAGTTTGCGGCGCCCGGCCTTCCCCTCCGGCTCCGCCGTGTGCGCCGCCGAGAAGGCGTAGTTCTCGTCGCCGACAACAGCGAGGATCTCCTCGACCCTGTCCGGCAGCGTCTTCGCCACCGCCTCCGACCACCGCTCGTCATCGACGTCCGGAGGCGGGATCAGCCCCCGGGTCTCGGCACGGCGCACATGCCGCAGTTCAAGCCCCAGCCACTTGGCCAATGCGCGTTGATTGAAGTCCCGTTCCTTCGCCACGATTCCCCCACTGCCGTCGTCATCCACACGACCAACCGAGCCTGCGGAGCCCGAGAACTCCACAGCAACAACCGTAAATCGCAGGACTGACAATCGACTTGACCGTGACCAAGCGACCGCGCAACCTCGGCCACTGCCTCTGTGGGCGGGCCGCAGCCGGCACTCTAAATGCGTGGACGCGGCACGCCCGCCCTCGTTAATCTCCGCCCATGTCCAGCCCCGAGGCGTCAAGACGCTAGCCACCGGTTGACCGGTGGCTCTTCGCGTTGCCGCATTGAACCTCCGCCGCCCATGAGGCCGCGGACGCTGCTGGCCGCAACCACCGCCTCCGGATCGCCGTAGCACGGACTACCCGGCTACTGGCTGCTCACTGCGCACTGCTGACTGCTGACTGCTGACTGCTGACTGCTGACTATGGCTGGGCTCGACGCATGCCCAGATCCGACAGTCACCCCCGACGCAGACACAGGCACTGCCACACGCCGGACCGCCACCGTGCCAAGGGTCCACACCCCCTCACACCCCCTCACACCCACTCACGCCACTTACCACTCAGCTCACTTACCACTCACCCCACTCAACCACCACGCGGTTGCGGAGCTTTGCTATGCCATTCGCCATCTACATGCTCGGACTGGCGGTCTTCGCCCCCGTTGCAGCAGGTGTCAGTTCATGCACCCATGGCATCAGAGACGGATCAATGCGGCCTGATACTTCCATCGGCGGCAAAACCACCATCGACGGGACGGGCGAACCATCAGCGTCTTTCATCTCATCCATGATGCGGTCCCACAGCCCATTCCGAAGCCATGAAGAAGCCCGCGCGTGGATGGTTAGGAATTTCCCATACTTTGCGGGAAGCTCACTCCACAGCACGCCCGTACGGGCCTTGTAGAGCACTCCGTCGATTAGCTGTCGGTACGTATATCCGCGTGGCTTTCCCGGCATTAGCGGCTCAATAGCCGCCCATTCGGCATCGCTCAGTTCACGAGGAACCAGACGCCCTCTCTCGCGAAACCAATCAGCAAGCGTGCAGGGCCGGCCCTTCCTGCCCTGCGGAACAGGGCCGGTAAACTTCACCTTCACATCGAGCAGTTCGATAAATTCCGCTTTCCCTTCGGGTGACATGTCAGCTAGATTTTCACGAGCCATGTCTGCTAGGAGCCTGATATCCGTAATACGCTGCCCAGCGGACACCGTCTCTGTCCGCCATTCATCCGCTTCACGGCGTAGCTGCTTTAGTTCTTCCAACTCTTTGCGCAGAATGCCAGACGCTTCACCAATAGCCTTCTCCGCGTCTTGCCCATTCACCGCAGCCTCCTTTGCAGCCATGGCCACAACGGCAGCGAGCGCCTTATTCTGCACTTCGATTTGACGGTCGAGATCTTCTACGCGGTCATCATGACCGGCACAGTGATCGGTAGCAATTTCTACCCAATCAGTGGCCATCCCGAGCAACTTTTCGGGATCTCCCAAGAGTTCCTGTATCTCTTGCCAGACCCGAGCCTCCAGCACATCAGCGTTAACCTGGGAGCAGGAGCAAATCTCTGCCCCGGGATAGGATTCATCCTTCCCCGAGCATACATAAATACGTACGCCAGTATCTGTTCGGCCTGCTCCCCGGTAATGCGCACCACAACCATCATGCGTGTTAAAAACCCTGCCGGAAAGAGGATACGGATTCCGACCACTCCTCGGGGAGCGAGCACCCCGAGCAATAGCCGCACGAAGTTCCCCTACTTCCCAAGGGGCGAAAATGGGATCCAGTTGGATCACTACGCTGTCCCCGTGCGTTGGCGTCCCATCCGGGTTCACCTTTGTTTTGTGCCCCACACCCCCCTTGCCGTCGGAGACGTTCCGAAAGATAACCGCGGATTCTAGGGTAGCTTGAGAGGTAATGCGCTCCCTCAGGTTTTGATGCCGCCATGGCTTTCCACTTCGTGTCCTCCACCCCTCGCGATTAATCTGCATCGCAGTCTGCCGCCAACTCGGGCGTTTCATCTGAACATACACAGCACGGGCCCGTCGCAAGCAACGAGCCTCCTTAAAGCACAGGACAAGATGCGATTCACCTTTCTTGCCTTGCAGGTGAATTTGATAGCCATAGGGCGGAACGCCGCCGATCCAACCACCACTTTCAGCCTTCTCCTGCAAACCGCCCTGCGTGCGGATACGGATTGTTTCCCATTCCGTTTCCGCATAATCTGCCGCCCGCCGCATTTCACGGCGCCCAGCAGGGGTTGTGTTATCAATGTCGCCATCGACGATAGCAACGTAAATTCCAATGTCTTCAAGCGCCCAAACCCAGCGCCAAAAGGCACGCCCTGTGCGCCCGATGGCCCGCCCTTCTTCCACGACAACGACCTCAAACGGTCGCGGATTCTGTCCCGCCAACTCCATAAGTCGGTCAAAGTCGGGGCGGCTCCCCATCTCCAGTGATCCCGATACACCGTCGTCCGAAAACGTGGCGACGTGTTCCCATCCCTTGCGCTGAATAAATCGCGAGGTCTTCTTCTCTGACTTTGCGATGCCGTATCCGAAGGTCTGTTGCTCCGTCGAGACCCGGAGATAGGAGGCAGCCCGCAGGGCGCCAACCCGCGCGGCAGCTCGGTCCGCTACATCGATGGCAGAACGCATGAGTGTGCTTGAATTAGCCATGTCGACTCCCAACAGTCGGCCAGCCCCGGGACGGTTGCAGCCGTCGCCGGGGCATTTGGTCAACTGCCATCGTACCGATGGTTTTTGATGTTATGTCAGGAATGTGTGATCTCGTCACGCGCCCTGCGATCTTTGAACAGAAGCCGCAGAAGACTCTTCCGCTCCTCGGGAGTGAGGGCCTTGTCAGACGTCCAAATAACCTTGACGTCGGTCATGGGCTAGCCCCTGCATCTCCAGCCCGGTCACGAAGCCCCCTAGCGATGTCCCTCAACTGTGCCTGGTCTTCCGCGACCCCACTTGCGATCTCCGCCTCTGCGGGTGTGTAGCCGGAGCCGACGTAGCGCCATGCGGAGTCGGTCACGGTGCTGTCGTTCAGATCTTGCAAGTCCGTGTTGGTTGCGTGGCGCAAATGGTCAGCGCGGGCCGCTCGAAGTGCTGCGTAAGTCGTTGAGTAGGCACGCGATTTGGTGAGGACGTGGCCCCGGTAGCCGAGTGTGTGAGCCCAGGCCCGGAGCCTGAGTTCCTCCAGTTCGACCAGGCCGCCGAGGCGCCAGCACATGGCCATCAGGGCCCGTATGTGAGGGTTTCCAGCCGCATACGGGATCTCAGCAGCCGAGGTCAGCGGACGGTCCGATCCCCCCGCTTCGGACACGGATTTGCCGACGTACTTGGCGACGTAGGCTGCAACGCGATCGTCGGTCATTGGCGAGCTGTCGCTGAACGACTGAATCGCATGTACGTCGAGCTCAGCGCCCCACCGGATCGTCCGTTCACCAGTGGCCGCCGAGTAGGGAGCGATCACCGTCACAGCGTCGGCCGCCTCCAGAACGGCTCCCTCCAGGAGTTCCGCAGTCGCCCAGTTGGGCGGGGGCGTGTCCGGACCGGTCGGGCCGTCGAGCCGGACCACGGCGTGAAAGTGCACTGCGGCTCGTTGCTGGTACTCCGCGACCTTGGCGAAGGAGAGCCGAGCGTGTTCCCGCAGTCGGGTCTGCTTGATCCCCGCAGATGTCGCCAGAGAGCGCCGGACACGACCGCAGAACCGGTTCCACAGCAGTCCTGCGTGCGCGTGCCACAGGACATGCCCCGCGTAGTCGTAGCAGCCCCCGCAGAGGGGTTGTCCTAGCAGTGGGTCTCCGTCGCTGTGCACCAGGCCGCAGCCGACGGAGCGCCCGTGTGCGCAGTTTCCCCCGTCACGGCGTGGCCGGCACGGTTTCCCGTCCTCCGTGATGTGGTGCACCGGCCCAAAGGAAGGCGCGGTAAGGGTTACGAACAGTCGTGGGTGCTCCCGGACAATTTCCGGGGTGCCCTTGCCGCCGGAGAGCCCGGAGCGGACGAGGTGAAACGTATCTCCAGAGTGGAGGTAAGAGCAGGGTGCGCAGCGCGTCTCCCGGCGGTTTCGGCAGCGCACAGCCAGGCGCCCATTGGGTTCGCCCGCAGTGTCGAAGTGCCGCAGGATCTCGCCCGTCTGTGCATCGCGCACGGTGGTGTGGCCGGAGAGGTAGATGGGGTGTGCGCAGCCGCCCACGTTGCGGATCTGCTCCAGCCAGCGATCGAAGCCGGGGGCGACGACCAGGCGGACGAGGTCACGTTCAGTGTCGGACAGGGAGCGCATGCGCTGGTCCAGGGCGAGGGTTGCGCGCCGCGCATCGTCATCGAGGAAGGGGTTGCCGGAGGTGATCAAGTGAGGCATGGAGGGGACCTTTCGCGGAGCACAGCCCGGCGCGGAACTGGCGTGAGGGGCTGCGGAGTTGGCGCTGTCGCCACAGGGAGTAGGTCCTTGACCTTGAGGTTTCGCGAGGAATTCGCCGGATGAGGGCCGGCGGTGGGGTCCGTGGTCGAGCCCGTTGAGCGTCGGCCACGGCCGCCAGAAACAGCAGGCCGCCCGCTTCGCACCAGGGGCCTCATGGGCCCGTGGTCGGTACGAGGGGCGGACGGCCGATCTGCTGTTTCGCCTAGTCAGCCCTTTCCGCACGATCCGATGACGACGCCGATGAAGACGACGACCGCCATGAACTTGAGGAATGCCCTCATGTGTTCTTCCTCGTCTACTCGGTGCGACCTCAGCCGAAGATGCCCATGAAGAGGCTGAATGCCCAGATCACCATCGAGCCCACTGGCGTCAGCGCGAGGCAAAAGCCCAGCAGTGACGCGCTGAATGCCTGCCACCAACGCACTTCGCCCGACCGGACGAGCATGAACACGACGATCGCTGTGATCGCCACGGTGATGTAGATCTGATTTTGTGTCATATCTGCTTCCCTCCAGCCATGACGGCGCGCGCCAGCGCAGGCAGGTTTGGAGTCCGGTGCGCGTTCTCGTCTGCGACCGCCCGTGCCTGATCCGTAGTGGTGAGATCAGAGCGAGCGCGCATCCACCGGGCGCCGACTGTGGTCACGGCAACGCCCTTCTCGTCCTCGTTGATCGACTGGGAAACCGCGATCGCATCCGGTGACAGATCCCCGAGCGCCATCTCAGCCGTGTTCGAGTCGTTGACTCGGTGTGCGACGCGGCCACCGAGCTGAGCCCGCAGGGCAGTTACGCCAGGGCCCAGTTCGGAGCCGACACGCTGCCCGGCTATGACCAGGTGAATTGCCAGGGCTGCCCCAAGCTGTGCGATCCGAAGAAGGAGGGTTGAGCACTGCGCCACTTCGTCGCGGCTCTGTCGGGAACCGTCCGACAGGTACAGCTCCGCCAACTCATCGACCAGGACCACGATCGGCACGGGCCGCTCGTCCTCTGGCAGCTCCCACACCGAGCGCTTTCTCGCCGCACGGCAGACCGCCATGCGCTGTTGCAACTCGGTCACGAGGGCATCCAGTAGGCCGACAGCTTCCAGTCGGGAGCAGGCAAGAGCTGACAGCCGAGATTCGAACAGGCCCAGTTCCATGCCGCCTTTGCAGTCGATGCCGACCAGGGCAACCGGCTGAGTAGCCAGACGGCGCACCCAGGCCGCCAGGAACGTGGACTTGCCCGATTGCGTTGCCCCGACCACCAGCCAGTGAGGCACCTTGCGCAGGTCCAGCACCCAGGCGCCGCCGTCCTCGATCCGGCCGACCCGTGCAGCCAACAGCCGCTCCGGTGCCTGGTGAATCTCTGTGCCCTTACCGCGGAGGGAGTCGCCGGCTGTAACGGTCACGATCAGTTCGCCACGGCGGGGCGAGCTGATCCGTACGCGGTGCACCCGCCAGGCGTGCTCCAGCGCCTCAGCCGCAGCTATGAACGGCTGCGGAGTCTGGCCCGGATTCAGACGCACCCGAACGACAAGACCCGTCTTCGTCAGCCTTGGCAGTCCGAGGCTCGGTGCGATCGGCCGTAGAGCCGTCCCCTTGACCGCCAGGTCACCGACCACAGCCCGCGTCGGCTTCCGGCTGATCGACAGATCGTTGATCAAGCAGACTTGCTTCCAGCGCCACCGCATCCGCACGACAGTCGCCGGATACCCGCTCAGGTACCAGCGCCAGGGAATAGCCCGCCAATCGATGCCCGATCTCGCTAGCCATGGGTCCCACCATCGTTGGGTGAGAACCCCCAGGATCAACGCAGCCGATGCCAGCCAGACCACCAGACTCCACAGCATTACGCGCCGTCCTTTCCATCGTCGCCCAGGTCGATGAGCACCATGCGAGCGTGATGGGCAGCCAGTACGCCGTTCTGATCCACCAGGCCCAAGAGCCAGCGCACAGTGCCCAGGTCCACCACCACGTCCAGCAGCGGCGCGACACCGGCCAGGACTTTGAGGTGAGTCCTCAGCCGATTCACGTCCGCGTCATCCACGTCGTGCAGTGCCATCAGGACTCACCGCCGCTGGACTTACCGCGATTAGCCGGAGCGCCGGCCGCAGGTCCACCGGGAGGACCGGCCGGGGTGATCCCAGAGGCGCGGAACGAGATTCCGGACCGGTCACCGATCGACCAGGCCGTTGCCACCAGGTCCGCGACCAGTACCGGGATGCCTTCGGAGACTCCGCGCGGCTCTCCCGGGACTGACACTTCGATGACGTCCGCGCGCCGCCGTTCCCTCTGACGGACCGAGACACCGACCACATAGACGGTGTTGCCGTCCCTGTCCTTGCGCACCTCACCCGTATCCGGGTTCACGCGAGGCTCCGGGGGTACCACGCACATCAGGTTTCCGAGCCGTGCCACGTCGATGGGCATGGATTGCATGACTGTTCGCCTCCCACGTTGAGGACGGAGGGCACATCTCATCAGTACGCCTCTCGTCCTAATAAGTGATGAGTATGTTGCACCTTGAGATGGGAGTAAGCAAGCCCTTATTCTGACGAGTGACCGTCTGACGCCTATACCACGAGCCGCTGACAAGCGACCTTGACCACGGGAGCTATCGATGCCGGGCGACATCATCCGTCCCACCGCGATGTATCTGCAGGTCGCTGGCCGACTTGCGCAAGCGATCAAAGAAGGCGAGTACAAGCCGGGCAGCAAGCTCCCGAGCGAAACGGACCTCATGGAGCGCTACGGCATCAGCCGCCCCACCGCACGGGCCGCCGTCGCCGAACTCAAGACCATGGGGCTGGTGGAGAGTCGGCACGGCCGAGGCACGTTCGTCCGGCCAACAGCTGCTCCGACCTCCGCTCTTGTCAGGACGATCACGCGCTCAGGGAAGCGCTACTCCATCCCGGAACTGGAGAAGCGAGAGGAACCGGGCGTTACCCGCACCCATCTCACCGGTACTTATGCCGAGCTCTTCCGTCGGCGCGAAGATGACGCCGCAGACGCTTTCAGTGCCGATCATTCGATGGTCGATCCCGCCTCCGGCGCACGGGTCTCGCAGCGGGTGGTGATCCCTATCGATGTCGCGTCCGAGGCGCCCGCGCTCGCCGAGGCGCCGGATGCCCCAGTTGCCGATCTATACGCGCACCTCGAAAAAGCCGGTCACGAGCTCTCGTGGCAGGAGTACGTAACCGCGCGGACGCCGCTGCCGGATGAACGGCAGGCCCTGGGCCTGTCGGACGCGAGCCCGATCCTGATCACGTACCGCGTCACTTACGGGAACGATGACCGCCCGCTTCTCTGCGAGGAGTTGCGCACCGCTGCCACGTCCCGACTCGCCTACCGGATCGTCCCGGAGAAGGCACCGGCTAAGCGCCCCCGCACGGCCCGAAGCTGACCGGTGTAAATCTTCTTCACTTACTCAAGGGCGCGCCTACGGCGCGCCGGGCGGCCAGGCCCACCGGCCGGGCGTGCGGCCTTCGGCCGGTCCCGTCCGGACGCCCGCCGCCCTTCCACCGAGGCCCACTGACACGTGCGAAGCCCCCGCCGGTCAACAACCAGCGGGGGCCTTTCGCTTGCCCTCAGGGGCCCCGGTCGGGCGAGCCGGACGGCCAGGGGTTCAGCACCGCGCATCAGCGGCGGCACGTCTGTGCGTGCCGCGCGGCCTTCGATCGGGGCGCGCCAAGGCCCGTAACGATCATCCGTTTGCGGCAGCCCGCACAGACCACCCACTGCACACCCCGGGCGTCTTCCTCAATGTGCACCTCACTGCCCTGCCGAGTTTTTAAGTTCCGGCTCATTGCCATCTGATCCCCCAATCTCAGGCCGCAGCCACGGCCGGCCGCAGCTTCCGGACCTTGCACGTTCGAGAGCACTACCGGCACCGCTGGGCGGTTTACGTGACGCCAACGCTGCCGTCCGCAGCAGCTCGATGGACCCGCTAAGGAGGCTGGCTACGGAAGGGAGGGTGGGCAGTGGCGCGTCCGATGCCGTCCGCCTCCCCGGAGCTGGGCCGGCCACCGTACCGCCACCGTCACGGATGCGGGCGCGTGAGCGGACCTGCCGCCCCGGCCGTGGCACAGGGGGAGCTTCTGCTGCCGCGATGTGGCCAGGCGCCGTGTGGGCGCTCCGCTCAGCGCAGGCAATCGAGGGCGCACCGTCCGTCGCCAAGGCCAGACGTGGTGAAGGTAACCACCGACCACACTCGTTCAAGTTTCCCACCACAGACCCCGCCCCACGACCGGGCGACCCCGCCGACCACCGCTGCGAATGGTGCTCAACACCCCTGCTACGCAGACCACTTGCGCACATATCTCGCATCCTCCAGCAGTCGCGCCATCAGGCGCACAGCAGTTGGGGATAGCCAGACCTGCCCTTCACCCAGCGGACCCACATGCGGAGACGCCCGAAGCAGCTCAGCGCTGTAACCCGCCCTGACAACCGCCGCGTTGAAGGCAGTCGCCGCATCATCCGCCTCGCGCCAACCAGTCAGGTAATCCCCACCCCGCACCCAGACGACTTCATCACCGTCATCGTTCCAAGGCACCGCCGCATTCATGACCATGCACCCCCGCTACTCGCTCAACTCCTATTTGCACGCCACCCTGCCGACGAACAAACCAGCCAATCAGCCTGATCCGGCCCGCGCAAGCATTTGCCAACGGGCTATTCCCGGGCATTCCGCTCAGCGAAATAAACCGCCGGAGGCATTCCACTCACTAAAAAAACCGGCCGCCCGGAAGGAAATGCGGAATACGCGTGTGGCCCCCAACCGCCGAAGCAGAAGAGGGCCACACGATCACGGCTCAGGGGCTACCGCAGGTAGTCCTTCCAGACGTACCCACGTGTCTCGTAAGGCAGACCACCCGCACTCCGCTGAGTCAACACCACCTCCACCCAATCTGGGTTGTACGACGACGCGAAGGTGGTCCTGACGAATATCGGATCGCCGCCGTACAGCAGCCCCTTTGTGTATCCGTTGAAACTCGGAGCCGACCGCAGGCGCAAGCCATCAACGCTCACGGTCGCCGTCGACCCCGCCTGCACACCAGATGCAGACTGCGAAGGCTCCGGAGCCGTAGCCGCCGAAGCGCTGGCCGCCCCTACGCCCAGGCCGGCCACCGTCACGGCACCGACGACCAGAAGCGACCGCAGACGCGCGGAAACAGTCTTCATGTGAACTCCCTTTGCATGCTTGACGACGAGTGCGCCGGGTATCCGACAGGCTCTCGTCCTAACAAGTAACTACTATGCGTCCACGTCACTCCACAGGCAAGCTCTTATCCTAATAAGTTACGTCGGTGAGGGTCCGGGCACCCGGTATCGGACGCCTACGGCACGCGTCCGCCGGATCAGTTCGCTTTCGCCGCAGCCCGCACCAGCGCGGCCACCTGGCGAACGGCAGTTGGCGACAACGCCACGCGCACCAGTCCCGAGCCATCCGGTCCAGCGTGCGCACATACGGTCACGTCGGAGGTGTCCATACCCACGGCCTCCAGTGCCTCCGCCAACTCCGCTCCGGCAACCGACGCGTCCCGATAGCCGGCCACGTAGTCCACCCCGCGCACCCACAAAGTCGCTTCAGGTTCGAAGTCCCCACCCTCGAATCCCACTCCTTCGACGTGGCCGCTCATCTCTCGGGCCCCTTCCCCCGTGCGTTGACTCAACTCTGACCAACGGGGCCCGTTGCATGCGAGCACGACAACCGCCCCGGTACCATCGGCACCAGGGTCCTGATCAGGGATTCCTAGCCGGACCACCCCCGCCCGCCAAGGTTCAAGGGGTGGTCCGGTCATGCTCTTTCGGTTGCTTTGCGAGCTCCGGGATCTTTTGAGCTACCGCTACGGAACCGGCCGGCTTTCCGGCTGTTCGTGATCGCTTCGCAGTCGAACAACGACCGCGGGATCCACTGGAGTTGCACGGAAGAAGGACGTATTCACGGCCTGGAACAAGTCGTGACCAGTACGGCCCGCGTGCTTGAGTGCCCAGTTCTGCGGACCTTCTGGGGACTCTGTCGTGTCCGATTCCGCGTCGCACGACATGCAGGCCATCTCGAACATGGGCCGCGAGTTCCCCGACCTATCGAGCTGCAACACCCAGTCCACGAACCGCCACACCGCCTGATCGCCATCACCGCCCCCTCCGCCCGTCACGAGCCACCGCCGACGACGCTGACATTGCGCAGTTCGCGGATGAGACGCGAGGCGACCACCCCACGAAGGCCGGGATCACCGATGGGCAAGAGCGCATCGTTCTCCTTCACCGTCCAGCCATTGGCCGTCAGCATGTACGGCGTACCGGAGAAACCCCACAGACGAGGTGTCCGCACCCTGAGGACGACGAACTCCGTGTGCCTGAGGTGAGGGCACTCGGCGATGGACGAGCGAGCGTGGATGTCGCACAGCGGCGGCATACCCGTCAGTGCCCCCTCCGGCCAGGTGGGCGGGTCGTAAGGCTTGCGCCAGTCCAGGAACAGCCAACCGTCCTTGTTCCGAGACGCCGGTTGGCCGCAGACCTGGCATTTCATCGAATACATCGCGACGTACTGACGCGCCGGGTGCATGCTGTCGTACAGCGGACGACCCACGCCGGGAGACTGTTCGACCCGTGCACACAAGACGTCACTGCTGCTGGCACGGTCTTCCGGACGCTCGTTCTCGTAGCCGAGCCTCAGCCCACCCCGACCGACCTCCACCACCAGCTCACTCTCCAGCCCAGCACGTTCACCAGACCACAGCGCGACATAGGGCACCAAGGAAGGCTTGCGCATTGGGCACTTAGACACTTGCGTCGTCCTCATAGTTGAAATCCCTGTCACTGTCCATCTCGTCACCGCTTGGCGGTCGCCTCTCGTGGCGCTGCGGATGTGCTGCCGGTCACCCTCGGGGGTGAGCGACCGGCACCGTTGTCTGCCCGTCCGATTGCCAGGGAAGTTCGGCCAGACACCGTTCCCGCCCAGCGGCCTGCACGGGCGTGGATGGCGTACAGAACCGTCAGCGGAGTTGGTAACCCGGCGGCCAGGCGGGATGAAGGATTCGCCGCCCGACCGCCGGGGTCTAGGGGCTTTGGGTGCCACCGCAGCAAGGACACCCAGGAGCCGTCTGTGCCGAGGCGAGCTCTGACGCAGCGTCGGGCAAGCAGGCCGGTACGGGAGCGTCCATGGCGTGCGCAGTGCTGTCTGCGGCCACTACCGCCAGCAGCGCCAGGGTGGCAGCCGTCCCCAAGCCCCACACGGACGCCAGGACACCGTCCACCGTGGGACGGGGCAGTGCGTGACGGCCACTCACTGTGTCGCCCCGTCGCCGGCCATCGCGGCTAGTGGCGCCCAAGAGAACAGGGTCTGGCACCCGTGCGACCTGCCGAGCTGCAACACCCAGTCCACGAACCGCCACACCGTCATCACCACCCCCTCCGCCCATCACGAGCCACTGCCAACGAATCCTTGGTGTCAACGCGAAGCGAAGGTCCATCCCTGAAGATCAGCACCACCGCAGGGCGCCCCGACGCACGCCGTGCAGCACGAACGGCCTTGACCTCTCGCCACCGCCCCCCGACGCTCACCACGTCACCGCTCCGCACCTTTAATGCCTGCACCCGCGCCATCACGCCTCACCTCTGCCGGCGGCCGTGACGACGGCCCACACCGACTTCCCGTTACCGTCACTCACTTCCACACCCCAGCGGTCAGCCAGCTCGGCAACGACCACCAGG
The DNA here is from genome assembly GCF_040654775.1 of Streptomyces sp. NPDC050636. Lineage (NCBI taxonomy): Bacteria > Bacillati > Actinomycetota > Actinomycetes > Kitasatosporales > Streptomycetaceae > Streptomyces > Streptomyces sp. NPDC050636. The sequence goes on from NZ_JBFAIP010000001.1 coordinate 71,470, forward strand.
CCCCGGCCGCCGTAGATGTCGGGCATACGCGGTTGCGGCCAGTTCCTGGCAGCGTCGTGCACCTCAATCCGAACGCCATCTGCTTCGCGGAAATACCGCGTCTCGATCTCCCTGTCAGGGGAGACCCGGGCATAGCGCATGGCGTTGGTCAGCAACTCGGACAGCACCACGAGCGCAGCGTCAGAGACGACGGTGAGCCCCCAACTGTCAAGCAGCATGCGCAATTCAGCGCGTGCCAGACCAACGCAGCGCGGATGCCGCGTCCAACGACTGACCACCGGCTGGTTCTTGGTGGCTGCCCTGCGGTTCAGGGCCACTGTCACCATGCCTTTCACCGTCATTCGCCGCCCTCCAGGTGCTCACTGGATGTTGATGCCGTGACGGTAGGTGACAACACAAAGGCGGACCCGGAAGGAAATTCCGGGTCCGCCAAATTTCCGTTTTGTTCTGTACTACTCGATTGCCCCAAGTGCTAGCGCAAGTTGTTGCGCGTCCCGCCGCTGCGTACGACGATGCAGCCGCCGCGCCAGGTCGCGGGCGAACTCGTGAACCCGGATCTGCTCCGGAGCAGTTGTGTAGGCCCGCTTGAGGCTATCCACCGCCTCATCCGTCCGGCCCGCCTCCCCATAGGCCCGAGCAACATCCAGGCGCAGCCGAGCGCGCCGTTCCACAGGCAGGCCCACAGCCCTGACTCGTGGCGCTATTTCGACCGCCAACTGGGTGTTCTCGAACTCCAGCGCAGCCGCCAGCCGGTGAATCTCGACGTTCGCCGGCCCAAAGGAAGTCCACATCTCATTCGCGTCAGCGCCAAGGCGATCAGCAGCTTCCTGAGCCTTGCCGAGCATGAACTCGGTCAGGGAGCGGTTCCGCATCCGAGCAGCTGCAACAGAGCCGTTGAGGAACAACGTTCCGTAGAGCGACAACGCAACAGGCGACGACTCCCACCATCCCGGCGCGAGGTCATCGGCACTGTCCAGCGTGCCGTTCACCGCTTCTGAAGCCATGCCGGCCCCGAGCTGGACATGCGCGATTCCCCGCCGCAGAGCCAGCATCACGGCAGGGTCCCCTGACTCACTCGCCGCCATGTCACCTTGGTCCACGGCCGTCCACGCCAGGTTGGTCTCACCCAGCTTCCGGAGCAGCGCCGTCGCTACATGGCACGCCAACGCGAACAGCCGGAGCGCCTGAGACCTCTCGTCACCCGCCCGCGACTCATGCGCCGCCAATCGCGCGTCTGCCAACAGCCCCGGCAGCCGTTCCGCCAGCTCAGAGAACTGAGACGACTGGTACAGATCCCAAGCATTGGAAACCTCTACGCGGAGTCGCTCCAGGCGCAGCGGCTCTCTGTCGTCGAACAATGAGCCGGCCAGCCGACGAGACTGCATCAGCGCGGCTCGGATGGCTGGCACGCTGCCCACCAATCCGTCCTGGTCCTCCAGCAGGGCCGGAGCCCCCTGAAGATCTTCGATGTGCACGCGCAGCGCATCAGCGAGGTCAGCCAGCATCTTGACGTTGTTCACAGGAATCCGACCGGACTCCACCCGGTACACCCAGTCTTCGGACCGCCTCAGCAGCTCACCGAGTTGCCGCTGATGCAGTCCCCGGCGCTTACGGTAGAACTTCACACGCTTGCCGAACTCAAGATGATCAGTCATGCCGCGCATGGCCGCCCCTCCCATCGGTCTGCCCAACCGAGTGTCACACGACGTCCCGAACGACGACAGGTGATAGGGCAACCCCGAGGTGCCCATGAGTGGCCCGGTAGGTTCGATTCATGACCGAGAACGAGCAGGAACAGCGCATGGCAACCCCGCGGATGGCAGCGGGCGCGCTCTTCTTCAACAGCCAGGACCACGTCCTATTGGTCAAGCCCTCCTACAAGCCCATGTGGGAGATCCCCGGCGGATACATCGAGCACGGGGAATCCCCCCTCACTGCCTGCCGACGCGAGGTCGAGGAGGAACTGGGCCTCACGCCCGCCATCGGGCCGCTACTGGTCATTGATTGGGCTCCGAGCGACGCCGAAGGCGACAAGGTCTTGTACGTCTTCGACGGTGGTCAGCTTGGCCCGGACGAGGTAGCTGCGATCAAGCTCGCCCCGGACGAGTTGCTGGCGGCCGAGTTCCACCCCGCAGAGTCGCTTGATCAGCTCTTGATCCCCCGGCTAGCACGCCGGGTGAAGGCAGCGATCACAGCCCGAGCCCAGGCACACCCCCAGTACCTTGAGCACGGCGAGCCCCCGGCCGGCTAGGTAGAGCCTGTCCGACAGGACCTCCGGACACTGTCTAGCCCGCACCCAAGCCCTATGGCGTGTCCGATCGGTCATTGTGATCGGCTCACACGCTCGGACGAGCATCTCCCCCACCGGGGGGCTCGTTGACCGGGGGAACAGGTCCACCGACGGGTAGACGGAGACATGAGCAGCAACTACGACTACAGCGATGCCGACCCCGGCATCACCGCCGAGGACGCGGACGCAGCCGACGAGGACGAGAACACCGAGGAAGACCCTGGGGACTACGACCCGGACCCCGAGAGGCCCTGACCATTACGAAGCCCCCGGCCATGACGAGGATGGACAGGCCGGGGGCTTCGCGCTGTGCGGGGCCAGGCGTTGCGGTGACACCTCCAGCGGCCGCCCCGTCCCACGTTCTTCGGCAGGCACGGGTCCGGCCGAGCCCACTCCTGATCCGACAGATCACCCAGCCCCGCACGTCTGGAACGATGCGAAGGCCGGCCCGGTCACACGACCCGTCGGACAGGGCCTAGTCCTGCCTGTACGTCGCGAACAGGGATGAACCGACCGGCCCTTGACGTGGGTCGAGCGGCGGGGTGGCTTCGGTGATCGGAGTCCGGCGGAACAACCCGTCCAGCCGTCAGCGCTGCTCCTGTACAGCGGGTACTGGTGAACCATGACCGGCACCTTCACCACCCGCACCGTCGACGTGACAACCGGCTCCGCCGAAACCATGCACGACCTGACGAACGCATGCTCCGTGTTCCTCCGGGAGGTCGCTCACGGGAGAGACGGACTGCTGAACGTCTTCACCCCGCACGCAACGTCCGGCCTGGCCGTCATCGAGACCGGGGCCGGCAGTGACAACGACCTGCTGGCGGCCCTCCGCGGCATCCTTTCCGCGGACGACCGCCGGCGAGACCGCCACGGCGGTCCGGGTCCCGGCCACGATCACATGCTCCCCGCTCTGGTCCCGCCCCACGCCACGCTGCCCGTGGTCGGCGGTGAGCTGGAGCTGGGGACCTCGCAGTCCGTCGTTCTGGTGACCACCAACCGGGGCGGCCCCGACCGCCAGGTCCGGCTGTCCTTCCTCGGCTGACCCCGAGCCGTCGCCCCGGCGTTCAGGTCTGCCGGGTGCTGCCGGTGTCGATGAGGATCTGTTCGGCCCGGGTGACGTTGTCGGCCCGTACGGCCCTGGCCATCGCGGCACGTGCCGCGTCGGGCGTCGCGTCGGGCGGGACCACCAGCAGAGCGAAGTGATCGTTCTCGCCCCGGGTGATGAGGACCGTGTCGTCACCGACCGGGAAGGAGTCGATGCGCACGACCCGGTCGTCAATGGTCAGCCGCGTCGGGAGCTCCTGCCAGGCACTCGCGTCCAGGCCGACGCGCGTGACGGGGCCGAGGCGCTCGGTCAGGGCAGTGATCAGGCCGGGAAGCTCGGCACCGATGTCGCGGGAGCGCGGCCACCACGCGCCGTCCAGGACTCCCCCGCGCTCTTGCGTCGTCTCCAGCCGCAGGAGCGCCGTCCCGGGTCTCACGGAATGGTCAATCGCTTCCGGCAGAAGCCCGGGAAGGCGTGGGGTGTCGGAATCGGCCATGGTGTGCTCGCCTGTCTCCGAGAGTTACGCGCATTCGCTCGTCGTCCGAACTGTGCCGGCAGCACCGGGCGAAGCGCTCGCAGTAATCACTCCGTACTCCGCAGGCCGGCGGCGGGTCGCCCACAGGGTCGTCGCACGCCCGCGTTCCCGCAAGGTTGCCTGGTCGCGCGAGGCCTGCGGACCCGCCTGCCGGAGTAGGGTGAAGAAACCGGGAACACTTCGCACACCGGCGCCCATGCGGGTGTCGTTCCCGGCGATTCGCACTGCCGGGCCGTCGACGAAGAGCCCGGGACAGGGTTCGCATCATGGCTGTCACTGTCGACCGTACGACCACCGATGAGCATGCCCCTTCGCCGCCCGCTCGCGTGTCCCTGACGCCGGGAACGGTGCCGGGGCTTCTGGACGGTGCCTGGTGGCCTCGCTCGCGTGACCTCTCCCGCGAGCTCCCCGCACTGGCGGAGAGGCTGGACCACTCCTGGGGGCGGGTTACCCACGTCACGGTGAATCCGGCCTTCTGGCCCGTGATCCCGCGCAAGGTTCCCGTCACCGGACACACGGTGCACGTGGGGTGGTTCACGAATGAGCAGGACCCTCACAAGCTCCTCGTGTTCTCCTACACCGCGGAGCGCCTGGACCTGCTGATCATCCCGCCGGAGGCCGACCCGGCCGCGGCCGCCAGGCTGATGTCCGGCGCGACCACCCCCGGAGGCCTCCTCACCGCGAGCAGGCTGATGGAGGACGAGCGAGCGGCCGACGACGCAAGGGAGTCACGGGACCGCGAAGGGGAATGGGAGACCGAGGGTGGGACCACACCACCACCGGCCGGGAACCCGACCGGGCCTCCGCCCTCCGCTCGAGGGATGTGAGGGCAGTGGAGATCGCCGTCACCCTGGCCTTGATCCTGGGCCTGATCACTGTGGGAGCCCTCCTGATCCGTCGGCTCAACGCCCAGCACGACGAAAGGATCGCAAGCTTCCACTACAGCGGCGTCCTGCCGTGGCGCGACAGCAGCAGCCGGAAGCGCCCCCGGTCGACCATCGACCCCGCCGGCCCCCTCCTCGCCCGTAACCGCCGCGAGCAACCGCACGGGGACCGCGGACGCCGCCGGATCTTCTCCGGACGGAGGCGGTGAACATGACGTCCGCACACGCCACGCCCACCCCCGCACCAGCGGATCCGGTACCCCCGGCGGGGTACGCCGACATCCGCGTCGTCGCCGCGTCCCCCGAGACCGCCCGCCGCGTCGCGGAAGTCCTCCGAAACTGCTTCGATTCCACCGAACAACGCAGCTACCCGGCCGGCCGCGAAGGCGGTACCCGACTCCACCTCACCGTGGACACCACGCATTCCGCCGAACCCGCGCGATCCTGGCTGGCGACCAGCCGGGCTTCGGCCGCCGACCGCCCACAGCACGGCGACGTCTGAACAGCCCGTGCAGTGCATGCCCTGCACAAGCCCTCAGGTCAGCAACCTGAGGGGCATCGGTGAATCGCCACCTCGACTTGATCGGCTTCACCCCGCGTGAAGGAGGCTCCGCCCCCTGCCAGGCTGCCATGAACAGGAGCAGGGCCCCAGCCAGCGGACGCCTCGACCTCCCCTCGTCCCGGAGGGCGAAGCTCACGAAAGGACCGTACCGTTGGCCCATGAGCGTCTTCATCAAGCTGGTGGAGAATCGGCCGCCAAACGAATACGCGAACGAGCGTAGGGCGGATATCTCCTACGACGACACCGTCGAGGGGAATTCCGAGATCACTTACCAATACGACGTACTTTCCAGCGGGGCCCTGAGAATCCTCCGGGTCACGAGAGGAGAGGAAGCCGTCATCCATGCGGTCTACGCCCCGGGCCTGTGGTTCCGCGTCGAGGGCCTCTGCCGCGGCACTACGGAATAGCGGCCCGAACAGGGCCCGAACAGAAAACGTCATACCTCGACTGCTGGAACGAGGCCGGATCGCGCGGGAGCGACCACACGAGGTCTACCGACCGAGCCGAACGCGGCGACGTCACCCAGCTCGGGCACCCACTTGAGGCCGTCCAGCCCCGAGAACACCTTGCCGGGGTGCTCGCCCCATGTCCCGCGCCTCTCCTGTTCAGCAGGACCGTTGCCAGTCAGGAGCCTTCAGGGACTGTCCGAGGGACGTTGATCACCCTGCGGTGGCTCTTCCACCGCCCGCCTCGCCCGACGTTCCGCGGCAGGTGCGACTTCAGCCGGGCCCACTCGGCGTCGGATAGATCACCCCGCCCCACAAGAGTCGGAACGACATGGACGCCGCCCAGTCACCAGACCCGCCGGACACTGCCTAGCCCTCCTCTCCTCCACCTCGACGCCGGGTTTCGGCTCATAGTGGCGCCAGGTCAAGCTTCGGACAGCACCAGACTCGGCTCCGAGCCCGTCGCCGCAGGGCCCATCGGGGTACTACTGCGATCCATCAAGTGGACTCTCACGCGTACGGTGTGGTGCTGGCTGCGCAAGGACTCGTTGTGGGGCTCGCGGCAGGCTTTGGATACCTGCACTTCACGAACCCCCAGCGCTATCAAGACGGCTAAAAGTCAGTGGCGGGTGTTGTTGTTCTGAGTGCGGCGCCTGGGTCCGCCTCCGTGCCTTGGCTCGTCTCCGTCTGATTAGCGCAATCACACTGGCCTCCGGATGGCAGCGGGCCTAGATGCGACATAGCTTTGAGTTGGGCCTGAGCATAGATCTCATGCCTAGTCGGCTGAAACCAATGTCGACTGCATCATCTGCTGGTGACCGCCTGTCACCGGACGACCCAGAACTCATCGGAGGCGCAAGAATGGCCATCATGCTTGAGTCGAAGAACCAAGATGGTTTCTTCATTCGACACCAAAACTTCGAGGGCGAGCTAAACGAGTTCGAGAAGGCCCATGGGCAGGATTTTCACTTCGAGATCGAGCATCGCGGGAGCTTCCAGGGGTCCGAGCTTGTGGCCCTTAAGTCGGTCAACTTCCCTAAACGGTTTTTCAGGCACAAGAACTTTCGACTATTGCTGGAGGAGCCTCCTGCCGACGGGCCGGGGCGAGAGACCTTCATGCGGGACTCCCAGTTCTTCAAGGAAGAGGGATTGGGGGACACTGACGGATTTTCATTCCGTTCCGACAACTTCCCCGACCACTACATTCGCCACTTGGACTTGCACTTGTTCATTGGAAAGAAGGACACGCCCAACATCAAGGGTGATGCGACGTTCCTCCTCGTGCCGCCGAGATAGCCAAAGGGGTACGACGGCCGCACTCCGCCCCGCCCACTGCTCGCTGCCTGGTCACCCCGTGAGAGTGAGGTTGTGCAGGCGGGCGATATGGGGAGTTGGTATTCGGGTGTTGCGCGTAGGGAGACGGAGGAGGAACTGCGCAGGCATACAGCCCTCCTCCTCCGCCTGCCCCTGGCTCGCGGGACTATGTGTCACGCACAGATGTTGGCGGAGCCGTTGCAGTCGCCGTCGCCATGACCCCCGCCGCCGTGGTGAACGGAGGTGATTGGGCTGGACTGGACCGTCGTGGTCTTTGTGGCGGTGTGAAGGGCTGATGGCGCGGCCACCGCGTATCCGGCCGTGGCCAACCCGGTTGCGAGAGCGAGGCCGAGGGCGGCGCTGATCGCGAGTGCTCGTGACATGGATATCTCCCTGCGGGTTTCGTGTGTTGCCGTCATGTGGATCACTTTGCATGCCCCTGCGGCAGGTTTCATCGCGAGCGCGGCCAATCGCGTGATTCCTGCGGAATCCAACGATTCTGATCCTCTGCAGCCTTTGACAACGGCTATAGGAGCTTTCCGGGCAGCTCACAGTCACGTGCAGAGAGGCTCCCGCCGACCAAGGTGGGAGCCTCTCTGCTTGCTTCCGCGTTTCCCCAGCTCAGGGCGCCAGGGCGAGATGCAGCTTAATGACACCTGCCGACACGGGCGCGTTCGCCCAAGGGACGTCCGAGTTCATGCTGTCCGGCCTAGTGCCGGACATCGCAAGGGAAATGCATGTGTCCATCCCGGCTGCGGGATCCCTGACCGCGGCGTTCGCAGTGGGGATGCTCATCGGCGCGCCACTGATGGCGATGCTGAGTCTGCGCTGGTCACGACGTCGCGCACTCCTGGCCTTCCTGGTCACCTTCCTGCTCGTCCATGTCCTCGGCGCAGTCACCACCAGCTACGGGATATTGCTGGCCACGCGGGTCGTCGCAGCGCTCGCCAACGCCGGGTTCCTGGCGGTCGCTGTAGCGACCGCGACCACCATGGTCGGGCCGAACGCCAAGGGCCGCGCCACCTCCGTCCTGCTCGGTGGCGTCACCATCGCCTGTGTCGCGGGCGTTCCGGCCGGCGCCTTGCTCGGCCAACTGTGGGGATGGCGCTCGGCGTTCTGGGCGGTGGCCATCGCATCGGTACCCGCCGTCATCGCCATCCTGCGGTCGGTACCTGCCGGCGCTCCCGACTCCGCCGCCACGAGCGCGCGCAGGGAACTGCGTTCGCTGCGCAGCCCTCGGCTTCTTGTGACCCTGCTCCTGGGTGCCCTTGTGAACGGCGCGACTTTCTGCACCTTCACCTACCTCGCACCACTGCTCACCACCACTACCGGAATCGGATCCGCATGGATGCCCGCCATGCTGGCGCTCTTCGGCCTGGGTTCGTTCCTCGGTGTCACCATCGGCGGCCGCATGGCCGACGCGCGCCCCGTCCCGCTCCTCGTGACCGGCGGGGCGGCTCTGCTCATCGGCTGGGTCGTCTTCGCGGTAGCGGCCGGAAACCAGGTGGCGGCGATCGTGCTCGTCCTCATCCAGGGAACCCTCTCGTTCGCCGTCGGATCCACGTTGATCTCACAGGTGCTGTACGCGGCGACCGAGGCGCCCACCCTGGCCGGCGCGTTCGCCACGGCCGCGTTCAACGTGGGTGGCGCAACAGGCCCCTGGCTCGGCGGGATCGCCATCACCGCGGGTCTCGGCTACCGCTCACCACTGTGGGTCAGCGCGCTGCTGGTGACCCTCGCACTCGCAACTGCCGGAACGGCCCAGGGGATTCGGCGGCGCAACACGGCAAGCCGACACGAGAAGCCGCCCACAGCTGCGCTGTAGCGGATCGGCTGCCGGGCACCCCATTCATGTGAACGGTCTTCCCCATTCGCGAACCAGAACCGGCACCTGGATCCCCCTACAACAGCAAAACCAAACGGCCCTGCCCCTGGCCAGGTCACCCAGACTCTCCTGATCGCCATCATGACCGCCGTAGGGATCCTGGGCATCCAGGATCCCTGGACATCCGGGAAACCTGGCTCTACCGGCGCACCGATTCCCGCCGACCGACCTCGGCTACGAGATCGTTCCCGCGCCAAGCCCAGGACGGCCGGATGCTGAACTGCCTCAGAAATCCGGTCGCGACAGGCATCGAACGATTCCCCGGAACGCGAAAATCCCGCCCGATCTCACGATCGGACGGGATCTCGTCAACCGAACCTGAGCTAACTCAAGAACGGCCCGCTGTGGACCTGAGGGGACTCGAACCCCTGACCCCCTCGTTGCGAACGAGGTGCGCTACCAGCTGCGCCACAGGCCCTTGCGACGAGTGAAACTCTAGCATCTCGTTCGCGGTGCTCGGAAATCGCTTTCGGTGCTGGTCAGCGGAGGGCCGTCACTCGTTCGCCGCGCGCGGGCGGTCCTCGTTCTCGTACTGGTCGAAGAGGGGGGTGCGGCCGCGGGGGCGGCGGGCGGGGGTTTCGGGCTGGGGGCGGTCGGGGGCGGCGCTGGAGCGGGCGGAGCTCCAGGCGTCGTCGGCGTCCAGGTCGACGTGGCTGGTGGCGCGTGGGGCGACCGGGGCCGTGACGTACGTCGGGAGGGGGACCGGGACCGGTTCCCAGCTGCCGGAGGCGGGGCGTGGGCGTTCGCGCTCGCGCTGCTGGTCGACCCACTCGGCGTGGTCGGTCTCCTCCACGAGGGCGCGACGGCCCGCGGTGTGGGCGGGCGTCGCCGGGCGAGGCGGTTCCGGGGCGGCCTCGGCGGGGGCGGCGTCAGGGTGGGCGTCGGCCTGGTGGTCGGCGGCGAGCGGCTGGTCGGCCGCCTGCTGGGGGCGGGGCCTGCCTTCCCGCAGTCGTTGCGCTGCCGCCTCCGCCTGGCGCTGGTCCATGGTGAAGACGAAGCGGCGGCGCTCCTGGATGCGCAGGTAGACGATGTAGGCGGTGAGCAGGAGCGCAGGGATGGCGGGGGCCCAGAGGAAGGGGAGGCCGCCGACGGCTGCGGCGATGGCGCCGATGGTGAAGGTGAAGAAGAGGATGGTGATGGTGCGGCGACGACGGGCGAGGACCTTGGCGCGCTTGGTGCGCTCGGCGGCGGAAGGGCGCGGCGGGGCGGGGGTGGTCGCCTTCACCCGGGTGGGGGTGGCGTCGCCGGAGGCCGCGGGGGCCGGTGCGGGGTCACTGAAGGGCCGGACGTCGGCCGGTTCGGCCGCGGCGTCCGGGTCCTGCTCGTCGCCCGCATCGTCGGCGGGGCACTCCTCCTGCCCCTTGGCGTAGCGGCGTTGCATGGCCGCACGTCCGGACAGGAGCCGGATGGCAGTGCTGAAGCGCTCGGTCGGACGGGCCTCGTTGAGCTCGTCCTGCCTACGGAGCCACATCGGCACCAAGTAGGCGGCCCAGGCCCCGACGATGACTGCGTAGATGAGGCCGCTGCTTCTCACAACTCACACGGTAGAGGGGTTTCCGTGGGGCCATACGCCAATTGGGCCGGTGTGTCGCACGATCTGGCTGATATCTCGAACTTTTTTTGTGATTGTTGAGATCACCACGCCGCGAATCCGGTCAATCCGTGAAGCATTTCGAACATTTATTTTATTTGTGGGGTGTGCCAGGAGTTCCCGGTGTGCTGGGCTTGTGGTGCCGCCAGCGGTTGAGCAGGCCTTCCGGTACCTCTTCGGCGGTGAGGGCGAATACCACGTGATCGCGCCAGGCACCATCGATGTGCAGATAGCGCGGCCGGATCCCCTCCTCGCGAAAGCCGAGCTTTTCGACCACGCGGCGGCTGGGGGTGTTCTCCGGGCGAATGCAGACCTCGATGCGGTGGAGTCCGACGGTGCGGAAACAGTGGTCGACGGCGAGCGCCACGGCGGTCGGCATGACGCCTCGGCCGGCCACTCCCTGGTCGACCCAGTAGCCGATATGGCCGGAGCACATGGAGCCCCAGGTGATGCCGGCGACCGTGAGCTGGCCGGCGAGTTGGCCCTTGTATTCGACGACGAACGGCAGCATCCGGCCGGCGTGTGCCTCGGCGCGCAGATGGCGGACCATCTGGCGGTACGTGGGCCGGTGCGGCGACGGGATGCCGGGCGGGGGCGGCGGGATGGTCGCTTCCCAGGGGCGCAGCCAGTCGCGGTTGCGGCGGTTGACCTCGCGCCAGGGCCGCTGGTCGCGCAGCTTTATCGGGCGGAGGGAGACATCTCCGTCCGTCAGGACCACCGGCCAGGGCGCGTTCAGCTCGGGCTCCCGGAGGGTCTGGGGTGGTCGCCGCCGCGGATCTGGTCGACGGCGTGCGGCAGGAGTTCGGCGAGGACGGCGAGCCCGTCGCGGACACCGCCCGTCGAGCCGGGGAGGTTGATGATCAAGGTGGTGGCTGCGACGCCTGCCAGGCCGCGGGAGAGGGCGGCGGTGGGGATCTTGGCGCGGCCGGCGGCGCGGATCGCCTCGGGGATGCCCGGCACCTCGTAGTCCAGGACCCGGCGGGTGGCCTCGGGGGTGCGGTCGGTCGGCGAGATGCCCGTACCGCCGGTGGTGAGGATGACGGCGTAGTGGGAGGAGGCGACGGCTTCGCGGAGGGCGGCCTCCACCGGGTCGCCGTCGGGGACCACCTGCGGGCCGTCGACCTCGAAGCCCATCGCGGTCAGGCCGTCGGCGAGCAGCGGGCCGCCCTTGTCCGGGTAGACGCCGGCGGCGGCGCGGTGGGAGGCGGTGACGACCAGCGCGCGGGCGGGACTCATGACCGGCTCCAGTCGCCGGACTTGCCGCCGGTCTTCTCCTCTACGCGGATGTCGGAGATGACCGCGGCCTTGTCGACGGCCTTGATCATGTCGACGACGGTGAGGGCGGCGACGGAGACGGCGGTCAGCGCCTCCATCTCGACGCCGGTGCGGTCGGTGGTTTTGACGGTGGCAACGATCTCTACGGCTTCGTCGGTCACGGAGAGGTCGACCTTGACGCCGGAGACGGCCAGCGGGTGGCAGAGCGGGATCAGGTCGGGGGTGCGCTTGGCGCCCATGATGCCGGCGATCCGGGCGGTCGCCAGGGCGTCGCCCTTGGGCACGCCCTCACCCCGCAGCAGCTCGATGACCCGCGGCGATACCAGGACGCGACCGCGGGCGCGGGCGGTGCGGGCGGTGACGTCCTTCCCGGAGACGTCGACCATCCGGGCCGCGCCCGCCGCGTCGAGGTGGGTGAGGTGTTGCTGGCCGCTGCTCATCGTTCTCCTGCTCCGGACCGTGCCGCGCCTGTGGGACGACACCGTACCCGCAGCGGCGGAAGGCTACCCGAGCAGGACGACGTCCACGGCTCCGCCCGCGGCGAGCTCGGTGGTGTCCTCGGGGACGATGATCAGGGCGTTGGCGTGCGCCATGGCCTTGATCAGGTGTGAGCCGGCGCCGCCTACGGGGGTGACCCGGCCGGCCGCGGGGTCGTAGGAGCCGCGCAGGAACTGCCGCTTGCCCTTGGGAGAGGAGGCGATGGCGGCGGTGCACTCGGCGCGCGCGATGGGGCGGTGCACGTCGGGCAGCCCCATCAGGGTGCGGATGGCGGGGCGTACGAACAGCTCGAAGGAGACGTAGGAGCTGACGGGGTTGCCGGGCAGTGCCAGCAGCGGGGTGCGGTCGGGGCCGATCAGGCCGAAGCCCTGGGGCTTGCCGGGCTGCATGGCCAGTTTGCGGAACTCGACCAGGCCCTCGTCGGTGGACAGATCGGCGAGGGTCTCCTTGACCACGTCGTATGCGCCGACGCTGACGCCGCCGCTGGTGACGAGGATGTCGGCCCGGATGAGCTGGTCCTCCAGGGTGGCGCGGAGCGTCTCGGCGTCGTCGGCGACGGCGCCGACGCGGTAGGCGATGGCTCCGGCGTCCCGGGCGGCGGCGGTGAGCTGGAAGCTGTTGGAGTCGTGGATCTCGCCGGGGCCCAACTCCTCGCCGGGCTGGACCAGTTCGCTGCCGGTCGACATCACGACGACCCGGGGGCGGGGGCGGACGGTGACGGTGCCGCGGCCGATGGCGGCGAGCAGGCCGATCTGCGACGGGCCGAGCACCGTGCCCGCCTGGAGGGCCGGCTCTCCCGCGGAGACGTCGCTGCCGCGGGCGCGGATGTGGGCGCGCTCGACGACCGGGCGATGCACCCGGACCTCGCCGGTGGCGTCCTGGGGGGCGGCGCTGTGGTGGCGCATCGCCGCGGCCGGGCCCTCACCCGTGCCGCCGTCGGTCCACTCGACGGGGACGACCGCCTCGGCGCCGGGCGGCACCGGGGCGCCGGTCATGATGCGGGCGGCCTCCCCGGGGCCGACCACCGGCAGCTCGCCGCTGCCCGCCGCGACATCGCCGATGACGGTGAGGGCGGCGGGGAACTCCTCCGTGGCGCCCGCGACATCGGCGACACGGACCGCGTAGCCGTCCATGGAACTGTTGTCGAAGGGCGGCAGGGCGACCGGGACGCTGACGTCCTCGACCAGGACGCAGCCCTGGGCGTCGAGGAGTTGCAGCTCGATCGGGTCCAGCGGGTGGATCTTCGACAGGACGTCGTCGAGGTGCTCGGCCACCGACCAGACGCGGTCCTGGTGGCTGGTCTGGCCGGTGGTGCCGTTCAACGTCTTACATCTCCTCGGTCACATAACTGCGAAGCCAGGCCCGGAAGTCCGGGCCCAGGTCTTCACGTTCGCATGCGAGTCTGACAATGGCACGCAGGTAGTCGCCGCGGTCGCCGGTGTCATAGCGGCGGCCCTTGAAGACGACGCCGTGTACCGGGCCGCCGAGGGAGGGGTCGGCGGCCAGCGCCTGGAGGGCGTCGGTCAGCTGGATCTCGCCGCCGCGGCCGGGCTCGGTCTTGCGCAGCACCTCGAAGACGGCCGGGTCGAGGACGTAGCGGCCGATGATGGCGAGGTTGCTGGGGGCCTCGGCCTGGTCGGGCTTCTCGACGAGGTCGGAGACCTTGACGACGTCGTCGTCGCCGGTGGGGGCGGCGGCCGCGCAGCCGTAGAGGTGGATCTGCGCCGGGTCGACCTCCATCAGGGCGATGACGGAGCCGCCGTGCTCTTCCTGTACCTCGATCATGCGCTGCAGCAGGGGGTCGCGGGGGTCGATGAGGTCGTCACCGAGGAGGACCGCGAAGGGCTGGTCGCCGACGTGCGGGGCGGCGCAGAGCACGGCGTGGCCCAGGCCCCTGGGGTTGCCCTGCCGCACGTAGTGCATGGTCGCCAGGTCGCTGGACTCCTGGACTCTGGCGAGCCGGGATTCGTCGCCCTTGCGGTGCAAGGCCTCTTCGAGCTCGTAGTTGCGGTCGAAGTGGTCTTCGAGGGGGCGCTTGTTGCGGCCGGTCACCATCAGGACGTCGAGGAGCCCGGCGGCGGCTGCCTCCTCCACCACGTACTGGATGGCGGGCTTGTCGACGACCGGGAGCATCTCCTTGGGGGTGGCCTTGGTGGCGGGGAGAAACCGGGTGCCGAGGCCGGCTGCAGGGATGACAGCCTTGCTGATCCGCGTGTGCGATGGGGTCATGCGCGCCACCATAACCGGCCCTATCGGAAGGATGATGAGGGTCTGGTGAATAGAGCATGAGAGCGGGAGCAAGGGCCCACAGTGAGCATTGATCACGGTAGAAAGCGCAGGTTGCGGCAGGATCTCCTGGAGGTTAGAAGAGCGTTGCCGCCGGATGTCGTCACGGCGACGGGGGAGGCGCTGGCCCGGCGGACGCTGGAACTGGACGAGTTCCGGGCCGCGCGGGAAGAAGCGCGCGAGCGTGACGCAGATCTCGAATCTCCCGTCGGTGAATTTCCTGTTGGCGAATTTCCTGGTGGCGAATCTCCCTTTCCGGCCGTCCCGTTGACCGTCGCCGCATATGTCTCGATCGGCAGCGAGCCCTCCACGCGCGCTCTGCTGGACCGGCTGCGGGCCGACGGGGTGCGGGTGCTGCTGCCCGTTCTCCTGCCGGACAACGATCTGGACTGGGCGCCCTACGAGGGCGCCGAGCGCCTGGTGCGGGCGGGCCGCGGGCTGCTGGAGCCGGACGGCGGGCGGCTGGGCCCGGAGGCCGTCACCGGGGCCGATGTGGTGCTGCTGCCCGGTCTGGCGGTGGACGGCCGTGGGCTGCGGCTGGGGCGCGGCGGCGGCTCGTACGACCGGGTGCTGGCGCGGCTGGAGCGGGCCGGGGCCGATCCGGCGCTGGTGGTGCTGCTCTACGACACGGAGGTGCTGGCGCGGGTGCCGGCCGAGCCGCACGACCGCCATGTGCACGCGGCGGTGACTCCGTCGGGGGTGCACCGGTTCGCGCGGGCGGGCGGGGGCCGTACGGGGGCCTGACACCGGGCCGTACGCCCCCGGGAAACACCATCGGGGAAAGCCATCGGGCGGGCCGGAAGATCTCCGGCCCGCCCGATGGTGTTGGTGTGACGGCGTTACAGCGTTCTCGCCGTAACAGCGTTACAGCCAGGTGTTACCGGCTGCCTCACGGGGACAGCGTCAGCGTCTCCTTCGCCGCCTTCTTCACGGCCTTCTCGCTGAAGGCCCACGGCAGCAGTTCGCCCTTGGCCCACTTGTCGGTCTGGTCGTAGTAGTTCGTGTGGTAGGCGTGCCCGGAGGCGCCCGTGAGGTTGATCCAGCGGGATTTGTCGAGGTCGGCGAGGTTGACGACCATCCGCATCGACGGGACCCAGGTGACCTTGTAGCCGCCCGCGGCGTTCCAGCCGCTGGCGTCCACCGCGGCCTCGCCGCCCCCGAGGTTCCACGGGCCTCGGTTGAACAGGCCCTGCAGGGGGCCGGGCCCGTCCGTGCCCAGGGTCTGGTTCTTCAGGAACAGCTGGTGCAGCCGTCCCCAGCTCCAGTTGTCGATGTTCTTGCCGAGCTTGGACGTCAGCTCGTAGCGGGCGTCCTGCATGGCGTGCGCGAGGAGCTGGTCGCGGTTCTTGTCGCCGGGCTGTCCGGGCCGGGCCTCGGTCTTCCACCAGGCGTTGTCCGGGTCGTCCAGGATGTTGCGGACGACCTCGTACCAGCGGTCGCCGCCGTCGGGCTGGGCGCTGTCGCCGGCCCGCTCGCCGCATTCGCGGACCAGCTTCTGGAGGTCGTCGGCGGGGCCGGTCTCGTTGGCCGGGGGGACGTTCAGGCACTGGCCCTCGACCCGCAGTTCCTTGGGCATCTTGTTGCCGAAGGCGAGCTTGAGGGTGTTGCGCCAGACCGCGTTGAAGTAGGCGGCCGCGGCGGAGTCGGGCTCCTGGGTGAAGTCCCAGCCCTCCAGCAGCTGCTGGGCGTCGCGGACGTACTTGTCCTTGATGTCGATCTTCGTCAGGTAGGGCGTCAGCAGCCGGGCGATCTCGCTGCTGTTGTCCTTCTGGAAGGTCTGCATGTCATCCGTCGAGACCTTGCCGCCGTCCTTGATCTTCGACTCGATGAGGTCGTTGATCCGCTGGCTGCGGGAGCCGTAGCCCCAGTCCTTGGTGAGCAGGTACGGGTACTTGGCCTCGTCGACGACGGCCTGGTTGGCGGTCACGATGAAGCCGCGCGCCGGGTTGTACTCGTACGGCAGGGCCTTCTGCGGGATGTAGCCGGTCCACTGGTACTTCGGGTCCCAGCCGGGCGCCGGGAGGGTGCCGTCGACGCCCTTGGCGCGGACCGGGATCCGGCCCGGGGCCTGGTAGCCGATGTGGCCCTTGGTGTCGGCGTAGATCAGGTTCTGGGACGGGACCTCGAAGTGCTCGGCGGCCTTGCGGAAGCTGCTCCAGTCCTTGGCCCGGCCGAGCTCGAAGACGGCGTCCATGGAGTTGCCGGGGGTCAGCGCGGTCCAGCGCAGCGATACGGCGTAGCCGTCGCCGCGGTCCGGGGCGGCGTTGCCGACCGGCGCGTCTTTGCCGACCTTGGACAGCTCGTCGTCGCGGTCGGAGACGATCGGCCCGTTGTTGGTGGCGCGGACGGTGATGTCGCGGCTCTCCCCGCCGGCGATCTTGATCGTCTCCTTGCGGGTGGTGAAGGCCCGCTGCTTGCCGTCGTAGAGGTACCCGTCGGCGTTGATCTTCTCCAGGTACAGGTCGGAGACGTCCGCACCGAGGTTGGTCATGCCCCAGGAGATGTCCTGGTTGTGGCCGATGACGACGCCCGGCATCCCGGAGAACGTGAAACCGGAGACGTCGTAGTTGCACTTGGGGCCGGTGGTACGGCAGTGCAGGCCCATCTGGTACCAGAGCGAAGGCATCTGGGGCGCCAGGTGCGGGTCGTTGGCGAGCAGCGGCTTGCCGGTGGTGGTGTGGTCACCGGAGACGACCCAGGAGTTGGAGCCGATACCGCTTCCGTTGGGGCCGAGCAGCGCCGGGACCTCGTCGAGGGTCTTGGACAGCGAGGAGAGCTGCGACTGCAGGCCGGAGGCGGCGCCGCCGGTCCCGGCCGGGGCGTTGGCGGCCGTGCCCTTGGGGCGGAACTGCTTGGTGGCGGGGTCGACCGCGCCGCCCTCGACGATCGGCTTGTTCCGCTTGTACGGGTACTGCGGGTAGAGCTCGGCGATCTGGGCCGGGGTGAAGCGGCTGGTCATCAGGGAGCGGTCGATCTCTTCCTGCATGTTGCCGCGCAGGTCCCAGGCCATCGCCTTGAGCCAGGCCACCGAGTCGACCGGCGTCCACTTCTCCGGCTTGTAGTCGTTCTCGAAGTCCAGCGCCGCGTACTCCAGGGACAGCGCCGAGCCCTCGTGGTCCTTGAGGTAGGCGTTGACGCCGTCGGAGTAGGCCTGGAGGTATTTCTTGGTGCTGGGCGAGAGCTTGGTGTCGTATTCCTTCTGCGCGACGTGGTGCCAGCCGAGGGTGCGCAGGAACGTGTCGGTCTTGACCTGGCTCTTGCCGAACATCTCCGAGAGCCGGCCGGCCGTCATGTGGCGACGTACGTCCATCTCCCAGAAGCGGTCCTGGGCCTGGACGAAGCCCTGGGCGCGGAAGAGGTCCTCGTCGGTGTCGGCGTAGATCTGCGGGATGCCGTTGCCGTCCCGCGAGACATCGACCGGGCCGGACAGACCTGGGAGCTTGAGCGAGCCGGTGGTCTCCGGGAAGGAGGCGCGTACGGTGCCGACCCCCCAGAACGCGCCACAGCCGATGCCCGCCACCAGCACAAGCACGACCGTGATCAGTACGAGGCGGCCACGCCGCCCCTTCTTCTTCTTTGGGGCTGGGCCGGACTTGTTGGCGGGCATCTCTGTCCTTCGAGGGGCAGGGTGGGAGTGCTGGAGCAACCATAGGCGCACGGGTTCGGCGACCCCTACGCGGAGTCACCACCAGCAACATGAAACTTTCAAGTAATGGTAAATTGTTAGTCTCAGTAACTAGATACGGTAAGGAACCCCCGCCCCCCAGTCTCCGATGTCCCCCAACGGAACCCGTGCGAGGAAGGACCAGCTCCCCTGACTGTCGACCACCTCAATCAACTCCTGCTGATCTGCTCGCTCGTACTGCTCATAGCGGTGGCCGCAGTACGGCTCTCCTCGCGCAGCGGGCTCCCCAGTCTGCTCATCTACCTGGGGATAGGCATCGCCATAGGGCAGGACGGCCTCGGCGGGGTCATCTTCGACAACGCGGAGCTGACCCAGCTCCTCGGCTATTCCGCCCTGGTCGTGATCCTCGCCGAGGGCGGCCTCGGCACCAAGTGGAAAGAGATCAAACCGGCGCTACCCCAGGCGGCGCTGCTCTCGACGGTCGGCGTCGCGGTGAGCGTGGGGGTCACCGCGGCCGGAGCGCACTATCTGGCCGGGCTCGACTGGCGCCAGGCACTGCTGATCGGCGCGGTGGTCTCGTCCACGGACGCCGCCGCGGTGTTCTCCGTGCTGCGCAGCGTGCCGCTGCCCGCGCGGCTGAAGGGTGTCCTGGAAGCCGAATCCGGCTTCAACGACGCCCCTGTGGTCATCCTCGTGGTGGCCTTCTCCACCGCCGGGCCGGTCGACCACTGGTACGTCCTGATCGGCGAGATCACCCTGGAGCTGGCGATCGGCGCCGCCATCGGGCTGGCCATCGGCTGGCTCGGCGCGTACGGCATGCGGCATGTGGCACTGCCCGCCTCCGGCCTCTACCCGATCGCCGTCATGGCCATCGCCGTCTCCGCCTATGCGGCCGGCGCGCTGGCGCACGGCTCCGGCTTCCTCGCCGTCTACCTGGCCGCGATGATCCTCGGCAACGCCAAGCTGCCGCATGCCCCGGCCACCCGCGGCTTCGCCGAGGGCGTCGGCTGGATCGGCCAGATCGGCATGTTCGTCCTGCTCGGTCTGCTGGTCACCCCGCACCGCCTCGTCAACGACTTCGTCCCCGCGCTGGTCATCGGCCTGATCCTGACGATCGTGGCCCGGCCGACGTCCGTATTCGCGGCACTGGTGCCGTTCCGGATGCCGTGGCAGGAGAAGACGCTGCTGTCCTGGGCCGGGCTGCGCGGCGCGGTGCCGATCGTGCTGGCCACCATCCCGATGGTGGGCGACGTGCCCGGCAGCGAACGGGTCTTCAACATCGTCTTCGTCCTGGTCGTCGTCTACACGCTCATCCAGGGGCCGACGCTGCCGTGGCTGGCCAGGCGGTTGCAGCTCGGCGACGGGAAGGAGGCCGCCGACCTGGGCATCGAGTCCGCGCCCCTGGAACGGCTGCGCGGCCATCTGCTGTCCACCTCGATCGGGCCGACGTCCCGGATGCACGGCGTCGAGGTCGGCGAGCTGCGGATGCCCAAGGGCGCCGCGGTCACCCTGGTCGTACGGGACGGCACAAGCTTCGTACCGGCGCCCACGACGGTGCTGCGGCACGGCGACGAGCTGCTGGTGGTCGCCACCGACCCGGTGCGCGACGCGGCCGAGGACCGGCTGCAGGCGGTCTCCCAGGGCGGCAAGCTGGCCGGCTGGCTGGGGGCGGGCGAGGCCGGTGGCGCCGCGGCAGGTGAGGCCGGTGGGGCCCGTCCGACCGGCGAGGTGGGGACGGCACCGGCCGGCGGGGTCGGCGGCGCCCTGGTGCGGTTCCGGCTCGGCGCCTTCCGCGAGCGGCTTTCCAAGGGCCGCGGCAGCCGCTGAACAAACGGCCGCGGCGCCCGCTGGACGCGGAATGTGCCGTAGATCTCCACCGATCTCAAGGAATTTTCCGTGGAGCCCTGGTTAATCCCAGGGCTCCACGCACTTCGACCTGTAGTATGAAGAAGCAACATCAACGAACCACCTCTGCCTGACGCAGAGCTGGCGCGACCGCTCAGCGGCCGCGGTCCCCTGCCACACGCAGCCACCTTCCCCGGTGCGGACCACGCGGTATCACTCGGTCCTGCGCGAGAGGACAGCTCTCGGCGCGTTACCCGTGACGACCTCGCGGCGGCGTGCTACCAGGCGGCAGAAAGGCCCGGCCGTGGCATCCGCGGTCAAGGACTCCCGTCCTGGTTACGGACAACTGCTGCGCACCCCCGGTGCATGGACATTCCTGCTGCCCGGCTTTCTGGCCCGGCAGCCGTTCGCGATGCTGACGATCGGCATCGTGCTGCTCGTCGAATCCACCACCGGCTCCTACGGCATCGCCGGCACGGTCTCCGCCGCGACCGGTGTCTCGATGGCACTGTTCGCCCCGCAGAGCGGCAAGCTCGCCGACCGCTTCGGCCAGCGCGCGGTGCTGCTCCCCGGCGTCCTGGTGCACGTCGCGGGCGTCTGCGCCCTGATCACCCTGGCCCTCGCGCACGCCCCCCTGTGGGCGCTGCTCGCGGTGGCCGTCCCCACGGGCGCCTCCACGCCGCAGGTCGGCCCGATGGTGCGGGCCCGCTGGGCCGCCCGGCTCGGCGGCAGCCCGCTGATGCCGACCGCCGCCGCCTTCGAGTCGGTCACCGACGAGTTCACCTTCGTCGTCGGCCCGGTGCTGGCGACCGCGCTGTGCACCGGCGTCCACCCGGCGGCCGGCCTGATCGCCGAGGCCGTACTGACCCTGGCCGGCGGCCTGCTCTTCGCCTCGCAGCGACGCAGCCAGCCGCCCGTCCACCGGGCGCAGGCCGACGGCCGGCCCCGCGTCTCGGCACTGTCGGTGCCCGGCGTACGCGTCCTGATCGTGGCGTTCCTCGGCATCGGCGCCGTCTTCGGCGGCATGCAGGTCTCGCTGACCGCCTTCACCCAGGACATCGGCCAGCCCGGCATCAACGGCGTGCTCTACGGGATCTTCGCGGGCGGCAACATGCTCGCGGGCATCGCCTGCGGCGCGATCGCCTGGAAGGTCGGCCCGCGACGCCGTCTGCTGGTCGCCTACGGGCTGCTGGCGCTGGCCACCACCCCGCTGTGGGCGGTGACCGCGGTACCGCTGCTGGGCGCCGTCGGCCTGGTCGTCGGCCTGTGCATCGCCCCGGCCCTGATCACCGGCTACACGCTCGTCGAGTCGCTGGTGCCGGCCGCCGCCCGTACCGAGGCCTTCACCTGGCTGACCGGCGCGGTCGCGCTGGGCCAGGCGGCCGCGGCCACCGCGTCCGGCCAGCTGGCGGACCGCTTCGGGCCGAGCACCGGATTCCTGGTGCCGCTGGCCGGCACGGTGCTGGCCCTGACGGTGCTGCTGGCGCTCCGTGCGCACCTGATGCCGCGCTCGTCGACGGTGATCGTCGGCTCCGCCGACCGAGCCGCCGACCGAGCCGCCGAGCGCCCCTCCGGTTCTGCCTCCGATTCCGCCTCCGATTCCGTCTCCGGTTCCGTCTCCGGTTCCGTCTCCGGCGGCCTCGGGCGGGAGCTGAACGACGGCCCGGACGAGCGTGGGGTCGGTCACCGTATGCCGGTCACAGTGGACTGACGGGCCGGAATACTGCACTATGGATCGTCGTTAGCACTCATCGAGTGAGAGTGCCAGGAGGAAGTCAAGTGCCGACCTACCAGTACCAGTGCACCGCGTGCGGCGAGGGCCTTGAAGCGGTCCAGAAGTTCACCGACGACGCGCTCACCGAGTGCCCCAGCTGCGCCGGACGCCTCAAGAAGGTGTTCTCCGCGGTCGGCATCGTCTTCAAGGGCTCCGGTTTCTACCGCAACGACAGCCGCGGCTCGTCGTCCAGCAGCAGCCCCGCGAAGTCCTCCTCGGCCACGAGCGGTGCGTCTTCCTCGTCGTCCTCGGACTCGTCGAGCTCCGGCTCCTCGGCCGGCTCCGACACGAAGACCTCGTCCTCGACGTCTTCCTCCTCGGCGCCCTCCAGCAGCAGCTCGGCCGCCTGACCTGCACTTCCCCGGACCCCGCCGTCGCTGACGGCGGGGTCCGCCGCATTTCCGGCGGCCCTCCCCCCCCCCCAGCTCTTCAGGGGCACGAGGACCCCCCGCCAGTCCGCCCCGATAGTGTGACCGGCATGGCTGACGCGGAGATTGGCGTTATCGGCGGGTCGGGTTTCTACTCCTTCCTCGACGACGTGACCGAGATCACGGTGGACACCCCCTACGGGAGCCCCAGCGACTCGCTCTTCCTCGGGGAGATCGCGGGCCGCCAGGTCGCGTTCCTGCCCCGGCACGGCCGCGAACACCACCTCCCGCCGCACCGCATCAACTACCGCGCCAACCTCTGGGCGCTGCGCTCGGTCGGCGTGCGCCAGGTGCTCGGCCCGTGCGCCGTGGGCAGCCTGCGCCCCGAATACGGCCCGGGGACGCTCCTCGTGCCGGACCAGCTCATCGACCGTACGAAGGCCCGCCCGCAGACCTACTTCGACGGCGCGCCCCTGCCCGACGGCAGCGTCCCCAACGTCGTCCACCTGACCTTCGCCGACCCGTACTGCCCCACCGGCCGCCAAGCCGCGCTGACGGCGTCCCGCGGCCGCGACTGGGAGCCGGTCGACGGCGGCACCCTCGTCGTCATCGAGGGCCCGCGCTTCTCGACCCGCGCGGAGTCGCGCTGGCACGCCGCGCAGGGCTGGTCCGTGGTCGGCATGACCGGCCACCCGGAGGCCGTCCTGGCCCGTGAACTGGGCCTGTGCTACACGTCATTGGCGCTGGTCACCGATCTGGACGCGGGCGCCGAGACCGGCGACGGGGTCTCCCACGAGGAGGTGCTCAGGGTCTTCGGCGAGAACGTCGGCCGCCTCCGCGAGGTGCTGTTCGACGCGGTGGGCGCACTCCCCGACAGCACCACACGGAACTGCCTTTGCGCGGACGCGCATGCCGGCTGGGATCTGGGCATCGAGCTGCCGTGACGGGCTGAGGACGCCCGGCCGCCCCTGGCGGGTGGCCGAGTTGTCCACATGGACGGGGCCGTCCACAGCCCGGAGCGGGCCGCGGCGAAATCCGGCACGGTGGTGATCGCCGGGCCCGAACCTCGGATCCGGTCATCCGGTCCGGTCTCGGGTTCGGTCTCGGATCCGGTCTCGGGTCCGATCTCGGGTCCGATCTCGGGTCCGATCTCGGGTCCGATCTCGGGTCCGATCTCGGGTCCGATCTCGGGTCCGATCTCGGGTCCGAAACTCCTCACCGCAGGCGGTGATCACCATGCCCCGTCCGTACACCCCCACCATCGACCCCAGTGACCCCACTGACCCCACTGACCTCATCCTCCCCGCCGATCCCCTCGACTCCACCGAGCCGCTCCTCGCCGCCCCTCCTCTCCCCACTCCCCCACGGTGTGAAGTGCCCCACTTCGAGCCGGTACGGGCGGGGAGCGTCCGGCACCGCTGGCGACGGGCCACGCGGCAGCGCCTGCTGGCCGCCGGCCTGGCGATGACCGCCGCAGCACTGGCCACCGGCATCCCGGCAGACGCCGTACGCGCCGCGTCCGCCCCCGGTTGCCCGGCCGCGACGACCTCCGGAGCGCGGTAGCCATGCCCCAAGATCGAGTGGCGTCCCCACCCACCGCACGCAAAACTGCTGCGAGCGGCCGGGCGGCTGCCGCGCGCCCGAGGCGGCGCGCCCCCATCGCCGATATCGCCCCATCGATCCGCACTGACGCACTGGTCGATCGCCGGTTCGTGTTGCGCGACTGGACACCTCTGCCCTGCCCTGCCGTAAGTTGCGGTGCTGATTGTGGTTGCACCGTCCGTTGTGAGCGTGGAAAGAGGCTGTCAGGTGAGCGAGAACAAGGGCGTCCTGCAGGGATTCAAGGAATTCCTGATGCGCGGCAACGTCATCGAACTCGCGGTCGCGGTCGTCGTCGGTGCGGCGTTCACGAACATCGTCCAGGCCGTGGTCAAGGGCGTCATCAACCCGATCATCGGCGCCCTCGGCTCGCAGAACCTCGACCATTACAAGGCCTGCCTCAGCGCCAGCTGCCACCCGGACAAGAAGACGGGCGAATTCACCGACGGCATCTACGTCCTGTGGGGCTCGGTGCTCAGCGCGGCGCTGACGTTCGTGATCACCGCCGGGGTCGTCTACTTCCTCATGATCCTTCCGATGAACAAGTGGAAGGCCCGCCAGGACGCCAAGAAGCCGGCCGACGACGCCCCGGCGGACCCGACCGAGATCGAGCTCCTCACCGAAATCCGCGACGCCCTGATCGCACAGCGCAACGGCTCGCCCTCCCCGAACGGCTCCGCCGTGGGGGCAACAATCATCAATCAGAAGACTCAGCGGTAACGGGCGCCCACGGCCGGCACACGCCGCCTCATCGCCTCGCTCAGAGGTGGTGGGGCGGTTTTTCGTCGAGGAAGCGGGCCAGGTCGGCAGCGCTGTCCGCGCCGCCCGCGGGACGCTCGCCCCAGCCGCGGTCGGTGTCGTCCGAGGACTGCTGGTTCAGCGGGTCGTCGAAGATCAGGGCGGCGGCAGGCCGGGGGGCCGGGCGCGCGGCGGGCTCGGCCGGGGGCGTCTGGGGCGCGGGGGCCGCTTCGGGTTCGGGGGTGGTGCTCACCCCTTCAGGGTACGGGCCACCGGGCGGCGCCCGACGGCCCGCGCAACCTGCCACGGCGCTTCGGACAACGATGCACGCGTCTGCCCGCCGCAAGGGGCGGCGGCGGGGTTCCGGCGCCGGGGGCCGTCAGCTTCGGCCAACCCGCAGAAGCAGCTTGCCGGTGCTCTTGCGACTGCCGATGAGCCGGTGCGCCTCGGATGCGTCGGCGAGCGGGAACTCGGCTGTGACGGGGAGTTCCACGGTGCCGTCGGCGATCGTAAGGAAGGCGTGTTCGGCCAGCTCGCGTAGTGCCTCCGGTGCCGTCTGGGCCAAGGAGAGAATGGAGAAACCCGAGACCGAGAGCCCCAGCGGGTACAGCTCGGGCTGGCCCACCTGCCAGGGCTCGGCGGAACTCGCATTACCGAACGAGACCAAGCGGCCGAAGACGGCAAGAGCGTCCCGGCTGTGCCGGAAGGTGTCGCCGCCAACAGGGTCCAGGGCGAGGTCGACTCCTCGTCCACCGGTGGCACGGCGGACGTCTTCGGCGAAGCCCGAGCCGACGAACACCTCGTCGTAGCCGTACTTGAGTGCGTGCGCGGCCTTCGACGCCTCCGACACGACGCCGTAGACGGCGGCTGCGCCCGCCGCTTTCGCCAGTTGCCCCGCGACCGTACCAATCCCGCCTGCCGCGCCCTGGACGAGCACGGTCTCGCCTGCCCGCAGGCGACCCACCTCGTGCAGCAGGGCATGCGCACTGGGCAGCACCGTCGGCAGAGTGGCCCCGGTGCGCAGGCTCACGCCTTGCGGAAGCAGGAAGGTGGTCGCCGCGGTGGTGACGACGACCTCCGCATAGGCGCCGCCTTCCGTGAGCGCCGCGACCTCCTGGCCCGGCCGCAGCCCCTCGACGCCCGGGCCGACGGCGCGAACGCGCCCGGAGACTTCCAAGCCCGGACGGAACGGCAGGGACGGGACGCGGTAGCCCTCGGCGCGGGCCTTGAGGTCGGCGAAATTCACACCGGCGTACGCGACATCGATGCTCACCTGCCCCCGGCCGGGCTCAGGAGCCTCGGCCTCCACGACCCTCAGGACCTCCGGTCCGCCGTACTCCTGGAACTCAACCGCACGCATGACAGCACACACCCCCACGAGTGTTCAATGAAAAGCGAACACTCTGACTGTAAGATCTGGATCGAACACTTGGCAAGGGGGATCACGGCATGTCCGACCGCAGCAGTCACCGCGCCGTTCCGGTGCACACCCACCCCGAGGACGTCCCCGTCGAGACCGCGCTCGCCGCGCTCGCCGACCCCGTACGGCTGCAGCTCATACGCGAGTTGGCCGGAGCCGCCGAGTGGTCGCACAGCTGCGGCAGCTTCCACGTACCCGTCGGCAAAGCAGCGCTCAGCCACCACTTCGCGGTGCTACGCGGCGCAGGCCTGGTCGAACAGCGCGACCAAGGCCCCAAACGCCTCAATCGCCTGCGCCGCGAGGAGTTCGACGCCCGCTTCCCCGGGCTGCTCGATCTGGTCCTGCGCGAAGAGGACTAGCCCGCCCCTGGCCGGCCCCTCGGTGGGCGGGCATCGAGAGCGGGCGCTGGGGGCGTTCCTGGCCTGGGCATGGGTCAGCCTGGGCATGGGTCACCGGTCGTTCTTGTCGATTGACCACAGGCCCAGCACCACGAAGAAGGAGAGGACCAGGAATCCCGCGGACCACCAGGCCGTGGTGGTGTCGCCGCGCATCCATTCGTCGACTGCGACGGCCAGCGCCCACAGCTGGCCGACGACGACGGTCATCGCCAGCATCAGGCGGCCGGACAGCTTCGAGGAGCGCTCCGGGTCCTGGTCGGTGCCGGCACCTGGTCCCGGGCCTGTGCTGTGCACCCGTGGGTCGCCGTAGCCACTGGTCGACCGGATCTGCGGGTATCGCTCGCGTACAGGGCGGTTGAGGCGGGGGTCCGCGCTGCCGGGGCGGTAGGGCGGTGAAGCGGGAAGGGGAGGGGTCGGGGGAGCGCCAGGAGGAGTGGGCGGGGTGGGGGGCGGGGGCGGCGGGGAGTCGGTCAAGAGGGTTCGCTCCCTCGGGTGCGGTCGTTCGTCACGGTGCCCGTCCAGCCATCCGTATCGCTGCCTCGCTTGGCGCCCGGGCAGCCTGCTCGGCCCGCCAACTCCGGGTCCTTCTGGATGAGTTGGCGGCACAGGCCCTCTTTGATGCTTTCGCCGGAGCGGGCGGTGCCGATTGCCCAGACGCTGCCGTCGTCACGTTCGTAGAGCACGACCTTGGGCAGTGCGCGGAGCGGCGGTCCGGCCGTGACCTCGCCGGTGCGGGCGTTGAAGGCGCCTTCGTGGCAGGGGCAGTACAGCTCGCCCTCCGGGCCGCGTTCCCTGCGCCACAGGACGGCACAGGCGAGGTGGGTGCAGACGGCGGAGTAGCCGGCGAGGGTGCCGTCGGCGAGGCGGACGGCCACCGCGCGGTCCTCCTCGCCGGGGTAGCGGAAGGCGACGGACTCGCCGAGGGCAATGCTTGCGGCGACGAGTTTGATGTCGCCGTCGCCGTCGCCGCGGCGGTGCAGCACTCCCCCGGCGACGCCCAGCCCGCCGATGGCGAGGCCGCCCGAGACGGTGGCGACGATCCGCAGGTAGTCGCGGCGGGTGGTGAGTGAGCCGGCGCTGATCCGGTCGCGGAGGGCGGCTTCGTCCTGGCCGGAGAGGGAGAGGGGACGCGGTGGGGGTTGGGGGGAGAAATCCCCTTTCCCGGCCGGAAGATGCTCGTCCCCGCCCGGGGGCTGTCCTCCCTCACCCGGGGGTCGTCCTTCCCCGCCCACCGCCGGTGGCTGTTGCATCGTGCTCATCGGCCGTCCGATCCGGCCGCCCGGCACCCGCTGCCGGCTTCCGGTGGAAGCGCATCGCGGCCGTTGATCTCGACCACCGGGAGTCCGCCCGGTACCGGCCACCGGACCTTGTCCGCGGGGACGACCATCGCGACACCGGTGTTCACCACGACATCGCCGAAGGTGAAGGAGTCGGCGACCTCGACTCCGGGACGCTCGGTCCGGAGTTCTTCGAGGGTGCCGTAGAAGAGGGCGCCGGTGGGGCAGACGGTGGCGCACATGGGCGCCAGCCCGTAGGCGGTGCGGTCGTAGCAAAGGTTGCACTTCATCTGGAGTTTGGCTGCCAGGTCGATCTTCGGTACGCCGAAGGGGCAGGCGTTGACGCAGTTGGAGCAGCCGATGCAGCGGGTGGTGTCGGCCTGTTGGACGACGCCGTCGGGGGTGACGAGGATCGCGTCGGCGGGGCAGACCTCGGCGCAGGGGGCGACCGGGTCGGAGCAGTGCATGCAGACGGTGGGGAGGGCGGCGACGGAGCTGCCCTCGTCGGGGTAGTCGAGGTGGATCATCGATGTGCCGCGGTGCGAGTCGCATTCCCGGCAGGCGGATACGCATGCCTGGCAGCCGATGCAGCGGCCCGGGTCGATGAAGATCGTTTTGCCCATCATGGCGGTGTCAGCCCCTTTCCGCGGTACCGCGGCCCTGGGGTGCAGTCGGTGGGAGCGGGGCGGTGCGGGAGAGCCGCGTCCCGGTGCGGGCCTGGCGGCCGGGCGCGGTGGGCGGGGCGGGGACCTCGTCGACGGTGGTCGCGGCCTCGATACGGGCGGCGCAGACCTTGTATTCGGGGATCTTCGAGCGGGGGTCGAGGGCGTCGATGGTGAGGACGTTGGCGGCGGTGGGGTACGGCCAGTGGTAGGGGATGAAGAGGGTGTCGGGGCGGATGGATTCGAGGACGAGGGCGGGGTGGACCGCGGTGCCGCGGCGGGTGACGACGCGTACGGGGTCGCCGTTGCGGAAGCCGTGCGAGGGGTGGACCTCCACCCAGGGGCGCGGGGTCTGTTCGACGAGGGCGCCGAGGCGTCGGGTCTGGTTGCCGGAAAGGTAGTGGGCGACGGTGCGGCCGGTGGTAAGGGAGAGGGGGAATTCCTCGCTGTACGGGTCGATGGGCGGGTGCCATTCGACGGCTTGGAGGTGGATTCTGCCGTCGGGGTGGTAGCTGCGGCCGTCCTCGAAGAGGCGGGGGGTGCCCGGGTGGTCGGTTGCCGGGCAGGGCCAGGCGATACCGCCGGTTTCTTCGAGGCGTTCGTAGGTGATGCCGTAGTAGTCGTTGACGGTTCCGGCGGAGGCGGTGCGGAGTTCTTCGAATACGTCGCGGGAGCCGGTGAAGGCGAACTTGTCGCCGGCGCCGAGGCGGCGGGCGAGTTCGCACATGACCCAGGTGTCGGTGCGTACGCCGGGGGGCGGGTCCTGGGCCTTGTTGTGTTTGATGACGCGGGCTTCGGCGTTGGCCATGACGCCTTCGTCCTCGGCCCAGACGGTGACGGGGAGGACGACGTGGGCGTTCTCCGCGGTCTCGGACAGGAAGAAGTCCAGTTGGAGGTGGAATTCGAGAGCGTCGTAACCCTCCTTCACCACTTGGTAGTTGGGGAGGGAGACGAAGGGGTTGTTGCAGGTCCCGATGAGGCCGCGGATTTCTCGGCGCCGCATTTGGTGGACCATTTCCATCATCGACGTCCCGGCGGACGGGAGTTCGGATTCCTCGATGCCCCAGATGTCGCAGATCTGCTGCCGGTGTTCGGGGTTCGTGATGGAGCGGCCGCCGGGCAGCAGATCGGCCTTCTGGCCGTGTTCGCGGCCGCCCTGGCCGTTTCCCTGGCCGGTGATGGTGCCGTATCCGGCGCCGGGGCGGCCGAGGTGGCCGGTGGCGACACACATGTTGATGATGGACAGGCAGTTCTCGACGCCCTGGCTGTGGTGTTCGACGCCGCGCGCGTGCCAGGCCATGGCGCGTTCGGCGCCGGCGAACCAGCGGGCGACCTGTTCGATCTGTGCGGCCGGGATCCCGCAGATTTCGGCGGCTCGGGCGGGCGGGTAGCCCTCGGCTGTTTTCTTGACGTCGTCCCAGCCGGTGGTGTGGGCCGCGATATACGCCTCGTCCGTCAATTGCTCGCGGATGATGACATGCAGCACGGCGTTGAAGAAGGCGGAATCCGTGCCGGGTTTGAGGGGTACGTGCAGGTCGGCGGTGCGGGCGATGGGGGTTTCGCGGGGGTCGATGACGATGAGCCGCGCGCCCCGGTCCCTCGCGCCCCACACGTACTGGGTCATCACGGGGAAGCATTCGCCGACATTGGATCCCGCGATGAGGACGCAGTCGCTGAGCAGGATGTCGGAGAAGGGATTGGCGGCCCGGTCGATGCCGAAGGCGAGTTTGTTGGCGCCGGCCGCGCTGACCATGCACAGGCGGCCGTTGTAGTCGATGTGTCTGGTTTTGAGGGCGACCCGGGCGAATTTGCCGACGAGGTAGGTCTTTTCGGTGTGGAGGGAGGCGCCGCCGAGCATGCCGAAGGCGTCCGCTCCGTACGTGTCTTGGATGCGCCGGATTTCGGCGACGGTGAAGTCGAGGGCCTCGTCCCAGGAGCATTCCCGGAAGGGTTCGTCGCGGCTGCTGCGGATCAGCGGGGTGGTGAGCCGGTCGGGGTGGTTGACCTGCTGGTAGGCGTTGATGCCTTTGGGGCAGAGCCGCATCCGGTTGATGTCGTGGTTGCGGGGTTCGACGCCGAAGACCTTGCCGGACCGGTTGACGCGGAGATACATGCCGCATTGCACGCCGCAGAAGCAGCAGTGGGTGGGGACGAGGGTTTCGCCGGTCTGGTTGGCGTGCCATTTGTCGGCGGGGATGCCGCCGGCGTCGCGGAAGGTACGGGTGCCGGGCGGGGCGATGGCCGGGTCGATGGGCAGCGTCACTGGTGTCCCTCGGTCGGTTGTGGCCCGAATACCGCTCGGGGCCCGAATTTCGCTTGTGGCCCGGTCACTTGAACCCTCCGCCGCCCGGTCACCTGAATCCCCTGCCGCCCGGTCACTTGAACCCCCGCTTTACCTGCGCGAGGTACGCGCCGCCGCGCAGGATCCGTTTGCAGCGTGGGCAGTATTCGGCCCATTCGTCGAAGTCCAGGTGGAGGTCGCGCATGGTGTCGCGGAGGTTCTCCACGTAGGGGGCGGTGTCGATGAGTTCATGGCAGCGGCGGCAGGTGAAGAGCTTTTCGTCCTGCCGGGCGGTGTATTTGAACAGCTGCATTCCTACGGCTGCGGGCCGCTGCACGATATGGAAGAACTTGCCGAACGGGATGTAGATGAGGGTGAAGACCACCGACACCATGTGCAGCACCGCGAGGAATTCGTAGCCGCCGCCGTGCAGGAAGATCGAGGAGAAGGTCAGCAGGAGTCCGGTGACGGAGATGACGAGGAGGGCGAGCAGCGGGACGATGTCGTAGGCGAAGCGCTGTCCGGTGACGGCGGCGCGGTCCCGCATGCGTCGCCACAGGAAGTAGCCCGCGCCCGCGATGACGAGGACGGCGGCGAGGTCGAGGCCGTGGAACAGTGCCCAGCCGAGGAACCCGGCGGAGTCGAAGCCGAGGACGGTGAATCCCCAGATCCGCATTTCGTAGCCGGGCCCCGGGCCGCTTGCGGAGGTGAAGGTGAACCAGCCCCAGGTGAGCGGGAAGGTGATGACGGCGGCCAGGAGGCAGCCCCAGAAGACGAGTTGGTGGGCGGCCCAGCGGGCGTATGAGCGGGCGCCGAGGAATTTCTGGAAGCCGAGGTAGGTGGCGAGCATCCGGGGCAGGGCGGTGGGTGCCTTGCGGAAGTTCTCCTGGGAGAGGAGGCTGCGCCAGCCTTGCCGGAGCAGCCTTCGGGCGGCCGGTGCGCTGACCCAGACGGTGTAGCGGTAGGTGACGCCGAAGGCGAGGAAGACGGTCGCCACGGCGTACGGGAGCAACGCGGAGTCGAAGTTCCGCAGCATGCGGCTGCCCAGGACGATGGCGGCGATCAGGAGGAGGGCGACGGCCGAGGCCACCAGCGTCGCGCGGACGGCTGGCGACCCCGGCCGGGGCGGTGCCGCTGCCTCCGGTGCGGGGGCCGGGGCGGGTGGGGCGTCTGATGACTGTGGCACGGTCCCCACGCTAGGGCGTCATAAGGCAAATACCCCGTTTTGTCGCCTCAGTGGGTGAGGGGTGGCGCGCTCACGGCATGCGTGGGAACACCCGCTACGGCAGGCCCGCCCCCGCGCACCGTACGTCCCCCGCAGGCACCGCACCGTCGACCAGATACGCCGCCACCGCGTCGTCCACGCAGCCGTTCCCCCGACTGGCGAACACCCCGTGCGAGTAGTCGTCGTCCAGCGTGACCAGCCGCGAACCCGGCAGCGTACGGCGCAGCGCGCGGGCGCCCTCGATGGGCGTGACCGGGTCGTGCGCGGAGGCGACGAGCAGGACCGGCGGCGCCTGCGGGCTGCCGAGCGGGGTGCGCCGCTCGGGCTGGCGCTCCCAGTACGCGCAGGCGGTGGCCTCCAGCCCGGTGAGCACGGGAAGCGGGTCGAGCCGGCGCAGCCGTCGGATGTCGGCGAGCACCTCGCCGGGCCGGGGTCCGGGCCCGTCGGCGCATTTCACGGTGCGGTTGGCGGCTTCGTACGTCCGTGACGCGGGCCCGGCGAAGTCGTCGGCCGGCCGCAGACCGTCGGCCGAGCCGTCGCGCAGATAGCGGTGCAGGCCGTCGCCGAGGCCCGCCCACCGTTCCGTACGTCCGAGGGCGCGGTAGACGGCACGGTCGAATTCGGCGGGGCCGAAGCCCTCGGCGGGGTGGGCGGCGAGGCCGCTGCGTACGCGTGCGTAGGAGGCGCGTACGGCCTGCGGGGTGTCGCCGAGGCCGTGGCGGGCGGGGTCGCGGGCCAGCCATCCGAAGAGGTCGTCGCGTTGCCGCAGCAGTGCGCGGGCCTGCCGGACGTCGAAGTCGTGCCAGTCCCAGGGGCCGACGACGCTGTCCAGGACCATCCGGCCGACGCGATGGGGGTGGGCGGCGGCGTACGCGGCGCCCAGATAGCTGCCGTAGCTGACACCGAGAAACCCGATGGTGCGCTCGCCGAGGGCGGCGCGGAGTGCGTCCATGTCGTGGGCGGTCTGCACGGTGGAGAGGTGGGGCAGCGCCGCGCCGGCGCCTTGGGCGCAGTCGACGGCGAGTTGCCGGAGCCCGCGCAGATGGGCGCGTTCCGCGGGGTGGTCCCGCGGGACCGGGTCGGGGCCGGGCGCGTCGAAGAGACCGCCCATGGGGCCGCAGTCGACGGGGGCGCTGCTGCCGGTGCCGCGGGGATCGAAGCCGACGATGTCGTACGCGCGCCG
This sequence comes from Streptomyces sp. NPDC050636, assembly GCF_040654775.1. NCBI lineage: Bacteria > Bacillati > Actinomycetota > Actinomycetes > Kitasatosporales > Streptomycetaceae > Streptomyces > Streptomyces sp. NPDC050636. The sequence continues at coordinate 104,479 of NZ_JBFAIP010000001.1, forward strand.
TACGGACTCGGGGAGCTTGGCGCGTTTGGTGACGGCGTACCCGAGTCCGGAGCCGCCGGGTCCGCCGGGGTTGACCAGGAGGACGCCCCGGCGTTCTGCGGGGGTTCCGGTGGCGCGGACGCGGGAGACGGCGATACGTATCCGCTCGCCGTGGGGTCGGTCGTGGTCGAGGGGGACGGCGAGCGAGCCGCATTCGACGCGGGCGGGCGGGGCGGGGGCCGGGACCGAGGCGGGGCAGGGGCCGAAGTCCAGGGGCGGGGCAGCGGCGGCGGACGCGGTCGCCGGGAGGGGCACAGAAGCGCTGAGGGCGGCGGCAACAGCAAGGCACGCAAAGGAAGTTCGGCGCACGGCTCGAAGCGGCGGTCGGTGCAGCGGCAACAGGGACCCCAGTGGAGGTCGGGGGCGTCGGGAGGGCATGGGGGCTCCATCGAGGCAAGATCGGAAATGACAATGAAAATGATTATCGATATCGTATGACCTCAGTCAACACGGATCCACGGCTCCGGGGGCTCCCCTCGGGCTGCCCGGATCCGTCAGTGCGGCGCGGGATGAGGAGTCATGGGGCATCTGTTGATGGTCGAAAGCTGGGTCGGGTCGATGAGCCGGCTGCTGCCACGCGCGATCGCCGAGGCCGGACACACGTTCACGTTCCTGACCCGCGATCTGCACCACTACCTGCGGTCCGCACCCGAAGGGGCGGCCCATCCGCTGCTCGGCGCCCGTAACGTCATCACCGCCGACACCAACGACGTGCCCACGCTGTTGCCCCAAGTGGCGCAACTCCATGAGGCGTTGGGCTTCGACGGGGTGCTGAGTTCATGCGACTACTACCTGCCGACGGTGGCCCGGATCGCCGGGCACCTGGGCCTGCCGGGCCCCACCGCGCAGTCGGTCACCGCGGCCTGCCGCAAGGACGAGACCCGCCGCACCCTGGAGGCGGCCGGGGTGCCGGGTCCCCGCTTCGCGGTCTGCGACGGCTTCGCCGCGGCAGCGCTCGCGGCGCGCGAGATCGGCTATCCGCTGGTGTTCAAGCCGGTGGACCTGTGCGCGGGGATGTTCGTACGCCGCATCGACGATGAGGCGCAGCTGGCGGAGGCCCACCGCGCCCTCGGCGCCTTCCCGGTCAATGCGCGCGGCCAGCTGCGCTCGCCCGCCATCCTGCTGGAGGAGCTGCTGGACGGGCCCGAAGTCAGCGTCGAGACGGTGTCGTTCGACGGGCGTACGCAGGTGGTCGGCGTCACCGACAAGAGTGTGGGCGGTGCGCCCGGGTTCATCGAGACCGGCCATATGTTCCCCGCGCCCATCGGCGCCGACGAGACGGCCGCCGCCGTGGACACCGCGCTCGCGGCCATCGCCGGACTCGGCCTGGACCACGTCGTCGCGCACACGGAGATCAAGCTCACCGCCGCCGGCCCGCGGGTCGTCGAGGTCAACCCGCGTCCGGCGGGCAACCGCATCACCGAACTCGTCCGGCATGTCACCGGTATCGACCTGGCCGGCGCCTGTGTGGACCTCGCCCTGGGGCGCGAACCCGATCTGGCCACCCGTCCGACGGGAACGGGCAGCGCCGCGATCGGCTTCCTGCTGCCGCCCGCCGGCGAGGACGGCGAGGAGGACGGCGTCCTGGCGGGGTACGACACCGCTGCGGGGCTGGATACCGCGGATGAGCTGGCAGCGCTGCCCGGCGTCCTGGAGGTGCGGCTCGCCGAACCCGGCGCACGGGTGCGGCCCGCCGCCGACAACAACGGCTATCTGGGGCACATCATGGCCGCCGGCGCCGCGAACGGCTCGGCGCGGGAGCGTGTCGCCGAGCTGCTGGCCACGGTGCGGCCGCGGGTGGTGGCGGCCCGATGAGCTCCCTCATACAGGCCGACCGGGCCCGCCTCACCGCCTGGGAGAGCCTCGCCGCCCTCCAACAGGCTGTACTGGACGGCGTGTTGGGCCCCGACCCGCGATGTCTCCGCGTCTCCACCGCCTTCGCCACCAGTCAGGCCGTACGCCACGACGGGCGCGGCAGCGGCTACCGCAATGAGGTGCTCAGCCTGCGTCTGGGCGCGGCCGTCGGGTCGTGTGCCGCCGAGCCGGGTGCGCTGCCGGCCGCCGCCGTCGAGGACGCGGTCGGCGCGGATGTGGCCTCGCTGCTCGCGCACCCCCTCCAGGTGGTGCGGATCGCCGCCCTCGACGCGTATCTGATGCATATCGCGCCGCACACACCCGAGCACGGCGCGCGGCCCGTCGCGCTGCCCGCCGGGTCGTCGCTGGAGAAGTCCCGGGCGCGGGCGCGGGCGGTGGTGGAGCTGCTGGACGGGTGCGGGCTGCCGCCCGGGGGCCGGGTGTTGGTCGTCGGTGTCGTCAACTCCCTTCTGGAAGCGCTGCGTTCGCGGGGGCTGCGGTATGTGCCGTGCGATCTCAAGGGCGGCGGGACGGAGTGGGGCGAGCCGGTGGAGACCGATGCGCTCGCCGCGCTGGAGCGCTGTGACGCGGTGCTCGCCTCCGGGATGACGCTCGGCAACGGGACCTTCGAGCCGCTGCGCGCGCGGGCCGCCGAGGACAGGCTGCCGCTGGTGCTGTTCGCGCAGACCGGCAGCGCGGTACTGCCCCGCTTCCTGGGTGCGGGAGTGCACGCCGTGTGCGCCGAGCCGTATCCGTTCTTCTGGCTGGACGGCGGCCCCGGCACCATCCACCGCTACGGAGGCGCCCGATGACCACCACCACAGCGGCCACGGAATCGGCCCATTGGAACGGCGCCACCGACACCGACACCGGCCTGCTGGCACTGCTGGGACGTACCCCGCTGGCCAGGATCAGCGGCGATCTGCCCGGACCGCACCCCGGGTTCTGGGCCAAGCTCGAAGGACACGGCGTCGGCGGGATGAAGGCCCGCGCGGCGGTGTCCATGCTGCTCGGCGCGCGCGAGCGCGGTGAACTGCGGCCCGGCGCACCCGTGGTGGAGTCCACGTCCGGCACCCTCGGCGTCGGCCTCGCCTTCGCCGGGCAGGCACTGGGCCATCCCGTCGTCCTGGTCGGCGACACCGAGCTGGAGCCGTCGATGCGACGGCTGCTGCGCGCGTACGGGGCGCGCCTGGAACTCGTCGACCGGCCCGCGGAGCGCGGCGGCTGGCAGGCGGCGCGGCTGGCCCGGCTGCGCGATCTGCTCGACGGGCTGCCCGGTGCGTACTGGCCCGACCAGTACAACAACCCCGACAACACCGCCGGTTACGCGTCGCTCGCCGCGGAGCTGGCCGCCGAGCTGCCGCGGCTGGACGTCCTGGTGTGCAGCGTCGGCACCGGCGGGCACAGTGCGGGCATCGTGGCGCCGCTGCGCCACCGCTGGCCGGCGCTGCGGCTGGTCGGGGTGGACGCCACCGGCTCGACGATCTTCGGGCAGCCGGCCAGGCCCCGGCTGATGCGCGGTCTCGGCAGCAGCATCCATCCGCGCAATGTGGCCTATGAGGCGTTCGACGAGGTGCACTGGGTCGGCCCGGCCGAGTCCGCGGACGCCTGCCGGCGGCTGGCCCGTACCAGCTTCGTCAGCGGTGGCTGGAGCACCGGGGCCGCCGCGCTGGTCGCGGCCTGGGCGGCCCGGGTGCACCCCGGCGCGGTCGTGGCGACCGTCTTTCCCGACGGGCCGCACCGCTATCTGTCGACCGTCTACGACGACGACTTCACCACGGCGCACGGGGTGGACTGCGCGGCGGCCCACACCCGCCCCGTCGAGATCCCGCACCCCGGCGCAGCGGAGGCGACCGGCTGGACGCGCTGCACGACGGTCGTGGACCCGTGCGTGGACCCGTGCGCCACCCCTCCAGGAACAGCCCCCTGCTCCGCCTCTCCCGGCTCTCCGGGCACAACAGCCACCACCCCACACCCCCCACAGGAGGCCCCCGCATGAAGACCACCGTGCGCACCACGCGCCTCGAACTCGCCGAGCCGCTGCGGATCTCGCGCAGCACGATGGCGGCCCGCGACGCCGTCTGGCTGACCGTCGAGCGGGGCGGGCTGCGCGGCCATGGCGAGGCGGTGGCCAGCACCTACTTCGGTCTGGACGCCCGCACCCTGGTCCGGCTGCTGCGCGATGCGGCCACCGCGATCGAGCGGTGCGGGGACCCGGAGACCGCGCTGGGCGCCGTACGGGCCGGCGAGCTGGCCGGGCCCGGTACGCCGCCCGCGGTGACCGCGGCGGTCGAGTCGGCGCTGCTCGACCTCGTCGGCAAACGCGCCGGCGCCCCCGTCCACCAGCTGCTGGGCTCGCTCATCCCGCCGACCGCCGCGACCGCCCGCACCATCGGGATCACCACCCCGGAGCGCGCCGCGGTCCTCGCGCACTGCCTCGCCGAGGCCGGTTTCACCCTCATCAAGGCCAAGGCGGGCGCCGCCGACCCCGAGGAGGACCTCGCGCGGATCCGTACGATCCGCGAATACGCCCCGCACGCCCGCGTGTTGCTCGACCCGAACGGCGCCTGGAGCGTCGCACAGGCCGAGGAACTGCTGCCCCGCTATGCCGAGCTGGGCGTCGAGGCCGTCGAGCAGCCCATCGCGCCCGGCACTCCGGAGGCGCTGGCCGTGCTCGCCGCCGGCTCGCCGCTGCCGCTCATCGCCGACGAGGACGCCGTGTCGTACGAGGACGCGCGGCGGCTGGCCGGCCGGGTGCAGGGCATCAACGTCAAGCTCGCCAAGTGCGGCGGGGTCCATGCGGCGCTGCGCATCGCGGAGTTGCTGGCCGGCAGCGGTACGGATCTGATGCTCGGCTGTCTGACCGCCAGCACGCTCGGTATCGCGCCCGCCGTGCATCTCGCCGACCGGGCCCGCTGGGTCGACCTGGACGGGCATCTGCTGCTCGCCCACGACCCGTGGACCGGGATCGGCGGCGCCGACGGCACCGTACGGGCCGGCGACCGGCTGGGCCTCGGCATCCGGCCACGCGTGGCCGGCTACCCCACCGCAAGCGCCCTCACAGCAACCACCCCCTCGGAAAGGCCCCGGCGTGCAGACCTGGCGTGAGATGCGGGAGTTCCCGCTCGCGATCCGCCTGCTGCTGGTCAACCAGCTCGGCGTGAACACCGGCTTCTACCTGCTCATCCCCTATCTCGCCACGCACATGGGCGACGACCTGGGGATGTCGGCGGCGCTCGTCGGGATCGTGCTGGGGGTGCGCAACCTCAGCCAGCAGGGGCTGTTCCTCATCGGCGGTTCGGCCGCCGACCGGCTCGGCGCCCGCCGCGTGATCATCGCCGGGTGCGCGCTGCGGACCGTGGGCTTCGCCCTGTTCGCGCTCGGCGACGGACTGCCGGTGCTGCTCGCCGCGTCCGTGCTCAGCGGGCTGGCCGGGGCGCTGTTCAACCCGGCCGTACGGGCCTATCTGGCGCAGGAGGCGGGCGGCCGGAAGGCGGAGGCGTTCGCGCTGTTCAATGTCTTCGCGACGACCGGGGCGCTGATCGGGCCGCTGCTGGGCAGTGTGCTGCTGCTGGTCGGCTTCCGGGCCTCGGCGGTCACCGCCGCCGGGATCTTCGCGCTGCTGACCATCGCGCAGGCGGCCGTACTCCCGTCCCGCGAGGTGCCGCCGGCGACATCCAGCGTGCTCGGCGACTGGCGCGAGGTGCTCGGCAACCGGGCGTTCCTGGCGTTCGCGCTGGCCATGGTCGGCATGTTCACCATGGAGAACCAGCTGTATCTGCTGCTGCCCGACGGGGCGCGGCGGGCGACCGGCTGGGCCGGCGCCGCCGGGATCGTGTTCCTGACCGGGACGGTCGCCAATCTGACGCTTCAACTGCGGCTGACCCGGGCGCTCAAGGAACGCGGCAGCCGGGGCCGGTGGGTCGCCGTCGGACTGGCCCTGATGGGGCTGGCGTTCGTGCCACCAATGGTGGTGGCGGGCGCCGGCCGCCCGGACGGAACGGGCGCGGCGGTCGTCGCGCTGCTGCCGGTGCTGGCGGGGGCGCTGCTGCTCTACCTCGGCGTGATGATCGCCCAGCCGTTCGTGATGGAGCTGATCCCCGACTTCGGCCGCGCCGAGCTGACCGGCACCTACTTCGGGGTCTTCTACGTCGTGTCGGGGGTGGCGGCCGCGGCCGGCAACACCGTCGTCGGCTGGGCGATGGACACCGGCGCGGCGCGCGGGGCGCAGTGGCTGCCGTGGGCCTGCTGCGTCGCCTTCGGCCTGGTTTCGGCGGCGGGGGTGGGGTGGCTGCGGCGGCTCGGCTCGCTGCCAGCGCGGACGCCCGCCCCGGAAGCGACCTCGACCGCGGCGACCGCGAAGGCGACGAGCGCATGAGAGGCCAGAGATGACGACCAATTCAACTCCTATACCCGATATATCCGTTGAGGGAAATCTGCTCACCGACAACCCCGAGCTGTACGAGGCGCGGTTCCCCGACGGCGAGGGGCTGGCCGCCCGCTGGGCCGAGGACACGCTGCGGCGCCTCGGCGCCGGGCGCCGGGTGCTCGACCTGGGCTGCGGCACCGGCCGGGACGCGGCGCGGCTCCAGGCGGCGGGCCGCCGGGTCGTGGGCGCCGACCTCTCCGAGGCGATGCTCGCGCACGCCCGACAGCACCACCCCGGCCCCGCCTACACCCGCGCCGACCTGCGCCGCTTCGACCTCGGTGCGCGCGCCTTCGACGCGATCGTCTGCCTGGACAGCGCGCTGCTGTACTGCCACACCAACGACGAGCTCGACGGGCTGCTGGACTCCTGCCGCCGGGCCCTGGAGCCGGGCGGGCTGCTGATCGCCGAGATGCGCAACGGCGCGTACTTCCTGGGCCGCACCGATCTGCTGGACGGGCCCGCGGAGAACGGATTCGAGTGGCGGGGTACGGCCTACCGCTCCCGGACCACGCTGTGGGTCGACCGGACCGCGCAGCTGCTGCGCCGCAGCCGGGTGTGGTCCGCCAACGACGGGACGGCGCCGGTGGAGCAGCGCTCCGCCTGGCGGCTGCTGCTCCCGCTGGAGCTGCGGCGCTTCCTCACCGCACATGGCTTCACCCTCCTTTCGCTGCACGACGGCCCGGGGCCGCGCACCGAGCCGCACTGGCAGGAGGGCGATACGCCCGGTGACCGCACCGACGGCGACCGTCTGCATGTCGTCGCACGACTGACCTCCACCCTCTGAACGACTGTCCTCCACCCTCTGAAACACCGCCCCTTTCCCAGGAGTTGCCGCCATGACAGAAGACCTGTCCACCTCCGCCCCGGATTCCGTCCTCCCGTCCGCCCTGCGCCGCCGAGGCTTCCTGATCGGCGCGTCGGGCGCCGCCGCGCTGGGCGCACTGGCCCTCGCGGGCTGCGGCTCGGGCGGCTCGTCCGGCGGCGGCGGGGGCAAGCCGCGGCGCGGCGGCAAGCTGCGGGCGGCGTTCGCCGGCGGTGGGGCGAACGAGACCCTCGACCCGCATCTGGCCAGCCTCTTCTCCGACGTGGCCCGCGCCAAGGCCCTCTACGACAAGCTCGCGGACTTCGACGACGCGCTGACGCCGCGGCCCCGCCTCGCCACGAAGTGGGAGCCCAACAAGGCGCTGGACCGCTGGACGGTGACCCTGCGCAAGGCCACCTTCCACAACGGCGAGCCGGTCACCGCCGCCGATGTCCTGTTCAGCTACCGCCGGATCGCCGACCCGAAGAAGGCGTTCCGTTCCAAGGCCGACCTGGAGCCGATCGACCTCAAGGCGAGCCGCGCCGTCGGCAAGAACACCGTCGAGTTCCGGCTGAAGCGCCCCACCGCCGAATTCCCCGACATCCTGGCGGCGTTCGGCGCGTACATCGTCCCCGAGGGAACCGGCTCCTTCGCCGAGCCGGTCGGCTCCGGCCCCTTCCGACTCGTCTCCTTCTCCCCCGGCAAGTCCACCGTGCTGCGGCGCTTCGACGACTACTGGGACGGCGCCCCGTACCTCGACGAGCTGGAGTTCGTGGCCGCCAACGAGGAATCCGCCCGGATCAACGCGCTGCTCGGCGGGCAGGTCGAGTACGCGCACGAGCTCAGCCCGACCACCGCGCGCGCCCACGAGCGCGGCGGGCAGATAGAAATCGTCCGGCTGAAGAACAGCTCGATGCAGTCGTTCGCGATGAAGACCGACCGGCCCCCGTTCGACGACAAGCGGGTCCGCGAGGCGTTCTTCCTGATCGCGGACCGCGAGGAGCTGGTGCGCGGCGCCCTGTCCGGCGCCGGGGAGGTCGGCAACGACCTGTTCGGCAAGGGCTACACGTACTACGCGAAGGATCTGCCGCAGCGCACCCAGGACCTGGACCGCGCCCGCCATCTGCTGAAGGAGGCCGGCGCCGAGAACCTGAAGGTCACCCTCGACACCTCCGACGTCGCCTCCGGCTTCACCGAGGCGGCCGGCATCTTCCGCGACCAGGCGGCCAAGGCCGGGGTGAAGGTGACCGTGAAGAACCACAACCCGGACAGCTACTGGAGCGACATCCTCGACTCCGGCACGCTCTGCTCGTACCGCTCCGGCGCCATGCCCATCGAAATGCACATCTCCCAGCGGCTGCTGACCGGCTCCCCCACCAACGCCACCAAGTGGCACCACAAGGACTTCGACACGCTCTACCAGCAGGCGCAGTCCACCGCGGACCGCGCCGAGCGGTCCGCGCTCTACGGGCGGATGCAGCGCCGGCTGCACGCCGAGGGCGGCTTCCTGGTGTGGGGCTTCGCCGACTGGATCGTCGGCACGGCGAAGAACGTCCGGGGCGTGGCACGCCAGGCGCCCGCCAACTCCCTCGACTGGGCCCGCTTCGACAAGGTCTGGCTGGCGTGAGCGGTCTGCGGTCCTTCGTCGTACGACGGCTGCTGCTGGGCGCGGGCCAGACCGCGGCCGTCGTCCTCCTCGTCTTCGCCCTGACCGAGGCACTGCCGGGCGATGCCGCCGTAGCCCTCGCCGGCGACCAGCCGGACCCGGCCCGTATCGCGGCGATCCGCGAGTCCATGCAGCTGGACCGGCCCGCGTACGAGCGGCTGGCGCACTGGGCCGAGGCACTGCTGCACGGCGACCTCGGCCGCTCGCTGGTCACCGACCGCCCGGTGACCGGCTATCTGGCGGACGGCCTGGCCCCCACGCTCCTGCTCGCCGCGCTCACCGTGACCCTGCTGGTGCCGGTCGGCACCGCCCTCGGGGTGCTGGCCGCGCGGCGCGAGGGCGGCCGCACCGACCGCCTCATCAGCTCGCTCACCCTGGGCGTATACGCGGTCCCCGAATTCGCCTTCGGGGTACTGCTGGTCTTCGTCTTCGCCCTGCGCCTCGGCTGGCTGCCGCCCACCGCCGTCGGCTACGGCGCCGATCTGCTCGCCCACCCGGCGGCGCTGGTCCTGCCGGTGGCGGTGCTGCTGGCCCGCCCGGTGTGCTCGATCAGCCGCCTCGTACGGGCCGGCATGATCGACGCGCTGTCCTCCCCGTACGTCGCCCAGGCCCGCCGCTACGGCATCGGCCCGGCCCGTATCCGTTACGCGCACGCCCTCCCCAACGCCGTCGCCCCCGCCACCCAGCAACTGGCCCGCACCGTCGACTGGCTGCTGGGCGGCGTCATCGTCGTCGAGGCGCTGTTCGTCATCCCCGGCCTCGGCACGGTCCTGCTGGACGCGGTCAAGGCCCGCGATCTGCCGGTGGTGCAGGGCCTTGCGGTGGTGTTCGGCCTGGTCTCGGTCGTTCTCAACCTCGGCGCGGACCTGGTCACACACCGGCTCGCGCCGCGGACGGGGGTGGCCGCATGAGCCGCAAGCGCTTCCCGCGTCTCCCCGCCCGCTTCGCTCTCGGGGCGCTCCTGCTCGCCGTCCCCCTCCTCCTCGCCTTCCTGGGGCCGCTGTTGGCCGGGCCGCCCGGACCCCGGGCGGCCTCGTTCACCGCAGCCCACGGGCAGCCGCTCGGCACCGACTTCGCCGGGCAGGACGTCTGGCGCCAGGTACTGCTGGGCGGCCGCTCCGTGGTCGTCATCGCCCTCGCCGCAACCGTCCTCGCGTACGCCATCGCCCTGCCCCTGGCCTTCGCCGCCGCGCTCACCCACCGCACCTGGCTGGAGGAGCTGCTGATGCGCCCGTTGGACGTACTCCTGGCCGTGCCGTCACTGCTGATGGTGCTGCTGGTGGCGACGGTGTTCGAGCCGGGCGCGGCCGGGCTGGCGGTGCTGGTGGCCCTGGTCAACGTGCCGGACGCGGCCCGTATCGTCCGGGCGAGTGCGGCCGAGGCCGCCGCGCGGCCGGCGGTGGAGGCCCTCCGTATGCAGGGCGAAAGCTGGTGCCGCATCGCCATCGGCTACGTCGCCCGCTCCTGCCTGCGCACCCTCGCCGCCGACGCGGGCGTACGGATGACCGGTGTGCTCTATCTCGTCGCCACCGCCGCGTTCCTCGGCGTCGGCGTCGACCCGGACGCGGCCGACTGGGCGGTGATGGTCGACCGCAACCGCACCGGCCTGTTCGTCCAGCCGTGGGCGGTGGTGGTGCCCGCCCTGCTGATCGTCGGCCTGTCGATGGGCGCCAACCTGCTCAGCGACGCCGGCCTGGCAGGGCGGAACCGCGCTGGCGTACGCCCCCTCACAACGAAGGGACCGACCCCGCAGTGAACGCGAACGCGAACACGGACTCGGATGCCGGTGCCGCCGCACCGGCGGCCTCCATCTCAGGCTTGCGCATCGACGTGGCCGGCCACCGCATCCTCCACGACATCTCGCTGGCCGCCCGCGCCGGGGCGGTCACCGCGCTGGTCGGCGCGTCCGGCAGCGGCAAGACCACCACAGGGCTGGCCCTCATGGGCGAGTGCCCACCAGGCGCGCGCGTCGAAGGCCAGGTGCGGGTGACGGACGGCGGCCCCGTCGGCTACATACCGCAGCATCCGGCCGCCGTCCTCAACCCCTCAAGGAGGGTCGGGGCCCTCCTGTACGACATCGCCCGGTCGCAGCTTCCCCGGCTCCCCCGCCGCGAGCGCCGTCCGGCGGCCCGCGCCCGCGTCCTCGAAGCCCTCGCCCAAGCCCAACTCCCCGAAGGCGCGGAGGGCGGGGCCCTGTTGCGCCGCTACCCGCACCAGCTCTCCGGTGGCCAACAGCAGCGCGTGGTGCTGGCCCAGGCGCTGCTGCTGGGCGCCCAAGTGATCGTCGCGGACGAACCCACGACCGGCCAGGACGCCCTGACGAAGCGCCGCATCGTGGCGGAACTGGACCGGGTGGCGCGCCAGGGCATCGCCCTCGTCCTGCTCAGCCACGACCTGGACGTCGTACGCGAACTGGCCGATGAGGTGGTGGTGCTTCGCGACGGCCGAATAGTGGAATCCGGCCCGGCCGACCAGGTACTCGGGACGCCGAAGCACCCCTGGACCCGCGAACTCCTCACACCCGCCGCGCCCAGCAGCCCCGACGGAACAACGAGATCGCACGAGCCGGCCGCCGGCACGGCCCACATCAGCATCACCGCCGCCCGCTACCCCTCCCACTCCAGCGCACGCGGTACGGCAACAGCCCTTCGGGACGTCGAGTTGAACGTGCCTCCCGGGGCCTGCCTGGCGATCGTCGGCCGCTCAGGAAGCGGAAAGACAACCCTGGGACGGTGCGTGGCGGGCCTGCACCGAGACTGGGACGGCGAACTGACGCTGGACGGAACAGCCCTCCCGAGCAGCATCCGGGCCCGCACAACACCGCAGGTCGCCGCGGTGCAGTACGTGTTCCAGGACGCGCGGACGGCGTTCGACGAGCATCGGACGGTGCTGGCGCAGACCGCCCGGACGGCGATACGGCTACGGGGCGTGCCGGCGGACAAGGCACTGGAAGAGGCACGGACGGCGTTCGCCAGGGTCGGTCTGGGCGCGGAACTCCACGACCGACTCCCTGGCCGCCTCTCCGGCGGTGAACTCCAACGGGCGGCCCTGGCTAGGGCGTTGCTGGCACAACCACGCGTCCTGGTATGCGACGAGATCACCTCGGGCCTCGACGCGGTAAGCCGCCGCGGCATCGTCGAACTCCTGGCCGGCCTGCTACGGGAACCATCCGCCCCGAGCCTGCTCCTCATCACCCACGACCTGGACACGGCGGAGGCACTGGCGGACGAGATCGCGGTGCTCGACGGCGGAAGGGTCGTGGAGACGGGCCCGGCGGGCCGGGTACTGACGACGCCCGCGCACCCATTCACGACGTCACTGGTGGCGGCTGCGCAGTGGGGTACCGGCTCACCCACTCGGCCCTCTCGCACGGCCTCCGTATAGAGCTCACTCGTCCATATAGAGCTCGCCCATCCATACAGCGCATGTCGGCGCCACCTGACTCTCACTTCTCGCCGAGGACCTCGTGCCACCACCGGTCACGCCCCGGCGTCCAGGAGACCGGCCGCGCACACCGGTTCACCACCAGCACCGTCCGGTCGCGTGAGCCGCCGGATGATGTGACCCGCGCCAGGGCGTGGTCGAGCCGCGCCTTCACAGGCCGTATCGCGCCGTCCAAGAACGCCGCGTCCGCGGTGATCAGCACCCGGGCCTCCGACTCCCGGGTCCGTGCGACCAGTTCGGGCACGGTCAGCGAAACCGGCAGCGTGCTGCGTATCGCGTCCAGCCGACCGCATGCGAGGGTGGCTATCACCGACTCGGGCACCAGCGGCAGATGCACCGCGACCTTGTCTCCGGCCCGCACCCCGAGGCGGGTGAGCGCGGCCGCGGCCCGATCGGCCTGATCGAGGAGCGTGCCGTAGGTCAGCTCCTCCATACGGCCCGGCTCCCCGGACCAGGTGAGGGCGATCTGCGACGCCTCCGGCTCCTGAACTTCCCGGGCGTCATCTGCATGCTCTGAGGTCAGACTGCGCAACATGCGGATCAGAATGTAGATCAGCGATCAACAATCGCTGAACGAACGTTGTACGGGTTCGCGCCGCCTCTTCGCGCCCTTGCGCTACCTTCGCGCCCTTGCGCGCCGTTCTCGCACCCGGCCCTACGGGTCACCCGGACCTTTCTGCCCGCCTTCCGGTGCCTTCAATCCCCTCCCCGCATGGGCGAATTCGAGGGGTCGGCAGCGAGTTAGCCGCGCGTCGGCGGCGCCGTCTAATCAGCGCGCGGTCACAACCAGGTGAGGCGTTGCCCATCGGGGCCGACGTGCAGCCGCATACGGTCGGCCGACGGGCACCCGTCCGCCTGCCAGTGTGCAAGGTGCTCGGTGATCTCGTCCCACAGTCGCGCCGCGCCCCCCTGCCGCACCATCCACCGCGCGCTGTCTTGGTAGACGACCGCCCATGACCCGGCGTCCACGTCGATCACGACGTGTTCCGTGCGGCCGTCCCGTTCCAGCGTGAGCCGCTGCGCGCGCGGCGCGGCGAACTGCGCGACGAATCGGGCTGTCCAGTCGTCGAGCACATCCGCGCCCAGCTCTGCGGGCATCGCGTCGCCCTCGCTGAGGTCCGGCAGCATCCCGAGCGGGGGCGGAAGGTGCGGACGGGCCAGCATGAACGAGACCTGTCCGCCGAGAACCGGGCCGCTGGCCGTGCCATCGTGGGCGACCGTGAGCCGTACGAGTTCGGATGCGTGCATCCACCCACCGACCGTGACCAGGACCTCACCGCCGGGCCGTGCCTGCGCGAGCCAGTCAGCCGGCACGGTGTGCACGCTGCACGTGGCGATCACGCGGTCATACGGGCTGTCCTCCTTGTAGCCCGCCAGTCCGTCACCGACCACGCGGGTAGGCCAGTATCCGGCGCCCGCGAGGGCCATTCCGGCACGGGCGGACACCTCGGCGTCGACCTCGACCGTGGTCACGTTGTCCTCACCGACAACATGGCAGAGCAACGCGGTTGAGTAGCCCGTGCCCGTGCCGATCTCAAGGACGCGCGTCCCCTCGGTCGCCCGCAGGTCTTCGAGCATCCGCACGACCAGACTCGGCAGGGTGGACGACGACGACGGGGCCGCGGTGATGCGCCCCTCGACCTGCTCAGGGAAGACGCCCCCGGCAACCTGTGTCACGAGGGTGTCGTCTTCGTAGATCCGCGCGAGTCCTTCCGGGGAGTCCCCGACCGCGGGCCGGTACCAGCCGCCCTCGTCGTACTCGAACCAGCCGTGCGAGAGGAACGCCTCGCGGGGCACCGCCATGGCAGCCGCCTCCCATTCGGGGCTGCGCAGGGCGCCGGACTCGGACAGGCGCCGCGCGAGGTCGGCCCGTAGTTGTTCCGATGGCAGGGAGTCAGTCATGCCGACTCGCTCCGTTCTCCAACAGGTCAGCGATTGCGTGTGTGATTGGCAGTCCGGCCGCGTCTTCGAGCCACGCCCATTGGCCGTTGGGGTTGCACTCCAGGAACCACCATGCGCCGTCCGCCGTCACGGCGAAGTCGAAGACGCCGAAGTTCAGCCCGAAGTCGGCGAGGAACCGCACCAGCGCCCCGCGCATCTCATCCGGGCAGGCGACCGGCTCATAGGTGAGGCTCTGGTACTCGGCTCTCCAGTCCACGACCCCGGGCGGCGCGGTGATTCGCGCCGCGAACACCTGCTCGCCGACGACGACCGCCCGGACGTCCGCCACCTTGGGCACCTGCCCTCAGCGCTCCGCCCTCCCCGATCCATCGGCCGGTCTGCGTGGCCGGGTCGATGCCCGCGTACCGCCACGGCGAGGGAGAACCGTTGCGCAGCGGTGCCATACGGCGCAGCCCCCACGCGGCCCGTGCGGTGGTCTCCGTACTTGCGAGGCTCGTTTGCAAGTCTCCTCCTTGATCGCTTCGTACAGTGGTGTCGTGCAGGACCCGCCCCGGCAGGCGCTCGACCTGTCCAAAGGTTGCGGGCGGATGATCCAACCGGGCGGGAGTGTGGTTACTTGCCGAAGTGGCGGTTTGACGTTCGTAGGCCCTCTCTCGTGAGAGCTGGGGCCGTCATGGCGTGCGGTCCCGCCCGGTGCAGGAGATCACCGGACGGGACCTTTTTCCCCTCACCGCGATGCAGCGCGGCACCCTTCAGGGGAGCCGTCCCGGGAGGCTCCCCGTGGGACGGACCGGGGCCGGGAGTGAGCCCGTCGGCACAGGCGGAACACGTGCTGTCCCATCTCTCGGTTTGTCCGGTTTGGGGAAGATGTGTGGGCGGGGCGGCTGGAGCCAGGCCACGGCAGCCCCGTCCTGGCCTACGTCGCGGGAGGAGCGCCGTCCGCCGCCGCGTTGGTCATATAGGCGGTGAAGAACTGGAATCCCTTCATCTCAAAGTGCCTGTCCCCGGTGAGCCCGGCATGCTTGAGGCACCACCCCTGCGCTTCATCGGCAGACGCGGTATCGACGCAACGCTCCCCGCAGTCCAGGCATTCACCGACGAACCGCGCATCCGCATCAGCTGCCAGAGTCCACTCGGCAAACCGGTAACGCGCCCTCATGCCATCCCCTCCCGACGGTCCGGGGCGTCCGGGGCGTCGCCACCCGTTGCCCGTACGGCGTCGATGCACTCGGCGAGACCACGCAGCACCTCCGCCAACTCCTCCTCGGACAGCTCATCCATCCACGCGGTACGGGCCTTGAGGTCCGCCCGCGTCCGGTCAAGCTGCCGGTACAGCTCCCGGTACCTGACATGCCGACACCACGCCTCCTCGGCCCAGTCGCGCAGTCGCGACCACACTCCCGCGCTCATGACCGCACCGCCTGCTGCCTGACTCGCCGTGCGCGTCTCGGTCGCCATCAGCACACCGCCTTCGAGTGGGGGTGGCTGCGGATCTCGATGTTGCAGTCGATCACCGTCGCCTTGTCCCCGATGGCGTGCGCCGCCGTGCGTTGCCCGGCCAGGGCGGTGCACACGTCGCACCCGGCAACCGGCTCGGGCTCCGGCACCGGAACCGGTTCCATCAGGTGAACGGGGCAATCCATGCGGCTCATCAACCCGCCACCTCCACACCATGGATCCAGCGCGGCCCCGCGTCGTACCCGTACGCAGCGAGCCACAGCGACCGCCGCCGCCCGCGCTGCAACCGCCGTTCGCGTCGTTCCTCGGGTGTGAGGACATACGGGCGGATCAGGGCGGTGTCCTCGCCACGCAGCAGCCCTGGCTCACGTGCGGGCACGCGGGGAAGCGCCGGCGTCGGCGCCTCCGCGCACGCCGCGGCGGGCAACGGGCTGGCGGACCGGTGGCGCCCCCGCGCGGGCAGTAACAGTCGCAACAGCGGCTCAAGTACACGGGCGATACAGTTCATCAGTCGACCTGCTTTCCTCAGGTTGGCCACGCCCCCGGGCCGCGGCGCATGCGGTTGCGGGGGTCTGTCTTGTTGTGGCGCGAGCAACTAGCCGGATGCGAGTGATCCGGCCAACTATCCGGCAGCATCGGCGAGATCACTCTTGGTAGCGATGCGACTACGAGCATACTCACAGAATCTCTGCGAGTGAAGAAGTTCTGCGACTCGTAGCCAGGTTGCGCACCTGACAGACTTGGCGCCACTGGAAGGAGTGCTGATGAGCGAAGGTTTCGGGCTGGTCGTTCGCTTCACGTTGCGCGACCAGGAAGCGGCAACTGCCTTTGACGATCTGTGTGCTCGCACCTTGGAGGGGGTCAAGACGCAGGAGCCGGGCACGCTGGCGTACGTCACTCACATCCCCGTGGACGAGCCCCTGGTCCGCGTTTTCTACGAGCTGTACGCCGATCGCGCCGCGTTCGAGGCGCATGAGGCGCAGCCGCACACCAAGCGGTTCCTCGCCGAACGGGAGCAGTACCTGTCCGGCGTCGAAGTGACGTTCCTGGACACCATCGCGGGGAAGGTGGCGGCGTAGTCGTGTCCTCGGAGGGGCGTCGGGCCTTCGGTGCGCGCGTGGCCGAACTGCGAAGACAGCGCGACCTCACCCAGAACGAACTGGCCGCGGCGATCGGACGGACGGCGAGTTGGGTGTCGCAGGTCGAGCGGGGCATCCAGCCGGTGAACCGGCTGGATGTTCTGCGGTTGCTCGCTGATGGCCTCGGCGTACCTCTCCAGGTCCTCCAGCCTGAAGCCGCCGGCGCGGCGGGACCGGAGACCGGGACTGTGGACGAGGCGACGCCGAACGATCTGGACCAGGCGCGGCTGGTGATCTCGGGACACTCAGCGCTCGATGTCGTCTTGGAGCCCCGCGAAGACTTCCGCACCGACTTGGTCCCCGAACTTCGGGACGAGGTGGAACGGGTCTGGGGCCTCACTCATGGGGACCGGTTCGCGGAGTTGAGCAAGGCTTTGGGATCGCTGCTGCCGCGGCTGGAACGGGCCGCGCGAACCGCCACCGGAGATGTGCGACCCCAGATTCACCGGCTGTTGGCCAGCACCTACCAAGCTCTGGCGGCAGCCTTTGTCCGGCAGGACGAGGCAGATGCCGCGTGGCTGGCGGCGGACCGGGCGATCCGGGCAGCCGAACTCGCCGACGATCGCCTGGGGGTCTTCGTCGGCGTCTTTCGGCTGACCCACGCGTTCGTCCGGCTTCAGCGCCACGACCAGGCCGAACACGCGGCTGCAACGGCGCTCAACACCTTGGCCAAGCATGCCGAGGCCGAGGCGCCTCCCGTGGAGGAGCTGTCGGTCGTCGGCTCGCTGCACCTCGCACTGGCGTTGGTGCATGCGCGTGTCGGCGATCGGCTGGCCACCCGTGAACAGATCGAGAAGGCGCGAACGGTGGCTGCGCACATCGGAGTTGAGCGCAACGACTTCAACCTGGAGTTCGGTCCGACGAATGTCGAGGTCCAGGCGGTCTCCACAGCGGTCGATCTCGGGGATGCCGGGGAGGCGCTCGACATCGCCAAGGACCTGGACGTCAGCGTGCTGTCTGCCGAGCGCCAGGCCAGGCTGCTGATGGACCTCGGCCGCGCTCATGTGCAACGCCGGCAGTTCGGAGACGCACTCGCGCAGTTGCTCAGGGCCGAGTCGATCGCACCCGACCTGGTTCGAAGCCACATCGCGGCGCGCGGGGCCATCCGTGAGCTGATGCTGATGGCGGGGCGGACGGCTTCACCGGAGCTGCGCAGCCTGGCTGAGCGCTCGGACGCGATGGGGTGACAGGGCGGCGCTCTGGGGGCCGAGGTGTGTCACCGTCCAGCCCTCGCCGACCCCCTCACCCCGGCACCCGCGCCCCCTCCCCCGCCGCCTCGTAGCCACCCACCACATCACGCACATCCTCGAACCCCCGCGCCTCCAGCAGCGCCGCCGCGATCACCGAACGGTTGCCGCTGCGGCAGTACAGGACGACGGGGCGGTCCCGGTCCAGCTGTGCGATGTGGTCGGGGAGGGTGGCCAGGGGGATGTTGCGGGCGCCGGGGAGAGCGCCCGCCGCGTATTCGGCCGGGTTGCGGACGTCCACCAACTGGCCGTCAAAGCACGGCAGTTCGTCGATTCTGATGCGGCGGCTGCGAGAGACCAGCGCGGGCTTGCGGGCGAGCGTCGCGGCCGGGTCGGGGAGGTGGCCGAGAACACGGTCGTATCCGATGCGGGCGAGGCGGAGGCGCGCCTCGGACTCCTTCCCCGGGTCGGCGAGCAGCACGATCGGTGCGCCTGGGGCCACCACACTGCCCGCGTACTCCGCGAACCGGGTGTCCAGGCTCGTATGCAGGGACCCCGTGAGGTGGGCGTGCGTGTAGGCGGCCAGGGGGCGGCAGTCGAGGAGGGCGGCACCGTGCTCGTCGCGGGCGGCGAGCGCCTCTTCGAGGGTGAGTGCCGGGAGCGGAGCGGGTTCCAGTAGGGGGTGGCCGTCGCGGTTGAGGGCCGCGTCGTGCGCGAAGTAGGCGGGAGTGGCCGGCTGGTCCGCGGTGACCAGGCGGACGAAGTCGGCCTCCGGCATGGGCTGCAGGGCGTAGTTGAGGCGGCGCTGGTCGCCGATGGTGGAGCTGGTCTCGGTGGAGAGGCTGCGGCCGCAGGCCGAGCCGGCGCCGTGTGCGGGAAAGACCCGGGTCGCGTCCGGGAGGGTCAGCAGTTTGGTGTGCAGGGAGCGGTGGAGGTGTACGGCCATGTCGTGCGGGGTGTGCCCGGCGGACGAGAGCAGGTCGGGACGTCCGACATCGCCGACGAAGAGGGTGTCGCCGGTCAGTACGCCGAACGGAACGGCGTCGTCGGGGTGTTCATGGACGACGAGGCAGATGGACTCGGGGGTGTGGCCAGGTGTGGCGAGGACGGTGAGGGTGACCCCGCCGCCGCCTTCCTCTCCGCCGTCGCCGAGCGAGATGCGTTCGCCGTCACGTAACCGGCGCACGGGGAAGCCGGTCTCGGCGGCCTCACCGAAGGCGATGGTGGCGCCGGTCGCCCGCGCCGTTTCGAGATGGCCGGAGAGAAAGTCGGCGTGAATGTGCGTCTCGATGACGAGTTCGATGCGCAGGCCGGCCGCATCCGCCTCGCGCAGGTAGTCGTCGATGTCGCGGCGCGGGTCGATGAGCACGGCCCGCCCGGTGGTCTCGTCGCCGATCAGATACGAGGCCTGGGAAAGGCAGTCGAGGTAGTACTGCGCGAAGTGCACGGTCGGCCTCCAGGTGCGGGGGTGGGCGAAGCCCGTAAGGGACAGCCGGGCGGGTGGGTAACCCCTAAGGCCCTTACAGGGAGGGTGCGTTGTGTGGATGCACGGATGTACGTACATTAGTCCCGTACATTAGGGAGCCGGATGGCAGGCGACAAGTCCCCGCCATCCGGAGCACACCGGCACCACACCCGCACCGCACCCGCACCCGCACCCCCGTACGCTCGCGGAGGAACCGACTATGACGACCGAGCCGTTGGACGGCGAGCACGGACCGCGCCCCCTGGACCGCCGCTCGCCGCTGCCCCTGTGGGCGCAGCTCTTCGACGATCTGCGCCGCCGGATGCAAGCCGACGCGTTCGCCGAGGAGTTCCCGGCCGAGCACCGGCTCACCGCCGAGTACGAGGTCAGCCGGCACACCGTCCGCGAGGCGCTGCGCAAGCTGCGCGCCGACGGCCTGGTGATCGCCGAACGCGGCCGCGCCAGCCGGCTCGGCACCCGGCACATACAGCAGCCGCTCGGCTCGCTCTACAGCCTCTTCCGCGAACTGGAGGGCCAGGGCGTGGAGCAGCGCAGCGAGGTACTGCGGCTGGAGCGGACGGCGGACGGCACGATCGCCGGGCATCTGGGGCTGATCCCGGACGCCCCGCTGATCGTGCTGGAGCGGCTGCGGCTCGCGGACGGCGAACCGCTCGCCCACGACACCGCGTATCTGCCCGCCGAGATCGCCGAGCCGCTGCTGGAGACGGACTTCGGGCACACCTCGCTCTACGGGGAACTGTCGCGACGCTGCGGTGTGAAGGTCACCGGCGGCCAGGAGCGCATCCATCCGTTCCTGCCGGACATCCGGCAGGCGTGGCTGCTGGGACTGGCCGACCGGGAGGCGGCGTTCGCCATCGAGCGACTCGGCCGGGCCGGGGAACGGCCGGTGGAGTGGCGGGAGACGGTGGTGCGCGGCGACCGGTTCACGTTCGTCGCCGAGTGGTCCGACGACAGCCGGGCGGTCGCCCTCGCACCGCGTGCCGCGTGTCCGTCCTCATAGCCGCGGCGCTGCCGTGCGGGCTGCTGATCGGGCTGTTACTGGGCGCGCTCGGCGGCGGCGGTTCGATCCTGGCCGTGCCGGCCCTGGTCTATCTGCTGGACCAGTCGCCGCACGACGCGACCGCGGGAGCGCTGGTGGTGGTCGCGGTCGGTGCCGTCACGGGGCTGGCGTGCCACGCCCGTGCGGGCCGGATCCACTGGGCGTCCGGCGCGGCCTTCGGCACACTGGGCGCGGCCGGGACGTACGTCGGCTCCCGCTGGAGCGCGGCCATGGCGCCGAACGTGTTGATGACGGCGTTCGCGGGCCTGATGTTCGTGGTGGCGGTGGCGCTGGTGTCACGGAGCCTGCGGGAGCGGCGGGCGGCGAAGTCGGCGGAGGCCGTGGCATTACGGGACGCCGCTGAAGGCACCCACCCACCTACTACTCACTCACCTACCCACCCACCTACTCACCCGCTTACGCACCCCGTCCGCATCACCCACATCACCCGCATCGCCGTGACCGCCACCGCCGTCGGGCTGCTCACCGGCTTCTTCGGCGTCGGCGGCGGCTTTGTCGTCGTACCGGCACTCACCCTCGTCCTGGGCCTGGAGATGCCGGTCGCGATCGGCACCTCGCTCCTCGTCATCCTCATCAACTCCCTTACGGCACTGGTCACCCGGGCAGGTACGGGCACCCTGGACTGGCCGCTGCTGACCGGCTTCGCGGCCTGCGCGGCGATCGGCAGCTACCTCGGCAACCGCCTCACCACCCGCCTGCCGTCGCAGACCCTGACCGCCGCCTTCGCCTCCCTCGTCGCCATCCTCGCCGTCACGATGGCGGCCGCCGCCATCCCCCGCCTCTAGGGCCTTTCCGACCCTGACCCATCGGACAGGCCCTGGCCCCCGTCACCTCACCCACCCCACCCCATCCCAGGAGAACCCCCATGGCCACCGCACCGTCCCACCACCAGGTCCTGATCATCGGCGGCGGCACCGCGGGCATCACGGTCGCCGCCCGGTTACGCCGGGCCGGCGTACGGGACATCGCGCTGCTGGAGCCGTCCGAGACGCACTGGTACCAGCCGCTGTGGACGCTGGTCGGCGGCGGCCAGGCCCCGCTGCGCGCCTCGCTGCGGACCGAGGCGGACGTCATCCCGCCCGGCGTGCGCTGGCTGCGCGAACGCGCCACCGCCGTCGACCCGGCCGCCCGCAGGGTCACCACCGCGTCCGGCCGGGTCCTGTCCTACGGGCGCCTGGTCCTCGCGCCCGGACTGCGCCTCGACTGGGACGGCGTGCCCGGCCTGGCCACGGCGCTCGGCCACGGCGGCGTCACCAGCAACTACCGCCCCGATCTCGCCCCGCTCACCTGGGACCTGATCCGCCGGATGCGCCGCGGCACCGCCGTGTTCACCATGCCGGCCGGTCCGGTGAAGTGCGGCGGCGCCCCGCAGAAGATCGCCTACCTGGCGGCCGACCACTGGCGCAAGCGCGGCGTCCTGGACGCCATCCGCGTCATCCTGGTGATCCCGGAACCTGCCCTCTTCAAGGTGCCGGTCTTCTCCCGGGCGCTGGAGGAGACGGCACGGAGGTACGGGATCGAGGTGCGGCTGCGTTCCGAGATGACCGGCCTCGACGGCGCGGCACGCGAGGCGGCGATCACCGATCACGCCACCGGCAGGACCGAGACCGTCCGCTACGACCTGCTGCACGCCGTACCGCCGCAGCGCGCCCCCGAGTGGCTCGCCGACGGCCCGCTCGCCGACCCCGACTCCCCCTACGGGTACGTCAAGGCCGACCGCGAGACCCTCCAACACCCGGACTTCCCCGAGGTGTTCGTACTCGGCGACGTCGCCAACCTCCCCACGTCCAAGACAGGCGCGGCCATCCGCAAACAGGCCCCGGTCGTCGTCACCAACCTCCTCTCCGGGCTGCGCGGCCGCCCCGCCACCGCCCGCTACGACGGCTACACGTCCTGCCCCCTGGTCACCGCCCGGCACAAGATGCTGCTCGCCGAGTTCGACTACGACCTGCGGCCCGCCCCGTCGATCCCCTTCATCGACACCACCAGGGAACGCACCGACATGTGGCTCCTCAAGCGCTACGGGCTTCCGCAGCTCTACTTCAAGGGGATGCTGAAGGGGTTGGCGTAGCCGAGACCGCCGCCGGGGCTGGTGACCCGGCCATGACCCATCGGACAGGCCCTAGTGGCCCGAGTCGGAGATTCTCCGACTCAGGCCACTAGGTGACACAGGCGATAACAGGTGGAAGTCGTGGCCCGAGTGCCCGGGCCGGGGCGAAACGGGCCCCGGGGTGCCCCGCCGTTCCTGTGTTTTCGGCGCCACCCATATGCTTCCCGGTCGAAAGCCGATCGCGCGCCAGTCTCCGTCCAACTGAGCAGGCGCGATGGGGGAGTTCGACCAACAGGAGACCGTAGTTGTCGCGCCGCATGTTCAGCCGTACGTCCATCCGCACCTCCCGCCGTACCTGCGCCCTGCGCGCCGCCGCGCCCATCGCTATCCTGGCCCTCGCCCTGACCGCCTGCGGGGGCTCCGACTCCGGCGGCAAGGCGGCGGACAAGGCGAAGCGGGGCTCGTCCGACAGCACGCCGAAGGGTGACAATCCCGAGGGTGGCGAGGCGGAGTCCGGGCCGATGAAGGCCGGCGAGTCCGTCACCGTCCCCTTCAAGGAGGACGCCGCCAAGATCACGTACGAGATCACCGCGCAGAAGGTCGACCTGAGCACCGAGGCCGAGGCGAAGAAGATTGCCAATGACCCCAAGAACGCCAAGGGTCTCATCGCCGCCATCGCCCATGTGAAGTTCACCAACAAGTCCGGTGGTGTGGTGGAGAGTTCGCCCGACGTCGGCATGGCGACCGAGATCTACGCGGACGGCGCCCCCGCGAGTCTGGTGCTGATGGCCGCCGAGGACGCACCCGGCTGCGACCGCACCATCGACATCGAGAACTGGAAGGCCGGGCAGAGTTACACCATCTGCCGGACCTACATGGTCCCGGCAAACGCCAAGGAGATCGAGGTCCGCTGGTCCGATCAGGGCGGCACGACGCACAGCTGGGCCTTCGCCGCCAAGTAGGCCGGGCGCCGCTCCTGGCCCGGCCGGCACCACCACGTCACCCTCGTGACCGCCGCCCACGCCTTCCTCACCGAACAACGCCTGGCCCCAAAAGTCCCCACGCCGGCCTCACCCTCCACCACGTCCTCGACGCTCTCCAGGACGTCCTGAGGTGCTGGACCGGCATCTGCACCACCTGCCACCAACCCCGCCCCAGCAGGACACACACGACGCCAAGATCGAGACAGACCTCACGCAGTCCCACTAGGGACTGTCCGATGGGTCAGGGTCGGACAGTCCCCTGATCCGCGGCGGCGGCTTCCGACACGACGCCCGGACGCGTACCGGGGACGGCCGGCTGTCGTTTGTCGTGCCTGCCCAGCGCCGCGAGGGTCAGGGTCACGGCGACCGAGCCGGCCGCCATCAGCGTCATCGCCGTGGCCGGGGAGGTCAGTTGGGCCAGCGTGCCCGCGAGGGCAGCGCCGACGCCCTGCAGCGCGGCCATGCCGGTGGCGTGCAGGCCGAGGGCTTGGCCCGCGAGGTCGTCGGGAGTGAGGGACATCAGGCGTTCCTGCAGGACCAGGCTCGCGGCGAAGCCGACGGAGGCGACGGTGACGGCCACGGCCGACAGTGCCGCTCCCGGCTGTAGGACGAAGAACAGGTAGGGAGCCGCGAGCAGCAGGCGCAGCGGGGTCGCGAGACGGGGGCGCAACGCGGGCGGTACCAGGCGGCCCACCGCCATGTCGCCCAGGAACATGCCCAGCGCCCCGCACGCGTACAGCGTGCCGGCGGCTCCGGGGGCGTAGGAGACGTAGAGCGAATCGCCGCCGACCACCAGGCCGTTGGGGACCCACAGGCCCAGGAACGTCAGGCGGCGGGGGCGTGAGGACCACAGGAGGGCGTTGGTGCGCCAGGTCGCCGAGGCGGACGGGCGGCCGGAGGAGCGCGGTGGGCGGGCCGTGAGGCCCAGGCGGGTGACGAGGGCCGACATCAGGTACAGCGCCGCCGCGAGGAGCAGGCAGGTCCTTGGGGACAGGAGCGCCAGCAGTGCGCCGCCCGTCGCGAAACCGGCCATCTGCATCAGGCCCCAGAGCATGTTGTACACCGAACGGCCCAGGACATAGCCGTCCTTGGACAGGATCTCGTTCAGCAGTCCCCCGCGCACTCCCCCGCCCAGCGACGCGACCAGGCCCTGCAGGAGTACGACGGCGAAGACCGCCCAGACCGGCAGGCCGGGCAGCGCCAGCACCGCCGTACCGGCCGCGAAGGCGAGGGCCATGCCGGAAAGGACCGCGCGCGGGGGCAGGCGGTCGGCGCCCGAGAGCAGGAACGCGGCCCCCAGCAACTGCGCCAGCTGCGGGCCGAACATGCTCACCGCCGACAGGAGCGGGGAGCCGGTGGCCCGGAAGACCAGCGTGGCGAGGGCCAGGCCGCCGATCGTCTGGGCCGCGGCGAAAGCGGCGAAGGAGAGCAGGAACGGAGTGAACTCCGGGGTGCGGAACAGGGTTCGGTAGCTGCGCATGCGTCGAAGTCTCGGAGCGGTCCGGGGGCCGTGTTTACTGTTTCGCCGACACGCGAAAGGTCGTACGCATGGGCTTGTGGCAGATCGACACCGACACCCTCGCCGGCAGCCGGTTCGTGCTCTCGCCGTTCGCCGAGACCTTCGCGAGCCTGAAGCTGCTGCACGCGGGGACCGGCGCCCATCCGGGCGAGGAGGCCTGGCTGCGCGCGCACCTGCCCGGCTACCGCGCGCGCCTCGCGGCCGACCCGGTGACCGCGCTGCTCGTGCGGGCGGGACTCGGCGCGTCCTGGATCGCCGACTTCCTCTGCCCCACCTCGTGCGTCGGGGAGAGCTTCGAGAAGACCGTGGCCCGGGTGCGGGCGGCCGGGGCCGGGGAGGCGCGCGCCAACCTCCGCGTGTCCCTCCGGGGCCCGCTCCCCGCCGCCCTGGAGCGGGACGACCTGCCCGAGCGGGCGACCGCGCTCCTGACGTACGTCTGGGAGGAGACCGTACGACCGTACTGGGAGCGTCGGCGGCGCGTCCTGGAGGCCGACGTGGTCGCGCGGACCGCGCGGGTGAGCCAGGGCGGCTGGGCGGCCGTGCTGGACTCGCTGCGGCCGGGGACGCGGTGGCTCGGGGAGAGCCGGATCCAGGTCAACCTGAACGCGTATCCGCCGCGGGAGATCGCCGCCGGGGCCGAGCTGCTGTTCATGCCGGTGACGCCGAGCACCGGGTGGGTGTCGTGGGAGGGACGGGAGCGGTACGCCGTCGTCTACCCGTGTCTCGGGGTGCTCGCCGAGGACCACGACCGGCGGCCCGTCCCTGCCGGGCTCGGGGCGCTCATCGGGACTGCGCGGGCCGGATTGCTGGTGCTGCTCGGGACTCCCATGAGTACGACCCAGCTGGTCGCCGTGACCGGGCAGGGGCTGGGGTCGGTGGGACGGCATCTGCGGGTGCTGCTGGACGCCGGGTTGGCGGAGCGGCGGAGGGCCGGGCGGTCGGTGCTGTACGTGCGGACGGCGGCCGGGGAGGTGCTCGTGGAGGCGTCGGGCGCCGGTTCCGGCTCCCGGGAGCCGGGACCGGGGCCGGATCGCCGCTCGTGTCAGGCTCGGGCATGACAGAGGTCAGCGTCCGACGCACAGGCACCCTCCGACGGCGAGCACCAGGACGCCGGACACCGCCTACCCCGCCCCCACTGCCTAACCCACCCCCACCACCTCCCCCACCACACACCCCACATTGTCCGGCGCCCCCGCCTCGCGGGCGAGTGCGACCAGGTCCCGTACCGCCTGCTCGGGGTCGGCGGCCGTCGTCAGGGCTTCCTGGATCGTTTCGGTCGGCACGACCCCGTACAGGCCGTCAGTGCACAGCAGATAGCGCTCGCCCGGTCGTGCCTCCAGCAGTTGGAGGTCGGGCGCGAACTCGTCGCCCCCGTCCAACGCCCGCAGCAGCAGCGCGCGCTGGGGGTGTGACGGTGCCTCCTCCGGGGTGAGCCGGCCCTCGTCGATGAGGGATTGGACGACGCTGTGGTCGTGGGTGATCCGGAAGAGGCCGGAGTCGCGCAGTACGTACGCGCGCGAGTCCCCGATGTGCAGCAACGCCAGCTGCGAGCCGGAGCGGAGCAGCGCGGTGAGTGTGCTCCCGGTCCCGTTCGCCTCGTCCGCGCCGGACGGGGCTGCGTGGTTGGCGCGTCGGGCCGCCTCCTCCAGGACTTCCAGCAGATCCGCCGATGTCAGATCGGTGTCCTCCAGGGACGTGAGTTCGGCGATCGCGGCGGCCGCGGCCGGGCCGCCACTCGGGCCGTAGCCGTCGGCCACGGCGAGCAGCCGCGGTCCGGCGTACGCCACGTCCTGGTTGGCCGGGCGGGCCAGCCCCCGGTCGCTCAGCGCGGCGTAGCGCATCGTCAAAGGGGAGTCGTCATGGCGTGGTTCGGTCATTGCGGTGTCCTTCCTGGACAGCTGGTCAACGAGGAAGGCGGCCAGGTCCCGGCGGGCGGCGGTGTCGGCCTCGACCTGCGCCCAGTACGCGGCGACCGCCTCGGCGGCCGGGCCCGGCGCCAGCTCGCACACGTCACGGATGCGGGCGAGCGGCATACCGAGCCGGCGCAGCCAGGCGACCAGCCGGGCCCGCTCCAACTGGGCCGGGGCGTAGCGGCGGTAGCCGCTCCACGGGTCGACGCGGGCGGGCGTCAGCAGGCCGAGCTCGTCGTACAGGCGCAGCGCCTTGGGCGACAGCCGGGAGGCCCGGGCGAACGCCCCGATGGTCAGCAGGGCGGCAGTATCCGCCGGTCCCTCCGTACCCATCGCCCCCTGCACATCCGCCATACGTCCGTCCTCCTCGTGCCGGGCGCGGCGCCCGGCTCACCCGATGCTGGCGCTTCCCCCAAGGGCAAGGTCAAAGGGCCAGGGAACGGGAAAGGGGCGGGCGCCGCGTGCGGTCAGTCCGCCGCCGGGTCCAGTCGGCTCAGTGCCGCGACCGTCAGCGCCTGGACGCCCATGGTGAGCGTCGGACGGACGACCGGCACGAAGCGCGGTGAGTGGTTGGACGGGATGTCCTGCGCCAGGCGGCCGGCCGCCAGCGCCGTGCGGAACTCCTCCGGGTCCCAGCCGCCCAGCCACCAGTAGTAGAGCGGCGCGTCGGCGGCGGTCGCCAGCAGGCCGGCATCCTCGCTGCCGGTGGCCGGGGCGTATTTGAACAGCCGTTCCTCGCCGAAGAGTTGGGCGAATCGCTCGTTGACCTTGCGGAGGGTGAGGGAGTCGTTGACGGTTACCGGGAAGGTGTCGAGGATCTCGGTTTCGGGTGCCCGGTCCGCGCCGGACGCGGTGGCCTCGGCGCGGGCGATGCGGTCGATGGCGGCCAGCACCCTGGCCCGTACCGCCTCGTCGAAGCTGCGGACGCTGAGGCGTACGACCGCCCGGTCGGGGATCACGTTGGCGGTGCCCCCGGCGTGGAACGAGCCGACGGTGACCACGGCCTGCTCGTTGGGGGCGACCTCGCGGGCCACGACGGACTGCACCCGCTGCACGAACGACGCCGCCATCAGGATCGGGTCGACGGTGGTCTCGGGCCGGGAGCCGTGGCCGCCGGTGCCGTGGAAGGTGATCTCCAGGCTGTCGGCGGCGGCCATGCAGGCGCCGGGGCAGTACGCGATCAGTCCGGCGCCGAACGGGGCGACATGCTGGGCCAGCACCACATCGGGGGTGGGGATGAGGTCCTTGCTGTAGAGGCCGTCGTCCAGCATGGCCTGGGCGCCGCTGCCGATCTCCTCGGCGGGCTGGAAGAGGACGACCAGCGTGCCGGACCAGTGTGCGCGGCCCGCGGCCAGCAGGTCCGCGGCGCCCAGCAGACAGGTGACATGGACGTCATGGCCGCAGGCGTGCATCCGGCCGGGAACCGTGGAAGCGTAGGCCAGGCCGGAATGTTCGGTGACGGGCAGCGCGTCCATGTCGGCGCGCAGCAGGACCACCGGCCCCGGGCCGTTGCGCAGCACGCCGGCGACGCCGGTGTGCGCGATACCGGTGGTGACCTCATAGCCGTACCGGGTCAGCCGGCGGGCGGCCTCGGCGGCGGTACGGGTCTCCTGGAAGCCGAGTTCGGGGTGCCGGTGCAGGTCTTCGTAGAGCGCCACGAGGTCCGCGAGGCGGGCGTCGAGCGGGGCCAGGACGGGGGCGGGGGCGGAGTTGTCACTGGAGTTGTCACTGTCGCTCATGCGCGCATTCGACCATGGACGCCCGCCCCGGCGCCGACGGAGCGGCCAGGAAGCAACACACCGTCCCGCCCCGTTCCCTGGCCGGACTTCGCCGCTGGCCACCCGTATCCCCGTGACACCGGGGCGCACGGCTGCGACCGTGGATCAACCTGCCCAGGGCGATGCCCGAGATGACCCACGACGACGACCGAGATGACCCAAGTCGACGACCGGAGGCCGACGTTGGCGACTTCACCCTTCCAACCGACCGGCGAGCCCCGCGACATCGCGGCCCATCTGATGGACCAGGCCCTGGGACATCTGTTTTCCGCCGCGCTGCGCACCGCGGCCCAGTACCGCATCGCCGACCTCCTCTCCGAGGGCCCGCGTACGCCCGAGCAGCTGGCCGCCGCGACCGACACCCACCCGCCGCATCTGCGCCGGGTGCTGCGCTATCTCGCCGCGCGCGGCATCTTCCATGAGGACGCGGCGGGCGCCTTCACGCTCACACCGGCCGCCAGGGCGCTGCGTACCGACGCCCCCGACTCCCTGCACCCGGCCGTCATGATGATCACCGACGATCTCTTCCTGCGGACCTCGGCGGGCATGGCGGAGACCGTCCGGCACGGCGGGGCGTCCTTCGAGCGGCTCTTCGGGACGCCGTTCTTCGATCATCTGATGTCGGATCCGGCCACGCGCGATCTCTTCGACGGCGGGATGGCGTCGCTGTCCGGCCCGGTGGACGATGCCGTGGTCGCCGCGTACCCGTTCCCCGAGCACGGCACGGTCGTGGACATCGGCGGCGGCCGCGGCGGGCTGCTGCGCGCCGCCCTCCGCCGCCATCCGGAGCTGACCGGGGTGCTCTTCGACCAGGCGCCGCCGCTGGCCCACCACCTGCTGGACGGCGACGACCTGAAGGGACGCTGGCGCACCCAGGAGGGCGACTTCTTCGCGTCGGTACCGGAAGGCGGCGATGTCTACGTCCTCAAGCATGTGCTGCACGACTGGCCGGACGAGGCCTGCCGGCGCATCCTGCGCAACTGCCACCGCGCGATGGCGAAGGGCAGCCGGCTGCTGGTCATCGACTGTGTGCTGCCGCCGGGCAATGCGCCGCACTTCGGCAAGACGTTGGATGTCGCGATGATGGCCGTCCTCGACGGGCAGGAGCGCAGCGCGGAGGAGTTCTCGACGCTGCTGTCGGCCGGCGGCTTCCGGCTGACACGGGTGCTGCCGACGGCGGCCTTCCCGTCGATCGTGGAGGCGGTCGCCGAGTAGCGGAGGCTGCCCCGACACGACACGACACGCCGCGCACCCCTCCCACCGCTGGCGGCGGCTCCCGCCCCGCGCTGTACTGATTCCACCCCGCGCGCCCGCCCGAGGCCCGGAACCAGCGCAAGGAGCCGCCATGTCCAGCCCCGCCCTCCCCGCGCCCGTGCAGCGCGCCCTGCGCTCCGCGAACGGCGGCGACATCGACGGTTTCCTCGCCGCCTTCGCCGACGACGGGGCGGTCAACGACTGGGGCCGGGAGTTCCGCGGGCATGACGCGATCCGCGACTGGAGCGACGGCGAGTTCATCGGCAAGCAGGTCACCCTCGACGTGACGGATGCGTGGACCGAGGGCGCCACGACCACGGTCAGCACCCAGGTCGGCGGCAACGGCTTCACCGGCCCGTCCGCCTTCGCCTTCACCGTCGAGGACGACCGCATCGCCCTGATGCGGATCATGGGCTGACGGGCGGCGTCGACCGCGCGGCACGGGCTGACGAGAGGAGCTGACGTGGCGGTTCGGATGCGGGCGCGCAGCCGCGACGAGGCGCACCGCAGCGCCACCCCGCTGGAGCTCTTCTTCGACCTGTGCTTCGTCGTGGCCATCGCCCAGGCCGGCCGGCAGCTGGTGCACGCGCTGGCCGAGGGACACCCGGGGCACGGCATCACCGGCTATCTGATGGTCTTCTTCGCCATCTTCTGGGCCTGGGTCAATTTCACCTGGTTCTCGTCGGCGTACGACACCGACGACGTGCCGTACCGCGTGGTGACCCTCGTCCAGATCGCGGGCGTGCTGATCCTGGCCGCCGGTGTGCCGCGGGCCTTCGGCGACAGCGATTTCACCTACGTCTGGTTCGGCTATCTGGTGATGCGGCTGGCCCTGGTCACCCAGTGGCTACGGGCCGCGTTCAGCAGCGAGGGCAGGGACCGGCGTATCGCGCTGAGCTATGCGCTGGGCCTGAGCCTGTGCCAGATCGGCTGGCTGGCGCTGCTGTTCCTGCCCGAGGGGGTCCTCCCCTGGGTGTTCCTGGTGATGGCCCTGCTGGAGATGTCCGTACCGGCCATCGCGGAGCGGCGGTGGCAGACGACCTGGCATCCGCATCACATCGCCGAGCGGTACGGCCTGTTCACAATCATCGTGCTCGGCGAGACGATCGCGGCGGCCACCGTGGCCGTGCAGTCCGCGCTGGACGAGAACGACGAGCTGGGCACGCTGCTGCCGATCGCGGGCGGCGGCCTGCTGCTGGTCTTCGCCGCGTACTGGATCTACTTCGCGGTCCCCATCCACCTGCATCTGCGCACCAACAGCCAGGCGTTTCTGTGGGGCTACGGCCACTACCTGGTGTACGCGTCGGCGGCGGCGGTCGGCGCGGGGATCGAGGTCGCGGTGGAGCAGGCGTTCGACAAGGCACATCTGTCGACGTTCGCGGCGTCCGCGTGTGTCACGGTGCCCGCTGCCCTGTTCATGTTCACGGTGTGGCTCATCCACTCCCGGCACCAGAAGCGCGGCCTGGCTCAGCAGCTGGTCCTGCCGGTGTCGTCGGTCCTGGTCCTGGCCTGCACCTTTGCCGGGCATTGGGCGGTCCTGGCGGCCGGCCTGGTGGCGTCCGTGACGGTCGCGGTCGGCGTCACCCTGACGGCGCGGCAGGGTACGGCGCTGGAGGAGTAGCGGCGGGTGGGCCACCGGAGGGGTGGCCTGCGTGGGCAGGTTACGCCCCGCCCACCCGCGGGTAGCCCATTAGCGTGTCGAACGGCCGTACGTGGCCGCCGGTCACCCTGAGTCGGCGTCACATTCAGCCATCTTCGACTGCTGCCATACGGACGCATTCACCAGGACAACCCCTTCCGCAATCCCGAGCATTTCACCGCCAATTCGGCGCCAATTCGCCGTCCGGAGACCGGACTTAACACAGCTTCGCTCTCTTGTTCCCCACTCTTCGCCGGAGGCGGAGGCAGCGCTTCCACGCGAACGCGGTAGGGTGCATATTGCCCTTTTTATACCGGCGGGTACTCCGTACGGGCACCCCCCAAGGGCCGTCCATCGTCCGCACCTGAGGAGACGCCAGCCATGGCCGCCCGCCACGCACAGTCCCGCGCGCGCAGGAGACTGTCCGCGCGCAGCAAGGCCGTGAGCGGTCTCGCCGTCACCACGCTCGTCGGCACCGCCCTGTGGGCCTGGCCTGCCTCGGGCAACGACCACGACGGGAAGACGGACGCCAAGAGCGGCGCGCACCGGACCGTCGCCGGCCCGCAGCGGCCCGCCGCCCGCGCCGACCGCACCATGCCGAACGCCGCGCCGACCGCCCGGCCGATTCCGAACCTCAGCGAAGCCGTACGGAAGCAGATACCGGCCGACTCCCGCCAGGTACTGGTCGTCACGGGCGAGGGACCCGACTCCTACGACTCCCGTGTCGTCCTCTACACCCGCGCCGAGGGCTCCCGCAGCTGGCATCCGGGCCCCACCTGGGCCGCGCACAACGCCGCCCACGGCTGGACCAGGAAGCACTACTACGGCGACCTCCGATCCCCGGAGGGCGTCTTCACCCTCACCGACGCGGGCGGCCTGCTGCCCGCCCCCAAGGGCACCAAGCTCCCCTACAACCGGAGCGACAGCTTTGTCGCCAACGGCACCGGCGTGGAGGGCGAGCCGCTGGCCGGTGCCTTCGACTACGTCATCGCCATCAACTACAACCGGGTGCCGGGCACGTCCCCCCTGGACCAGCAGCGCCCGCAGGGCGACGCCAGGGGCGGCGGCGTCTGGCTGCATGTCGACCACGACGGACCCACCCAGGGCTGCGTGAGCCTCAAGCCCGAGGTGATGAAGGAGCTGCTGCGCACCCTCGACCCCGACCAGCACCCGGTCATCGTCATGGGACCGGCCGGTCACTGACCGACGCCCGCCCTCGGACAGGCCCTGGGGCGGCGTGGTACGCATGACCCATGGCTGACGCGCAGCAGGGCCCGGGCGGACCGGGGCGAGACCACGGCGGGCCGGCGGACGCCTCGCACGCCCCGGGCCCGCGCGACGCGTTGACCGATGTCCACGGCCTGCAGGTCGGCCACGCCCAGCGCGTCGGCGACGGATATCTCACCGGCACCACCGTCGTCCTCGCCCCCGAGGGCGGCGCCGTCGCGGCCGTCGACGTACGCGGTGGCGGGCCCGGCACCCGGGAGACGGACGCGCTGGATCCGCGCAATCTCGTGTCACACGTCGAGGCGATCGTGCTGACCGGCGGCAGTGCCTTCGGGCTGGACGCCGCGTCCGGTGTGGCCCGGTGGCTGGAGGAGCGGGGCCGCGGCTTCCGCGTCGGTCCCGATCCCGCGCAGGTGGTCCCGGTCGTGCCGGCCGCGGCCCTGTTCGACCTCGGGCGCGGCGGCGACTGGCGGGCCCGTCCGGACGCCGCGCTGGGTCGGGCGGCGGCCGAGGCCGCGGCGGGTGGAGGACCGGGCGCGGCGGTCGCACAGGGCAATACGGGCGCCGGTACGGGCGCGGTGGCCGGCGGCCTCAAGGGCGGGACCGGCACGGCGAGCCTGGTGCTGCCGTCGGGCGTCACGGTCGCCGCACTGACCGCGGTCAACGCGTCCGGCTCGGTCGCCGATCCGCGCACCGGAGCTCTCTACGGCCGGCTGCACGAGGGCCCGGACGCGTTCCCGTCCGCCGATGTGCACGCCACCGCGCAACGACGGCTGGCGGCGGCCCGGGAGACCTCACAGGCCCGTCTGGCCGCCTCGGTGCTGCCGCCGCTCAACACCGTCCTCGCCGTGGTCGCCACCGACGCCGCCCTGACCCGCGCCCAGGCCCACAAGCTGGCGGGCACCGCGCACGACGGCCTGGCCCGTGCCGTCCGCCCGGTCCATCTCCTCTCCGACGGCGACACGGTCTTCGCGCTGTCCACCGGTGCCCGCCCGCTCGCTTCGGAAGAGGCGCTCGCCGACCCGGTGTTCGGCGGGCACGTGGCGGCGGGCGCGCTGAACGACATCCTGGCCGCGGGGGCCGACGTGCTGGCGCGCGCGGTGGTGAAGGCCGTTCTCGCGGCGGAGACGGTGGACGGTCCGGGCGGTCTGTTCCCGTCCTATCGGGAGCTGTACGGGGACTGACGGGCGGGTGGGGGCGGGTGGCGGCGCAAGGAGGGCATACGGGCCGGATGAGGCCCGTAGGGGCGCGCCCGTACGGGTGAACCGGCCCGGTCGGGTCCTGAGCCGGCGTCCCCCAGGTCAGACCCCCGTCGCCCCCAGCAGCGTCCCCGCCGCGTAGGTCACCGCCATCGCCACCGCCCCGCCCGCCGCATTGCGCAGCACCGCGCGGCGCACCGGGGCAGCACCCAGGCGGGCGCTGCTCCAGCCGCACAGTGCCAGCGCGGCGAGCACCGCGGCCACGGTGACCGGCAGCCGGAGCATGGCGGGCGGCAGCACGATCGCCAGCAGCGGCAGCAGCGCGCCGGCGGTGAAGGCGAGGAAGCTGGCGCCGGCCGCATGCCACGGGTTGGTGAGTTCGTCGGGATTGATGCCCAGCTCGACCTCGGCGTGTGCGCGCAGCGCATCGTGCTCGGTGAGCTGCTCGGCGACCTCGCGGGCCAGCTCGGCGCTCAGCCCCTTGCCCTCCAACAGCTCGGTCAGCTCGACGAGTTCGGCCTGCGGTTCGGCCGCCAGCTCGCGCTTCTCCAGGGCCAGGGCGGCCTTTTCGGAATCGCGCTGGGTGGAGACGGAGACGTATTCGCCGGCGGCCATCGACATCGATCCGGCCAGCAGTCCGGCGAGCCCGGCGGTCAGCAGGACGCCACGGTCATCGGTGGCTCCCGCGACGCCGACGACGAGTCCGGCCGTGGAGACCACACCGTCGTTGGCACCGAGGACCGCGGCCCGCAGCCAGTTGAGGCGGCTGCCGAGTCCGCCGCCGTGCGCCTCGTCGTGCTCCGGTGTCCCAACGCTCATCCACCGAGCGTCTCATCATCCCCCGGTCTCGGCTCCTCCCCCGCCCGGGAGGCGCCCCCGTCGCCGCGCTCCCGCGCGACGCCCCCGCATCGTCCCGAAATCGCCGGTGATAGAACGGCCATATGTCCGCAGAGCCACCCCCCACGCCGCCTCCGTCCCCTCCTCCGCCGACGCTCGTCCAGCCGGCCCCCCGTGAGCCCGCACCGCGCCGCCGACTGTGGTGGCACCAGCTGATCCTCGGGCTCTGGTACCGGCCGGTGGACGTCATGGACGAGGCCCGGGACCGCAGCGCGTGGAGTGCGGCGCTGATGCTGTGTCTGGTCAGCGGCGGTGTCGGGGTGTTGTCGGTGGGCGCCTTCCGGCAGCAGTGGTCGGCCGACCGCATGATGGCGCTACAGCTCGCCGGGCTTGCCGAGGCGGGTGTGCTGACCGCCAGCTTCGTTCTGGGGGCGGTCACCCATGCCATAGCCCGCACCCTCGGCGGCACCGGCCGCTTCGCGCCGACGGCGAGCCTGTTCATCGTGCTGTTCTGGGTGGCCGGCCTGCCGCGGCTGGCGATCGCGGCCTGGTTGCCGACCGGCGCCACCATCGTCCAGGCCGCCACCTGGACGACATGGGGCTTCGGTTACGTCCTCGCGGTGCTGCTCATACGGGGTCAGCACCATCTCTCGACGCGTAAGTCCGTGGCCGCGGTGTCGGTGCAGATGCTGACCGCGCTGGCCCTGATCAAGGTGGGTCCGGTGCACTGAGCCACCAGGCAGGAACGCCCGGCGGCGCCGGCGTCAGCTGCGCCTCGTCAACCGCCGTACGAGTCCGGCGAACGCCTCACGCTCGGCGGCGCTCAGCTCCACGCTCTCCCACGGCGGCCCGCCGGGCCCGGCCTGCCGCGGCACCGAGCTGAGCAGCTGCTGCCGCCGAAGCCGGCCCGATGCCTCGGCGCGCTCCCGTCGCGACAGTCTGACCAGCCCGGTGACCCAGGTGACCATCGCTACGAGGAGTACGGCGAATCCGATCAGCTGCAGAATCGAAACGGCGGGGAGCATGCGGTCCTCCCGGACGGGTGGGGCGCTGGGTGAATCCAGTAGACACCACACCTTGGAACTTCCGACAGAGGATCTTGGTACTTAAGTCCTGAAGTGACGCATCTCCTATGACATTTCACTCCTTTCCCAACAGTGCGCGGGCTTCGGCGCGCCTCTCACACCCCTCCGGCACGGCGGAGTCCCGCCCATCCCATTGGACACCCCGGCCCCTTCCCCGCGCCGAAGATCGCCCCCGACGATGGCGGCAGCCCGTCCGCGACGTGAGGAGTACGCACGTGCCGCAGCCGCCCCGGCCACCCGCCGACGCCGACGCACAGCCCGACGCCCCCGCTGCCGCCCGCGCCCTGGACGGCATCCTCGTCGCCGACTTCAGCCGGGTGCTGGCCGGGCCGCTGGCCGCCGCGACACTCGCCGACCTCGGCGCCGAGGTGATCAAGGTGGAGCGGCCCGGCACCGGCGACGACACCCGCGCCTGGGGCCCGCCGTTCGCCGTGGACGGCACCGCCGCGTACTTCGACGCCGCCAACCGCTCCAAGCGCGGCCTCGCCCTGGATCTCGGCGATCCGGACGATGCGGCCGCGGCCCGCGAGCTGGCGCGCCGGGCCGACGTACTGATCGAGAACTTCCGCCCCGGCGCACTCGCCAAATACGGCCTGGACCATGCCACCACCCGCGCCGCCAACCCCCACTTGGTGCACTGCACCATCACCGGTTTCGGCTCCGGCGAGGGCGCGCACCTCCCCGGCTACGACTTCGTCGCGCAGGCCGTGGGAGGCCTGATGAGCATCACCGGCGAGCCCGGCGGCACGCCCCTGAAGGCGGGTGTCGCGCTGGTGGACGTCCTGACCGCCAAGGACGCCACCACCGGCATCCTCGCCGCCCTGCGGCACCGCGACCGCACCGGCGAGGGCCAGCTGGTGGAGGTGAACCTGCTCTCCTCCCTGCTCGGCTCGCTGGTCAACCAGGCGTCCGGGTATCTGGCCACCGGCCGCGACCCCGGCCCGATGGGCAACCGCCACCCGAGCATCGCCCCGTACGAGACACTGGCCTGCCGGGACGGGCTGCTCGCGGTGGCGGTCGGCAATGACCGCCAGTTCCGGGCGCTGGCGCGGGCGCTGGGTGCGGCCGAACTCGCGGAGGACACCCGGTTCCTGCGCAATCAAGATCGCGTGCAGAACCGGACTGCCCTGGTCAAGGAACTGGAGGACCGGCTGGCCACAGACACACCGCAGGGCTGGGCCAAGCGGCTGGCCGCCGTGTCCGTG
Source organism: Streptomyces sp. NPDC050636 (assembly GCF_040654775.1). Taxonomy (NCBI): domain Bacteria; kingdom Bacillati; phylum Actinomycetota; class Actinomycetes; order Kitasatosporales; family Streptomycetaceae; genus Streptomyces; species Streptomyces sp. NPDC050636. Next base: position 141,631 of record NZ_JBFAIP010000001.1, read on the forward strand.
CCGTGCGGGCCGGTCAACACCGTCTCCGAGGCCCTGGAGTTGGCGGCGCGGCTCGGGCTCGAACCCGTCACCCCGGTCGGTAACGGACGAATTCCCCAAGTCGCCAGCCCGCTCCGGCTCTCAAGGACACCGGTCACCCACCCTTGGGCGCCACCCCGTCTGGACGAACACGGCACGCCACTGCGAACCTGGCTGTCAGGGCCGCCCGATCAACCCCTCCCCCCGCGGGTGTGACCTTCGTCACAACCCGGCCGTGCCCGCAACCAAACCAGCCCGTAGGTGCTGTTTACCAGCACGGAATCACAACACCCCTGTATGGAGCAGCTCGTGACATCGCCGGACAACCCCGCGGCCGCACGGTCCCGCACCCCTCACCAGCCGCTCCAGCTCTCCGGGCAGCAGGAGCCGGGCACCCCACGCCGTTCCCGCCGGATGCGCCGCACGCTGGCCGCGACCGCGCTTCTCGCGGCGGGCGCGCTCGCCCTGTCCGCCTGCGGCGGCGACGCCGAGGCCGGCGGCCACGGCGACGACAAGAACAGCCAGGCCGGCGCGGATGCCGCGGCCGCCAAGGACGCCTCCCAGGCGAAGATCAAGGTCTCGTCGAAGAACGGCGCCACCGACGCCAGCATCAATGACACCGGGGTGAAGGTCACCGGTGGCAAGTTGACGGATGTGAAGCTCACCGTGGCCGAGTCCGGCGCGGTCGTGGCGGGCGCCATATCGGCGGACGGTTCCTCCTGGAAGCCCGGCGTCCAGCTGGAGCGCGGCACCAAGTACAAGATCGTCGCGAATGCCAAGGACACCAAGGGTCGTTCGGCCACCGAGAACGCGACCTTCACCACGGTCTCGTCGGCCAACAGCTTCATCGGCAGCTACACCCCCGACAGCGGCAAGACCGTCGGCGTCGGCATGCCGGTGTCCTTCACCTTCGACAAGGTGATCACGAACAAGAAGGACGTCCAGTCCCACATCAAGGTGACGTCCAGCAGCGGCCAGCAGGTCGTCGGCCACTGGTTCGGGTCCCAGCGTCTGGACTTCCGGCCGGAGGACTACTGGAAGGCCGGCTCCAAGGTCACCATGAACATCGACCTGGACGGTGTGCAGGGCGGCGAGGGCATCACCGGCGTGCAGTCCAAGACGGTGTCCTTCACCATCGGGCGCTCGCAGGTCTCCACGGTCGACATGAACACCCAGACCATGACGGTCAAGCGGGACGGCAAGACCTTCAAGTCGATCCTGATCTCCGGCGGCAGCGCCGAGAACCCGACCTACAACGGCCAGATGGTGATCTCGGAGAAGTTCGAGCAGACCCGGATGGACGGCTCCACCGTCGGCTTCACGAAGGAGGACGGCAAGGGCGAGTACGACATCAAGGACGTCCCGCACGCCATGCGGCTCTCCTCCTCCGGCACGTTCATCCACGGCAACTACTGGGGCGACCCATCGATCTTCGGCCGCGCCGGCACCAGCCACGGCTGCGTCGGCCTGAAGGACGCCAAGGGTGGCGGCGGCAACACCCCGGGCAAGTGGTTCTTCCAGAACTCGCTGGTCGGCGATGTCGTCATCGTGAAGAACTCGAAGGACGAGACCATCAAGCCGGACAACGGCCTCAACGGCTGGAACATGCCCTGGTCCGAGTGGCAGGCGGGCAGCGCGGCCTGACGGGCAAGCGCTGACGTACGCGAACGGTGGCCGGTCCCTGAGGGGGCCGGCCACCGTCGTATATGGCGTATGCGCGGACCCGCCGACATCGGCGAAGTCCCGCGGCGTGGGTGACCGACTCGGGCCGGCCTCCTATCGCGCCGAGTGCTTGTGCATCAGCTCCACCACACCCGCGATGCCCTCGGCCCCGTGGCCGTCCGCGACCCGCCGCTTCATCAGCGCGAACAGCGGGGCGAAGAGCTCCGGACTGACGCCCTGTGCGCGGCTGACGTCGCCGATGCTGTCGTGCGAGACCTGCATCGCGAGGGGGGAACCGGTGACGGAGTAGTCGCCGGAGTCGATCTGCGCCGCCATCTCGGGGAGGCCGCCGCTCATCGCTCGCAGCCACGGCGCCAGCAGCGAGGAGGTGAACTCCGCGACGGGGGCGCCCGCCGAGCGGACGAGCGCCGCCGCGTGCAGAAAGCCGCCGAACATCCCGTACATACCGCTCAGCAGGGCCAGGTCGTTGAGCGGCGCCAGCCCGGGGTCCGCTCCCAGGTAGACGCTGCGGGCGAAGGCGTCCAGCACGCCCCGGTGCGTCTCGAACGCCTCGCACGAGCCGCTGTAGAGAACGAAGGCCTCGGGCCGCGCGATCATCTCGGGGACGGCCATGATCCCGCCGTCGAGATACTCGGCCCCTAGCGCCGTCACCCGCTCCGCCATGGCACGCGCCTCCTCGGGCGAACCGTTGGTCACATTGACCACGACGCGCCCCTTCAGTGCCGTGCGGCCTCCCTGCTCCAGCAGCGCGCCGACATCGGCGTAATCGAGGATGCAGACGATGACCACCTCGCCGGCCGCCACCGCCTCGGACACCGATCCGGCGCGATGCGCACCCCGCTCAACGAGCCCGTCCGCCCTGCCGGGCGTACGGTTCCACACCGTCACCCGGTACCCCGCCATGAGCAGCGCGTCCGCCAGCGCCGTACCCATGCTCCCGAGTCCGAGAACCGAGACACTCTTCTTCACCGACATAACGAAAGTGAACTCCCGCCTTGTTGCTGCTGGTTGGCGTGTGATCGCAGCTGATGTGCCGCTGAACCAGTCTTGGCGGGAGTTCAGTACCGGACAAGTACCCACTATTTAGTGCGTACTTACCTGAAGGTGAGTGTCAGGGGTGCTGGCAGGCCTGGGTGCCGGAGTCGCGCGGGGATAGGGCGTGCGTGGCCGCGGGCTCTGTCCGCCCCCGCGGCCACCCCGACCGCCGTGTCAGGCGGCGACCGTCACCTTCGCTCCATCGGCGCCGGCCTCCGTCGCCGCCCGCTGCGCCTGGGAAGACCCGTCCGAAGACCCGGGGGACTTACGGAGCCCCTTGAGAAGGACCACCAGAGCCGTGCTGACGCCCGTACCAGCGGCGACTGCGAGCAGGTAGAGCAGCGGCTGGCCGATCAGCGGGACGACGAAGATGCCGCCGTGCGGGGCGCGGAGCGTGCAGCCGAAGGCCATCGACAGCGCTCCGGTGACCGCGCCGCCGGCCATCGCGGACGGGATGACGCGCAGCGGGTCGGCGGCGGCGAACGGGATGGCGCCCTCGGTGATGAAGGAGGCGCCGAGCACCCACGCCGCCTTGCCGTTCTCCCGCTCCGCCTTGGTGAAGAGCCGCCCGCGGACGGTCGTGGCCAGGGCCATCGCCAGCGGCGGGACCATACCGGCCGCCATCACCGCGGCCATGACCTTCAGGCTGCCCTCGTTGGGGTTGGCGAGGCCGCCGACCGCGAAGGCGTACGCGACCTTGTTCAGCGGGCCGCCCAGGTCGAAGCACATCATCAGGCCGAGAACCACGCCGAGGATGATCGCGTTGGCGCCGGAGAGGCCGGACAGCCAGTCGGTCAGGGCCTTTTGGAGCGCGGCGATCGGCTTGCCGACCACCAGGAACATCAGGAAGCCGACGATCGCCGAGGAGATCAGCGGGATCACGACGACGGGCATGATGCCGCGCAGGACCGGGGGGATGCCGACCCGCTGGATCGCCATCACCACCGCGCCCGCGAGGAGACCGGCGATCAGGCCGCCGAGGAAGCCCGCGTTGACGGTGAGCGCGATGGCGCCGCCGACGAAGCCCGGGACGAGGCCGGGCCGGTCGGCCATGCCGTACGCGATGAAGCCGGCCAGGATGGGGACGAGGAAGCCGAAGGCGACGCCGCCGACCTGGAAGAACAGGGCCGCCCAGCTCGCGGACTCGGTCCAGATGAAGTGGTCGGCGACGGACGGCGCCTTGTTGATCGCGTAGCCGCCGATGGCGAAGGCGAGGGCGATGAGGAGGCCGCCGGCCGCGACGAACGGCACCATGTAACTCACGCCGGTCATCAGCCACTTGCGCAGGCGGGTGGCGAAGCCGTCGGTGGCGTCGGCGCCCTTGTCCATGGGCACGGTGGCCCGTGGCGGGGCGCCGACGTCGCCGCGCTCGGCCTTCCCTCGCACCTCGGCGATGAGTTCGGCGGGGCGGTTGATGCCCGCCTTCACACCGACGTCGACGGTGGGCTTCCCGGCGAACCGGTCCCTGTCCCGTACCTCGACGTCATGCGCGAGGATCACGCCGTCCGCGTCCGCGATGAGCTGCGGGTCCAGCCGCTTGAAGCCGGCCGAGCCCTGCGTCTCGACGATCAGCTCGACACCGGCGGCCTTGCCTGCCTTTTCCAGCGACTCGGCGGCCATGTAGGTGTGCGCGATGCCGGTGGGGCAAGAGGTGACGGCGACTATGCGGAAGGGGGGTGGGGTGGGGGCGGGTTCGGGGGCCGCTACCCGGTCCGGGTCCGGCTTGGGCTCGGGCTCGGGCTCGGGTGCTATGGAGGCAGCGGTCTCGGGCCGGGCGTCTGACTGGGCCTCCCCCGCTACGCCTGCCTCCCCTGCTACGTCCGCCTCTCCCGCCACGTCCGCCTCCGCGTCCGCCTCCGGCTCGTCGCCGCGGATGAGGGCGGCGGCCCGCGTCGGCTCGGTCGCGGACCGCAGCGCGCCGGTGAAGCTTTCGTCCATCAGGTGGCGAGCGAGGGTCGAGAGGATCGACAGGTGGTCCGCGTCGCCGCCCGCCGGCGCCGCGATCAGGAAGATCAGGTCGGCCGGGCCGTCCGGCGCGCCGAAGTCGATGCCGGAGGCGCTGCGCCCGAAGGCCAGCGTCGGCTCCGTGACGTGCTCGCTGCGGCAGTGCGGGATGCCGATGCCGCCGTCCAGGCCGGTCGGCATCTGGGCCTCGCGCGCAGCCACATCCGCGAGGAAGCCCTCCCGGTCGGTGACGCGACCGGACGCGACCATCCGCTCGGCCAGCGATCGGGCGGCGGCGTCCTTCGTTTCTGCGGACAGGTCGAGGTCGACCAGTTCCACGGTGATCAGCTCACTCATCGCGGGCTCCCTTGCTCGCGTTACCGCCGTTGGGGGCGGTGGGGACGGGACGGGGGGTGGCTGGGACGCCTCGCCGCGTTACCTCGGGGAGGGGTCGGGTGGGACGGGCTGGGCTGTTAACAGGGCGCGCGACACGGGGAGGCGCCCAGACGTCCTGGACTCAGCAAGCGCCCCTCGATGTCCGGGCTCCGCGAACACCCCTCGGCGTCCGGGCTGACCGGGCTGACCGAGTTCTCCAGTCCGGCCGGTCACACCGATGCCGGTCCCACCGGTCCGGCCGGTCCCGCCGATCCCACCGATATCCAGCCACCCGCCCGTCATGACACCGGCTCCGTCAGCGGACGGTCGAACGGCACATCGTCAGTAGTCACGACCGCCGCCGGCACCAGGTCCGCCGGCGTCGGCATCAGGCTTCCGGGGAGCTGGACGGCGGCCGCGCCGTGCGCCACCGCGGCGGCCAGGGCTCGTACGCCCGTGCCGCCCGCCGCGAGGAAGCCGGCGAGCGAGGCGTCGCCCGCGCCGACATTGCTGCGTACGGCCGCGACAGGGGCGCTGCCGAAGTGCGCGCCGTCCACGTCGACCAGCAGCTGGCCATCGGCGCCCAGGGAAGCCAGTACGGCGCGGGCGCCCCAGGCCCGTAGTTCCTCGGCGGCCTTGACCGCATCACCGACGGTCGAGAGCGGGCGGCCGACGGCCTGCCCGAGTTCCTCGGCGTTCGGCTTGACGACATCCGGGCGTTCGCGCAGGGCCGCGGCCAGCGACGGTCCTGAGGTGTCCAGCGCGACCCGGGCCCCGGCATGGTGCGCCCGGGCGACCAGCTCGGCGTACCACTCGGGTGCCAGCCCGCGCGGCAGGCTGCCGCAGCAGGCGATCCAGCCGGCGCCCGCCGAACGCTCGCCGACCGTCGCCAGCAGCGCCTCCGACTCATCGGCGGTCAGCTCGGGGCCGGTCGCGTTGATCTTCGTGAGGGTGCCGTCGGGTTCGGCGACCGCGATGTTGGAACGGGTCTGACCGGCCACCGGCACGCCCGCCACCTCGATGCCCTCGGCGCCCAGCAGCCCGGCCAGCGCGGCGCCCGCGGGACCGCCCAGCGGCAGTACCGCGAGGGTGCGGTGCCCGGCCGCGGCGACCGCCCGCGACACATTGACGCCCTTGCCGCCCGGGTCGATCCGGTCGGCGGTGGCCCGGAGCACGGCGCCACGGTCCAGCGCCGGTATCTCGTACGTACGGTCCAGGCTGGGGTTGGGCGTGACGGTGAGGATCATGCGCGCACTACTTCCGTGCCCGCGCGCTCGATGGCGAGGGCGTCGTCGGGGCTCAGCCCGGTGTCGGTGATGAGCAGGTCCACGTCCGACAGCTCGCCGAAACGGGCGAAGTGCTGCTGCCCGAACTTGGCGGAGTCGGCGAGGAGGACGACCCGGCGGGCGGCACGGATCAGCGCCCGCTTGACGGCGGCCTCCGCGAGGTCGGGGGTGGTCAGGCCGCCGTCGAGGGAGAAGCCGTTGGTCGCGAGGAACACCACATCTGCGTTGACCTCGCGGTAGGCGCGCAGCGCCCAGTCGTCGACCGCGGCCCGCGTACGGTGCCGGATGCGGCCGCCCACGAGGTGCAGGGTGAGCCCGGGGTGGTCGGCCAGCCGCGCGGCGACCGGCAGGCCGTGCGTGACGACGGTCAGCTCGGCCTCCAGCGGGAGCTCGGCGGCGAGCCGGGCGACGGTCGTGCCGGCGTCCAGGATCACGCTGCCGGGTTCGCCGCCGGGGAGTTCGGCGAGCGCGGCCCGCGCAATGCGCTGCTTCTCGTCGGCGGCGACGACGTCCCGCTCGGCGAGGTCCGGCTCGAAGTCCAGCCGGCCGGCCGGGATGGCGCCACCGTGCACCCTCCGCACCAGGCCGGCCCGGTCCAGGGCCTTCAGATCGCGCCGTACGGTCTCGGCGGTGACCTGGAACTCCTCCGCGAGGGAGAGCACATCCACCCGCCCGCCCTCGCGGGCGAGCCGCAGGATCTCCTGCTGGCGCTCCGGTGCATACATCAGCGTTTGTGTCCGTTTCCATGCCCGAACCTGTGGTTTCGGCGCGATGCTACGCCGGGATTTCTATGAAGTAAACACAAGCGGGCGATCATCAGACTCAAACGGACATCGGAAGCCGTGCGGACGGAGGGCGTCGACGGAGAAAGCGGACACGGCGGATACAGCGGACACAAAGGAACCCCGACGCCAGCGGGATGGCATCGGGGCTCGGTATATCGGTGTAGCGGTACAGGGGGATGTGGGCACGGAGGCGGAGGTGGGGGCAGGGCGTACCCGCCCATGCCGACCCGGGGCCGCGCGGCCCCGGTCGAGCGCCACGCATCACGCGCAACGCACTACGCGTCACGCACTACGCGTCACGCGTCACGCGTCACGCCGCCGCATCGAACCCCGTGTCACGCGCCATCCGCTTCAGCTCCAGCAGTGCGTGCTTCTCGATCTGGCGGATCCGCTCGCGGGTCAGGCCGTGCTGCTTGCCGACCTCGGTCAGCGTGCGCTCGCGGCCGTCCTCGATGCCGTACCGCGCCTTGATGATCGAGGCGGTCCGGTGGTCGAGACGATCGATCAGATCCTCCAGCTCCTCGCTGCGCAGCAGCGACAGCACCGACTGCTCGGGCGAGGCCGCGGAGGTGTCCTCCAGCAGATCGCCGAACTGGGTGTCGCCGTCGTCGTCCACCGACATGTTCAGGCTGACCGGGTCGCGTGCCCAGTCCAGGACGTCGGTGACCCGCGCGGGTGTGGAGCCCAGCTCGCCGGCCACCTCGGCCGGCTCCGGGTCACGGCCGTTCTCACGGTTGAACTCGCGCTGCACCCGGCGAATACGGCCCAGCTCCTCCACGAGGTGCACGGGCAGCCGGATCGTGCGCGACTGGTCGGCGATGGAACGCGTGATGGCCTGGCGGATCCACCACGTCGCATACGTCGAGAACTTGAAGCCCTTGGCGTAGTCGAACTTCTCCACGGCACGCACCAGACCGGCGTTGCCCTCCTGGATCAGATCCAGCAGGGGCAGACCGGCGCGCGGGTAGCGGCGGGCGACCGCGACCACCAGCCGCAGGTTGGAACGGATGAAGATGTCCTTCGCCTTGGCGCTCTCGGCGGTCAGTGCCTCAAGCTCCTCGCGGCTGGCACCTGCGGCATTGCCGTCGGTGACCTCGCCGTCCAGGATCTGCTGGGCGTAGACGCCCGCTTCGATGGTCTGGGACAGCTCCACCTCCCTGGCGGCGTCGAGCAGGGGTGTGCGCGCGATCTCGTCGAGGTACATGCCGACCAGGTCGCGGTCGGCGATCTCCCCGCCTACGGCGCGAACTCTGCTGGCCCCGTCAGAACCGCTGCTGCTGGCCTGACGACGGGCGACGGCACGGGTTGCCATGCGTGTGCTCCCTTTGCGATGAGTCGGTCGCGGGACGATGGAGCGGGCTGATGTGGTCCACCGAATGCCGATGATTGACCCAGCGGCCCGTCCGAAGGAAACAACGGCTGGAATCCGGACAGAATTCCCATGCCGCGTCCCTATTTTTGTGATCATGCAGTACCCTGCCCCCTCACGAGGGAGGTCACATGCCGCTTGAGCGCGGAGAAGTGCTGGTCAGAGCAGGCGTCGAGGCGGACCTCCCGGCCCTCACGGAGCTTTACAACCACTACATCCGTGAGACGTCCATCACATTCGACAGGGAGCCCTACACCCCCGAGCAGCGCCGCCCGTGGTTGCTCTCCCACCCAGAAGACGGCCCACACCGCCTTCTGGTTGCGCGCGAGACGACGGCGGGGGCGGGCGCGGCCGATAACGCCGCCTTGGACGACACCTCCTTGCTCGGCTACGCGACCAGCAGCGCGTTCCGCCCGAAGGGCGCCTACGCCACCTCCGTCGAGGTCACCGTCTACTGCGCCCCGCACGCCGGCGGTCGCGGTGTCGGCACGCTGCTCTACGAGGCCCTCTTCGAGGCGCTGGCCAAGGAGGACGTGCACCGCGCCTACGCGGGGATCACCCAGCCGAACGGCGGGGGCACCTCCCTGCTCCTTAAGAGCTTGGGGGACTCCGGCCGTCTGCACGCCCGCTTCGGCTTCCGGCACATCGGCACCTTCACAGAGGTGGGCCGCAAGTTCGGCCGCTACTGGGACGTCGCCTGGCACCAGAAGGACCTGACCCGCGACTGACGCCGGGGGGCGGGCGGTCCGGCCCGCCGGGGGCCGGACCAGACCGGGCCGAGCCAGACCGGGCCGAGCCGGGCCTCCCGGACGGCGTGCCCGACTCCGTTGCCCGCTGATCCAGTTGACGGGGGCGGTGGCCGGGTGTCGCCTGTACGTGAGGGTCAAGCGAGAGGAGCCCGTCATGGACAACCACGCTCAGGAGCGCGATGCGATGGCCTCCCGTTCACACGGCGCCATCGAGCCGGAACACGGTGCGACGAGCGGCGAACCACCGGCGGAGTCCCGGCCTGGGGTGGCGCGTCGCGTCCCGGCGAAGGTGGCGCTGCCCGTCATCGCGGCGCTCGGCTTCGGCTGCTACACGCTCTGGATCGACCACACCGGCGGCGCCAAGGGTGCCCAGGCCGCACTCCTCGGCCTGATCGCGGCGGTGGTCTCCGGAGCGCTGGGTCTGCTGCTGGTGCATTACCAGTCCACCATGCTCACCGAGGTCCGGGCGTTGGCATACGGCGCGCTCTTCGGCACCTCGATGGGCTGGCTCTACAACCTCAGCGGACCGTCCGTCCTCAAGTCGACGGTCTGGGGCCTGGTCATGGGCGGCATCATGTTCGCCGTCTCCCTCTACGTCTTCCGTGCCAAGCGCGTCCAGGAACCGCACGGCCTGCACCGCCCCCGCACAACCCACCGGCCGCACGGGGCGCACTGATCGCAGGGGCGCACCGACCGTTCCATCCGCCCCTTGACCTCAACCGCAATTGAGGTCCTACCGTCACCAACATGGCTTCCACATCGCCCCCCACGTCCGCGTCCGCAGGCTCATCCGCATCGACGTCGAAGGCCTTCACGCCGAAGGTCTTCACGCCAAAGGAACGCGCCTATCTCGCCGGTCAGCCGCTGGCCCGGCTGGCGACCACCGGGCCGGACGGTGGGCCGCAGGTGCGCCCGGTCGGCTTTGTGCTGAACGACGACGACACGATCGACATCGGCGGGCCCGCACTGAGCCGCAGTCAGAAGTACCGCAACGCCCAGGCCCGTCCCGAAGTCTCCCTGCTCATCGACGACATGGCACCGGCCGACGACCCCATCGCGGCCGGTTGGGGACGCGGTGTGGAGATCCGCGGCCACGCCGAACTCCTGACCCTCGACGCGCCTCCCATGGCACCCGAGTTCTTCAGCAACGACGTGATCCGCGTCCACCCGCGCCGCATCATCAGCTGGCACCTCGAACCGGACGACGGCCGCGCCCAGGCCCGCAACGTCAGCTGACCCCTGCCCCGCCGCTCACCGCACCTCCGGCGGTGAATCGTCGCTCTTCCGCCGGACGGTGCGCACCGGTCCGCCCGGCCGCCAGCTCTCCAACACGATGTACGGGTCCTCGATGGACGTCCGCACCATCTCCGTCAGCTCCGCGCGGAACAGGTGGAACGGCTCCGGGGGTTTCACGTCCGCCACGTAGCGCGCGACCACCTCAGGGTCGGTCACCTCGACCGCCAGTCCGGACACCCGTACATCGCCGCCTGCCATGTCGGTGTCCGGCCCGGGGTTGGCGTGCAGCGCGAACCGCGGGTCGCGCCGCAGGTCCAGCGCCTTGCGCGAGCCCGTCATCATGCCCAGCCACAGCTCTCCGTGGCGGAAGTCCGCCTCCAACCCGGACAGCCGGGGCGCACCGTCCTTGCGGAGGGTCGCGAGGACGTGGTGCTTGAACGCCCCGAAGCGCTCCCGCACCCGCCCGGCGAACTCCGGCACCGCCGCCTCGACCGCGGACCAGCGGACGCCCGTGTCTGTCCGGTCTGTGTTCTCACTCGTCATGCGCTCACCCTCCCCTCAATACCTGACACCAACTGTCCGGTTTCCTCTCCGGTTTTCCGTCCGCTCTCCCGCATCCCACCTCCCGCTCTCCCTCACCCCGCCAACGGCGGTCTCACGCCGACGGTCCGAGATCCGCCGCGTTCCACCGCTCGGGCCTCAGTCGTACGGCGATCAGCTCCTCGCCTCGCGCGAGCGCGTCGGCCGCGTACTGCGACACCTTCTCGGCGGGCAGATAGCGGCTCGCCACCTCCCTGACCAGCTCCGATGTCACCTCGGCGAACGTGGCCTGACCCTCGACGGCGGCATAGCGGTAAGTCGGTGACGTGCTCTGCACCGTCAGGGTGAAGCGGCCCATCCGCTCGATCAGTCGGGCCTTGCGCGACGTACGGCCCGTGAAGAGCACGACATCACCACCCGGGCGGTAGGCGTACCAAACGGGCGCGGTCACCGGCCCCCGTTCGCTCCCCGCCGCGACGGACATCACGGCGACCAGCGGCTCCGCGAGAAACCGCTCGCGCTCTTCCACGGACAGCGCCATCGCACACTCCTCGTGAGGTCGTGAGGTCGTGAGGTCGTGAGGTCGTGAGGTCGTGAGGTCGTGAGGTCGTGAGGTCGTGAGGTCATCACCCACGCTCACACAAGGCGCCCCGCACCGCCCGCGAAGATCCCTATTCGGGTGCCCGCCCCGGCCGCCGTCCTCCGCACTCCCGACCCCTGCTCGGTCACCCCCGCCCAGCCCCCTCCCCCGTCACCTCTCCGGCCGACTCCGGACACCCGGTCCGGATCCACCGCCCCAGCCGCCCGGCCGACGCCGCCAACCGCCCCGCTCCCATCGCCCCGCCCCTCCAACTCCCCCGTTCCGACCCACGACTTCAGCGTCTCACCCACCACTGACAATGCCGCCCGCACCGCTCCCACCTGCAGCCTTACGACCAGCGGTGTAGGGCCGCAGCCCGTTACGGCCCGCCGCCCGCCGTCCTAGCCTTCGACCATGGACACGACGAACGGCACACTCGACGAAGCCCTGGAGCGCCTGCACACCACCGGCCCCGAATTCCACGGCTTCCTGAGCAATCACGGCCCGATGGCCGTCGAGGCCCTGGTCCGGCGCGGCCAGGCCCGCACCGTCCACGGATGGGTCGACCGTTACGTCACCAAACTGGAGGACGTACCGAGCCCGCAATCCCCCGTCACCGACGCCAACTGGCAGCAGGCACTGGGCGATCCCCGCCGCGTCACCGACTGGACCACCTATATGAGGAACCAGGTCGCGGAACGCCCCTGGCGCGAGGTACTGGCCGAGTGGTGGCCGCGCCTGCTGCCCGGCATCGCGGGCGCCGCGACCCACCCCGTCATCCGCGTCGGCCACGCCGTACGCACCCTCCTGGAGGAGGGCGAAGAGGAGCCGCGTATCGCCGAGTTGGCGCACGCACTCGGCTATTGGGCGGCCCGCCACACCACCTTGCCGGTGACCGTCCGGCCCACCGGCACCGCCTCCCCCGCCGATGCGCTGGCCGCCCTCCCACACGTCACCAACCAGCGCGTCGGCGTCCTGGAGGGCGTGGCCCAGCTCTCCCGTACGGAGGGCTGGCTGGCGGCCGCCGAGGCCGTGAACACCCCCGAAGCCCCGGACGCCGCCCGTGTTCAGCTGGCCGCGCTCGTACGGGCCGCCACCCACCGCTATCTCGACTACGGCCACGGCGACGCGGTGCTGCTCGTCCATGCCGCCACCGCCCCGAACGCCGTACTGCGCACCCTGCCGGCGCTCCCGCCAGAACTGTGGGCGGCCTCCCTCGGCGCGGCCTGGGCGGCGAGCGCCGCGATCACCTCCGTCTACACACCGGACGAGCCGCTGCCGCCGCTGCGGGCCGGGAAGCTCACGCCCGAGGAGGTCTTCGCGCAGGCCACGGAGCACGGCGACGAGCATGCGATCAAGTTCACCGACACGGCGCTGGACATCGACTCCTGGACCCCGGACGGCGACGACCGCGCCCTGGCCGCCGCCCTCCGCTCCCAGGAGCTGATCCGTCGGGTGGAGTGAGGTCCAACCCGGGGGACAGCGTGCGGCCGACCCTGTCAGCCCCGCAGGCCGGGCGGCCCGCCGTCAACCTTGCCGGCCGGACGGCTCCCGCCCTCACCCGAACTGCACCGACCGCTTCGCCGGCCCCATCCAGAACCCGTCGATCACACTCCGCCCGCTGTCCAACCGCCCATGGGCGTCCGCGGCCCCCAGGGTCACGAACAGCGGCGCGAAATGCTCGGTACGCGGATGCGCCAGCCGCCCGGGCGGTACCGGCTGAGGTGGAGCCCGTAGGGCCGCCCTACTAACCGTCGAGCTAACCGTCGAGCAGGAAGCGATAGACGGTCGACCGCCTGACTCGGAAGCCGAGACGCTCATAGAACCGGTTCGCTGCCGCACGATCCGGCCGGGAGGTGAGATCCACTGTCCGGGCACCCGCCTCCCGGGCGATCCGCAAGGCCTCCTCGGTGAGGAGGCCAGCGACTCCATGGCCTCGCGCCCCACTGTCAACGACCACGTCTTCGATACGGGCTCGCAATCCGGACGGCAAGGGCAGCAGCACCAGAGTCAGGGTCCCGACGATCGCCTCAGACGTCCGGGCGACGAGCACCTTGTTGGCGTCACACGTCACCATCCGGTCGACCGCTTCGTAGTCGAGCGGCTTCGCCGTCGAGGACAGCTGCGGCAACAGCCGGCCGAAGGCGTCGACGAGTTCCTGGCTCGCTTCCCGGATGATGTCTACGCAGACGTCCATTCCGTGAGCCTATCCGTCACCCAGGCACGACGACGGTGAGATGGCGCCCATGTCGACTGAGATGAACACCAGCTGAGTGTTCTTCGACATCGAAGATAGTCGTGTGCAGCGCGCTGATGTGGGGCGACTGGGTTGGATGTCAATGGGTGCGACTCGTCTCGAATGAGCTTGTCAGAACCTGGTCCGGCTGGGCTTACGTCGCCTTCGTCCTGGACGTGTTCTCCCGCATGATCGTCGGACATGACGCCGTTCTTGTGGGTGAGGCAGTCGGCGCGCCTGCCAATTGCCCCTACCCACTCATTTCGTTCTCAGCTTGCGGCTTCCGGCTCGGTTCTTCGCGATGTTTCGTGTCTTCCTGGTGTTGGCTGACTCGGCGACCAGGGCGAGTACCGCAAGCGACGTCGAATGCTCGGCGAGGAAGCGCTGCATCCAGTCCGTGGCCTTCGCCAACTCGGCCGGTGTCGGCATGTGACCGTCCTCGATGGACAGGTAGAACAGCCAGTCGTGGATGCGGCGGCGGATGAACTCGCGGTACGCCTCCGTCTTGAGCTGGTCGATCTCTGGCAGTAGTTCGGCCGACCACTGCCGGAACTCGGCAGGACCGGTCACCTTCCACGCGATCCCGTCCACGAGGGCGACCACCGCCGTCTTGGACCCCATCTCGTCGGGGTCGCGCAGGATCGTGGCCACGATCGCGCGGTCTCGGTCGCGGCTCCGCGAGGAAGCGATCACCGAGACGACGCGTTGGTACGCGGACGATCGCACGTGCTCGTGATCGTGCTCGTCCGCGACGGCATCGTCGACGTCCACGTCGAGGATGCCGGCCTCCGCCAGCAACTCGGTCACATCGGAATGCAATGTCATCGCTTCATCTCTTCTCGCAGGGCCGGACTCCACATCGCGGGCACCTTCCTCTGGTCCGCACGCTGATCCAAACGAAACGGCCTAGCTAGGTGCTGTCTCGTGAGGTTGGTGCTGCTGGACGGAACTGGTGGTGCTGGTCGGCAGAGCCTGCTGATAGAGCGCCACCAACACACCGTGCACGGGCTGGTCCTCTGCGTTTTCCTCGGCCTCGTCGACCAGTTTGGCGAGGGCCTCGCCGAGTTCTCTTGCCTTCGCAGGGCTGAGACGCAGGTGGCGCAGTGTCAGGTGGGTCTCGGCGGGAGAGCGGTCCAGCTCCTGGGCGACCGCGGCGAGCATCGCGGCGGTGCCTGCCGCTTGGGGTTCGGCGACGACCATGTGGCGGGCCGTGCGCTGGTAGTACTGCTCGGTGCCGCCGCGGACCTGGCGGGTCTCGGCGACGTGGACCAGCCCAGCTTCGCGGAGCACTTTGAGGTGGTGGGCCACGTTGCCCTTTTTCGCGTCGAGCTGCGCCGCAAGCTGGCTGATGGTGGCAGGCCGTTGGCCCAGGGCGAACAGCAACCGCTGACGCAACGGGTGAGAGAGCGCCGCGAACTGCTCAGGCGCACCGATCTCCAGGACGTCCTCGGGCGGCGGCAGGTAGGAAGGCTGATCGCGCATACCGAAAGTGTCTAAACTCTTTGACGCTTTCGCAAGGGCAGTGCTCTACTCCCTGCCATGACGACTCTGACGAAGCTTCCGCCCACCCCTGTCATCGACGAGACAACCCGGCTACTGACCGAGCACTACGTCTTCCCCGAGATAGCCGAGCAGCTCGCCGGCCTGCTGCAACGACGCCTCGCCGAGGGGGCCTATGACGTCGACGACGTCGAGGAGCTCGCCCGTCTGGTCACCGCGGACCTGCAGTCCGTCAACGGCGACCGACACCTGAGACTGAAGCACCACGCCGACCCGGTCTCCCCGAAGCAGGGGGCGGCCACCCGGGACGCCATGCGCCGGGACTTCGACACCTCGCTGGGCGGTGCGCCCCGGGTGGAGTTGCTCGGCGGAGGGGTCGCCGTGGTGGAGCTGGCACCGATGCTGTTTCCGCTGGAGTGGGCCGCCGAACCGCTCAGCGCCGCGCTCACCCTGGCCTCCCGCGCCCAGGCGCTGATCGTGGACCTTCGCGCCAACCGGGGCGGCGACCCGGACACGGTCGCCTTCGTCTGCAGCTACCTACTCGACGAGCGCACCCACCTCAACACCATGCACTGGCACGGCGGCGAGCGCAGCGAGCAGTCCTGGAGCCTGCCGCACGTTCCCGGCGCGCGCTTCGGTGGCAGCAAGCCGTTGTATGTGCTCGCCAGCGACAGCACCTTCTCTGCCGCTGAGGAACTGGCGTACGACCTCCAGCAGCTCGGCCGCGCCGTAGTCGTCGGCGAGCCCACCCGCGGCGGCGCGCACCCGTGCCAAGGCTGGACCGTGCACCCACACCTGGAAGTCACCGTCCCCGTCGGCCGCGCCATCAACCCCGTCTCCAGCACGAACTGGGAGGGCACCGGCGTACAACCGGACATCCCTTGCGCCGCTGCCGACTCCCTCGACCACGCGCACACGCTGGCCCTCGCCCGACTGGCAAGGTGACCCAGTCCAGCTCACCGACAGCACTGCACGCATTGCCTCCCCTATCCACTTCGGCGGCTGACTTCGGCGGCGGAGGCCCCAGTCTCCGCCGGCCCCTGGTTTGGTCGGCATCACGGACATGGCAACTCCACAGCGTCAGACCCGGCGCGCAGCCGATCAACCGCGAACCCGGACGGCGAACAGCGACCGGCGCGGCAACAGCACCGAACACCGGACACCGGACACCGGACATCCAGCACTGCTTGAACTTTCAAGTAGACTCTTGACCATAGCCCGGCTTTGTTAAATCTTCAAGAACACGCCGAGCGGTGAGAGAGTGGATGGCATGAGCAACGAACCCGCAGCCGAGCCGCGCTGGCTCACCGACGAGGAGCAATACGCCTGGCAGTGCTACCTCCACGCCACCACGCTCCTGGAGGACCATCTGGACCGCCAGCTACAGCGCGACGCCGGGATGCCGCATATCTACTACGGCCTGCTCGTCCAGCTCTCCCGTGCGCCGCGGCGCCGGATGCGGATGACCGAGCTGGCCCAGAACGTCAAGATCACCCGCTCCCGGCTCTCGCACGCCGTCGCCCGCCTGGAGAAGAACGGCTGGGTACGCCGCGAGGACTGCCCGTCCGACAAGCGGGGCCAGAACGCGTTCCTCACGGACGAGGGAATGCGCATCCTGGAGAAGGCGGCCCCCGGGCACGTCGCCGCCGTCCGCGGCGCGATCTTCGACCGTCTCTCCCCCGAGCAGGTCGGCCAACTGGCCGAGATCTGCCGGGTGATGGCCGATGGACTACAGCCGAACGGCGCCGACCTCCCCTGGCTCCGCTGACGAGTCAACGGAGGCAGACGAGGGCGACGCCGTTCGGGTGCTTTTCCGAGGAGAGCGGAGGGGGAAGGACCCCGCACTCCCTCCCCTCACACTGTTCTCAGTACGCCATGACCGGATCAGTACGCCATGGCTGGATCAGTACGCCATGGCTGGATCAATGCCCCGTGACCGGGTCAGTGCGCCGTGACCGGATCAGTGCGCCATGACCGGAACCGGAACCTCGTCCCCCGCAGCCGCGTCCTTGGCGTCGCCGTCACCGGAGGACGCGGCAGGCGAACCGCCGCCCTCATGCCCGGTGTTGACGAGGACGAAGGCGATCGCGGCCGCCAGGACCAGGATGCCGACCGCCCACCAGATGGCGGTGCTGTAGCCGTGCACCATCGACTGGAGCTTGAGCAGATCCCGCGAGGGCGCGCCGGCTGCATGCGAGGCGGCGTACGCGCTGGTGGCGCTGGCCGCGATGGTGTTCAGCAGAGCCGTACCGATCGCGCCACCCACCTGCTGCGAGGTGTTGACCATCGCGGAGGCGACACCGGCGTCGCGCGGCTGGACACCGTGCGTCGCCAGCGACATGGCCGGCATGAACGCGGTACCCATGCCAAGGCCCAGCAGCAGGAACGCGGGCAGGATCAGCGCCGGGTACGACGTGTCCAGGTCGATCTGGGTCAGGGCCAGCATGCCGAGCGCGGCGACCACGAAGCCGGGCGCCATCAGGAGCCGCGGCCGGACACGGGTCATCAGGCGGGCGCCGATCTGCGTCGAGCCGGTGATCATGCCCACGATCATCGGGAGGAAGGCCAGACCGGTGACGACCGGGGTGTAGCCCTTCACGACCTGCAGGTAGTAGGTCAGGAACAGGAAGAGGCCGAACATACCGATGATCGCCAGGCCGAGCGACGCGTAGACACCGGCACGGTTCCGCTCGGAGACCACGCGCAGCGGCAGCAGCGGGGCCTTCACCTTGGACTCGACCACTACGAACGCCAGCAGCAGAACCGCAGACGCAACGAACAGCGCGACGGTCGGGCCGGCCAGCCAGCCATCGGACTCGGCGCGGGTGAACCCGTACACCAGCGACACCAGGCCGAGCGTGGCCAGGATGACGCCGGGGACGTCCAGGCGGGAGGGGTTACGGCTCTCCGAGGGCTCACGGATGACCAGGACGGCGCCGGTCGCGGCGACCACGGCGAACGGGATGTTGACGAAGAAGGTCCAGCGCCAGTCCATGTACTCGGTGAGCACACCGCCGAGGATCAGCCCCACTGCGCCACCACCACCGGCGATCGCACCGAAGATGCCGAACGCCTTGGCGCGCTCCCTGGCCTCGGTGAACGTCACCGCGAGCAGCGACAGCGCGGCCGGCGCCAGCAGCGCACCGAAGAGGCCCTGCAGCGCACGCGCGCCCAGCAGCATCCCCTCGTTCACGGCGGCCCCGCCGAGCGCGGAGGCGGCCGCGAAACCGACGAGTCCGATGATGAAGGTCCGCTTGCGTCCCCAGAGGTCGGCGACGCGTCCGCCGAAGAGCAGCAGACCGCCGAAGGCCAGGGCGTAGGCAGTGATGACCCACTGTCTGTTGGCATCGGAGATACCGAGATCCGCCTGGGCGGACGGCAGCGCGATGTTCACGATCGTCGCGTCGAGAACGACCATCAGCTGCGCGAGGGCGATGAATATCAGCGCTTTCCAGCGCCGGGGATCGACGTGTGTGGCGGTTTCAGGCATGGAGCGGTCCACCTAGCGGTGCAGTGAGCGAATAACGGGACGTGTAAGCCGAAAGATCTGGTTATTGCAGGTGTTTCGGGTGTTGCAACTGATTTTTCGCCTTGCAACTGATCTTTACGTTGCGGGTGTTGCACGCACGGGAAGAGCTGGGACTGCTGTGCGTGCTGCGAGTGCGGTCCGTGCTGCGAGTGCTGTGGGTACTGCGAGCGCTGTGGGTATTGCAGGCGTGCGAAACGTTGCGGGCGTGGTGAGCGAGTAACCCGTTCACGGACGGCGCCTCAGGTCGTCCAACGTGGCGGCGACGCCAGGCAGTTCGGAGCGAGCGGGCGCCAGCAGGCCGTCGAGGAACAGCTGCAGATGCCGGTGCACGAATCTGTCGAAGTCGACGCAGCCGCTGCCCGGCAACGGGCGCGTGAGCTGAGTGATCGCGACCATCAGGTCACCGACGGCGATGTCGGTACGCAGCTGGCCGCTGTCGCGCGCGGCACCCATGACGGCCTCGATGGCCACCTCCAGGCGTTCGCTCGCCGCGAGCAGTTCGGGATGCGCCGGGTCGATACCGTCCGAGAGCAGCGGGCACAGCGCCCCGATCCGCTCCTCCACCGCATCGTGGACGAAGCGCCTCAGCGCTTGGAAGGCATCGGACTCCTCGGCGAGGGCGCTCTCCGCGCGATCCGCGGTACGGGACATGACAGAGAGCGTGACGTGGTGGATCAACTCCAGGCGATCCGCGAAGTGACGATAGAGCGTCGCATTTCCGACACCCGCGCGTCGAGCGATTTCATCGAGCGGGACCTCGGCCCCGAACTCGACCATCGTCTCGCGGGCGGCCGCGATGATCCGTTCCCGGTTGCGCAGGGCATCGGCCCGCAGACGGGGCTGCCGAGGCTTCGTTCGGCTGTCGGCGGTGTCGGTCACGCTGCTGGTCACACAGTCGGTCGCGGTCACGGCGGCACTCACTCCTCTCACTCGTTCGTCACTGTTCGTAGGCTGGGGGCCCACCCGAAGAACCGGGGAGACGATCCCCGGTTCCTGCGGACGTCTGGTTAAACGGGGAGACCGTCCCCGGATATTTCACTCACGGATATGACCCGCATCACACCATCGCGTCACGTCATCGCGTCACAGCCTCACGTCACAGCCTCACGTCACACCATCGCGGCACACCCACCCCCTGCCGCCCTACGGGCCATGCCTCCAGATGACGTAACTCCGCGCGCGGGCGATCACCCGGCGACACAGGGTGATCGATATGAGGCAGAGGCAGAAGATATCCGCGGCCTTGGCCGCAAGCGCGGCGACCGCCGCCGCCGCGGCCGCCACCATGGCGATGGGCTCGCCGCCTCCCGCCGCGGTCATGCCCCCGGCGATCGGCGCGCCCCCGAGCGGACCGTGCGCCCTGCGCGGCATCCGGGACAACGTCTCCGAATCCGCGACCACCCCCGCCGGCTACGCCCGCTCCTACGGAACCGTGAAGGCGCTGACCCTCTTCATCGACTTCCCGGACGCCCGCGCCACGATCACCCCCCGCGCCCGCTTCGCCGAGTTCTTCCCGGCCGCGACGGACTTCTTCCGCGCCAGCTCGTACGGCAGGCTCAGCTACCGCCCCACGCCCCTCCTGAGGTGGATACACATGGCGCGGCCCCTCTCCGCGTACGGCATCACGCGCGGCGCGGCCTTCGACCCGGTCGGGGACACCGGCTATTACGCGCTCTCCCGGGAGATCGTGCGCGCCGTCGACGGCTCGGTCGACTTCCGGCGGTACGACGTGATCAACGTCCTGGCCGCGCCCAACGCGGGCCCGGCAGCGACCCATACGGTCCTGTCCGTCACCTTCAGCGGCGGCGACATGGGCCTGCGGACCGCCGACGGGGTGTCGTTCCGGAACGCGTCCTTCATCTGGAGCCGGCAGGCCGGGGAGAGCGCCTTCCGCGTCCTCAACCACGAGAACGCCCATTCCTTCGGACTCCCCGACCTCTACTACACCAACGACCGCGGCGCCCCGACCCTGGTCGGCCACTGGGACCCGATGGACGAGGACTGGGGGCCGAGCAACGACTTCCTCGGCTGGCACAAGTGGAAGCTCGGCTGGCTCGCCGCCGACCAGGTGCACTGCGCGCAGCGGGGTGGGGCGGCCGCCGAACATACCCTCAGCCCGGCGGCCACGCCCGGCGGCACCAAGATCGTCGTCATTCCGACCGGCGCCCGCAACGCCCTCGTCGCCGAGGCCCGCACCCGCGGCCCGCTCGACCCGGCGGTCTGCCGCCCCGGCGTGCTGGTCTACCGCGTCGCCGCCGGCGTCCCCACAGGCCACGGCCCGCTGCGCGTCGTGGACGCGACCCCGCACAGCCGCGGCTGCTTCACCACGGACAAGTACGTCGACGCGGGGCTGACCGATGCCACCTTCCGCCCCGGCGCCACCTACACCGACCGCGAGAGCGGCGTCTCCGTCACCGTCCTGGACGAGCGGCCGGACGGCACCTACCGGGTACGAATATCCCCGGCGCGAGCCTGACCCCGGTCCGCGCCCTCACCCTCACCCTCGCCCGGCCCGCGCCCGATCCCCGACATCGCTCGCGCTCCTCACCCACCTCGTCGTCTACTCACCCCCGGCCTTCCGCCAGTACTGCCGCCCGATGCTGATCAGCCGCAGCTGGCGCCGTGCCACCCGCACCACCCGCTCGGCCTCCCCCGGCTCCCCGTCCTCGGCGTCGAGCACCGCTGCGGCCGTCGCCACCAGCCGGTCCACGTACAGCTCCGCCAGCATCCGCACATCGTCATCGCTCCAACCGTCCGACGCCGGCTGGGACTTGAGCGCCGCCGCGACCTCCTCGGCAAAGCGGTCCAGCTCACCCGCGATGGCCTGCCGCACGGCCCGTACGCCGCCGTGCCGTTCGCGCGCCACGAACCGTACGTGCGCGGGGTGTTCGCGCACATGCCGCTCAACGACCGCGACGGTACGGTCGATCCGCTCCTCGGCCGCGGCCTGTTCGGCGAGGATCGCGCGCACCATCGCGTGCAGACTGCCCAGCGCCTCCTCGACGAGGGCGACGCCCAGCTCGCCCATGTCCCGGAAGTGCCGGTAGAACGCGGTCGGGGCGACCCCCACCACCCGCGTCACCTCCCGCAGTCCGAGGCTGCTCAGGCTCTGCTCCGCCAACAGGCCGAGCGCCGCGTCGAGCAGCGCCTGGCGGGTCTTCCGCTTCTGGGCCTGCCGGACTCCAAGGGTGTGACTCATGTCATCCAGTAAACAACCGTTCTCCGAACACTTCCACTCGCGGGCGGTCGTAGACTGAGGATGTCAGTGAACAACTGTCCTCTGAAATGTTCTCCGAACCGTCCTGGACCGTTCTCCGAACCTTTCCGATCCGTTCCGGAGCGCTCCGAACCGTTGCAGACCGCTCCGAGCCGTTACAGACCGCTCCGAACCGTTCCCTGGCTCACCGTCCGCCCTCCGAGCTGGAAAGGCAGATCATGCTCTTCCTCGTCGCAGCCCTCCTCCTGATGGGGATCATGCTGGGCACCGCGGCACACCTCCCCCTTCCCCTCACCCTCATCGCCGCAGCCGTCATCGCGTGCTGGCTGCTCGTCTTCTCCCTCCGCGAACGCCGCCACAACACCGAGGGGGCCTCCCGATGACCAGCCTCAGCGAAGCCATGCCCCGCTCGCGCCGCGCATTCCACCCCCACGCCGACGGTATGGCCGTGGCCTCCTTCGTCCTCGGACTGCTCGGCACCCTGGTCCTCAACATCGTCCTGGGCCCCTGCGCACTGATCCTGGGCGCCACCGCCCTGGCCCGCCGCACCAACCGCCGCGGCCGCGCCCTCCTGGGCATCGCCCTCGGCGCAGCCGACCTGATCATCCTCGCCGTCCTCGTCACCATGGACGGCACGGTCAGCTGGCACTTCGGCGGCTGACACGGCTCAGGCGGACCCCCCACACAGGGACTCCGACGACTGCGTGACCGCCGGCTCACTCATGCCACAACTCGGCGAGCCGCGGCCGCGCATACCGCCGCCACTCCCGGCCGGCAACACGAGCACCCCAAGGCGCGGTCGACCGACGCCACCAGCAGCCCTACAGGGCGAGCACAACGCCCACCTGACAGACCCTCGCATGGCCACCGAAGAGGTCGAGCCTCCACCGCCACCGCGACGCCCCCACCCCCTGACCAGGACATGCCCGCCCACAGAACCCAGTCCCCCCTCCGGCCGACGACCCGGTACGCTAGCCCTCGGCTGCCTCACCAACAGCCACGCCTCCGTAGCTCAGGGGATAGAGCACCGCTCTCCTAAAGCGGGTGTCGCAGGTTCGAATCCTGCCGGGGGCACGCTAAAGCAGCAGGTCAAAGGCCCTGTCGCCCACTGGGGCGACAGGGCCTTTGGCTTCCGGCACGGATTCAGCACACATGGGATGTGCGCCGAGGGTGGGGAGCTGTATCGCGATGCCCGCAAAGGACGAACTGGCCAAGCGCCGCTACGACAACCTGGTCGACCGCCTGGAGATCCTGATGAAGGCTTCACTGAAGCCCAGCTACCAGGGCTACCACGGACAGCTGGTCCTGGGCAGCAGTGACCTCGAAGACATGGGCGACCTCAAGGACGTACGGCGTGCTGCCCGCGAGGCAGGCCGCCGTCTCGGCTGGCAGCCGAAAACCCACCTCGTGGACGGTCGCCTCTTCGTCTACGACGACCGCGAGGTGCCCGAGGAGGTCAGTCGGCTGGCGATGCGCGACGCAGCCGAGGCCATCGACTCGTTCATGCGGCCTCACATGAACCGGGCTCCCCGGAACAGCTAAGCGGCACCCTGACACCAGGTGCTGCCCTGCCTACCTGGTGAGGCCGCACATGGCACCGTCACCGCCGCCGCACTCCTCGTCTGGCTCCGATAGTGAGTGGAGGGATGGAACCAACTGTTGCCGCATCGTGCCACGTGAGCGGGGAGCCCGAGGTGGTGAGGCGAAATCGGGTTGTGCCTGGGTAGATGATCGGCTTGGGTTCCTGCTCGTGACTGCCTTGAATGATCTCGTACGTCCGGACCGCTATCCGCGCTCCTCTCGCTATGACCCCGCCTGGTTGCTCGACCTCGACATGGGGCCGAACCCATTGTGGCTGCTGGAGGGCCTCGCCCGGGACCTTGATCTGCGCCCGGGGATGCGGATTCTCGACCTCGGCTCCGGCAAGGGTGCCACGTCGGTGTTCCTGGCCCGCGAGTACGGCGTCCAGGTCGTCGCGGCCGACTGGTGGATCGCCCCCGAGGACGCGGCAGATGTCTTCGCCGAGGCGGGTGTCGGCGACCAGGTGACGGCCGCGCGAGCGGAGGCGCACGCCTTGCCGTTCGAGGAGGAGAGCTTCGACGCCATCGTGAGCGTGGACGCGTTCGAGTACTTCGGTACGGCGGACAGCTATCTGCCCTACCTGCTGCGGTTCCTCCGTCCTGGCGGACAACTGGGCATGGCGACTCCCGCCATGACACGGGAGGTCCGTGAGCTCGGGGCGATCCCGCCCCACATCAAAGCGGTGGTTGGCTGGGAGGCGATCGCCTGGCACACGGCGGAGTGGTGGCGCTTCCAGTGGGAGATCACCGAGTTGGTGGAGGTCACGTCCGCGCAGCTGCAGCAGGACGCCTGGCAGGACTGGCTGCTGTGGGTCCGGGCAGCGGCCGAGCACCAGCCGGACGGCCGGAACGTGAACCAGCCCGTCATCGACATGCTCACCACAGACGGCGGGGAATTCCTATCCTTCGCTCTGGTAACCGCACGTAAGAACTGAGCAGACTTCACGCCGTCGGCAATTCTGTCTCTCCGATCGTGATCGGAGAGACAGAACCCGGCAGCCATCGGCACGGATCAGACACACATCACACCGCGACGCCCTCCAGGGCGGCCACCGTGTCTGCGGCCTCGCGCGCCTTCTTCTCTGCCTTCTCCAGCCTGGCTTTCGCCTTGGCCAATTGCTTGGCGCGGCGCTTGTGCATCTTCTTTGAGACCTCGTCGAGGCGGTCTGGGAAGAGATGGCCGTACGTGTCCAACGTCAGCGTCGCGGACTTGTGTCCAAGCATGCTCTGAACGACGTTGACGTCCGCACCGCTGGCGATGGCGAGCGAGGCCGCCGTGTGGCGCAGCTTGTGCGGGGTGAGCTTGAGGTGGCCAAGGCCCGCCTTGATGGCCGCCGGTGCGAAGAACCGCTGACGGAAGTTGCGGGCACGCAGCGGTCCACCCTGCGGGGCGGTGAACAGCAGCTCGTCCTCGCCCCGGTCCTCCACGTGGGGCTTCAGCTCCTCGACGAGGAACCGCGGGATCGGCACGGACCGACGCTCGTGGTTCTTGGGGCTGTCGAGGTAGAGCTTGCCGTTGTCCTCGACGTACGCCTCGACGATGTGCGCGCGGCACACGTCCAGGTCGACCCGGCCCACCTTCAGCGCGGACGCCTCACCCCAGCGCAGGCCCGTGTAGCCCAGCAACAGGATGAAGATGCGGTACGCGCATGCCGCGTTGGCCAGCGCCTCGACCTGCATGTCGTCGAGATAGACGTGATCGGCCGGCACCGCCTTGGGGAGGGCAACGCCGGCGGCCGGGTTGAAGGCCAGGCGACGAGACTTGACCGCGAAGCCGAGCACGCGGCTGAGGACGACGTACGCCTTGCGAACCGAGCGCGCACTGAGCTTCCTGCCGCCCGCCGCGTCGCCAGACAACATCTCGGCGAGCCACTCGGAGACGTCCTCGAAGCGGATGCGGTCCAAGGGGGTGGAGCCCCACTTGGGGATCAGGTGGACGTCGAGAACGCCCCGGTAGCGGTTGCGAGTTGAGCGCTTGAGGTGGACCTGCGCGGCCAGCCAGGACTCCGCCACATCCGCGAACTTCACGCGTCCTGCGGCCGGGTCTCGGTACGTGCCATCTGAGAGTCGGGACTCCATCCTCGTGCGCTCGGCCTCTGCGTCGACCTTGCGGGCCACGGTCTTCATCTTCGGCTTACCGTCAGGGCCATACCAGCGCACGCGGTAACGCCCAGGAAGGGTGCGGCCTGCCTGCTTGGCCTTCGCCACGGCCTGTACGTACGCCGCGTGCCCGATACGGTCCTCGATCCAGACGCGCGCCATCAGCCACGCACCCGGAGAGCGCCGGCAGCCACGGGGGTTGCCACCAGACACGACTCAAGCAGGGCGCTGGGGACAACGCCGAGGGCAGTGGCGATGGCGACGAGGTCGTCGATGTCGCAGCGGCGACGGGTGCGCTCGGTGCGGCTGAGGGCGGTGTTGGTCAGTGGCCGACCCAGGGTGGTGCAGCGTTCGGCGAGCTGGTGCTGGGTGAGGCCGTGGGCCAGGCGCAGGCGCTCGATATTGAGGGCGGCCTGGATTCCGGCGGGGCCTATTTCTACGGGTCGTGTTGCCATGACAGACAGCTGTAACTCGAATTGCCCGGCCAAGGCAAGAGTTAGCTCTAAAACTCTCCACTACTTGCGGACGCCAGATAAGTCGCGGCATGAGATGTGCGATTCGGTGAAGCCGGAATTCTGTGCTACGGTCCCGCGCCGCTGCAACGGCGGTGGGTGCCGCAGGCTGTCCAGCACCCTCCTGGCCTCGGGGTTTGTCCTCGCGGAACTGGTCGGCGCCGCCGGGATTTTCCGGGAAGAAACGGACAGATGCATCGCGGGGCTTTTCGGCGATGAAGATCCACAGCGGATTTGGGTTTACGGTTTTAGTCCAGTCGGCGACATGCCGTTTGGTGCGGCCGCAGGAAATCCGCAAAATACTGCTGGATGCGCCAGGAAACTTGTGGCCATCATGACCATCCCCCTATCCCCGTAAAGGAGACCCATGCCCCGAACCTCTCGCTCCGCAGCCGCCTCCGGCGATGCGGGCCGCCCCCCGCTGGCCACACCGGAGGAAGTCGCCACCTACCTCGGTGTGCCGGTGAAGACCCTCTACCAGTGGCGGCATCGCGGGATCGGCCCGAACGTCCTCAAGGTCGGCCGACACCTGCGCTACCGCTGGCAGGAGGTCGACACATGGTTGAACGCCCAGACGTCGTACGACCTCACGGCCTGACCCCGCACCCGACGGCGACAACGAAACGGCCCCCGGCGCGCCAACGCCGAGGGCCGGAGATTCCCCTGCCGACCACTCATCCCTGAACGACGAGCTGGTGAGGGGCGGGACCTAGCCCGTCCTGCCCCTCACCGGAGAGGAACGTCTATGGAGGACTCTACGTCCCCCACCACCACAAACACATCCCCCAAGACTGTCTGGCCCACGGCCGCGGTCCCCGGCCAGGGCATCCCCTACCGCCGAGGGGACCACGCGGACACACCGTCCCCTGCATCGAGGACCGCACAGCAATCGCCGGACGCCGAAGCACACGGGGACCAGCGCCCCGCTGACGCGGCGGCTGGGGACCGTCCCCACGATGTCCCCGATCCCCGGTCCCCGCAAGCCACGGGCCCGATATCCACACCCGGTGGAAACGCGCAGGCCAGCGGCATGGAAACGGGGACCGGTCCCCAAGACACGGGCGTTGCACCAGGGGACCGTGATCACGGTCCCCGCCAGCTGCCGGGGACCGACGGTCCCATGGAGGGGACCACCCAGCAGGACGGGACCGGTCCCGCCGACTCACGGGGACCGGATCAGGAGACCGGTCCCCAGGCGCCCAAGGGACCGGGAGACCGCGCGGAACTGGGTTCCGGTGAGGGTGCACAACTGCTGGACGAGTTGCGGGCGGCGATCGGCAAGTACGCGGTGCTGCCCAGCGAGGAGGCACTGACTGCGGTCACGCTGTGGGTGGCGGCCTCCCACATCCAGACAGCTCTGCAGCACGCACCCCGCCTGGCGGTCATGAGCCCGACGAAGGGCTGCGGCAAGTCCCGCGTTCTGGACGTGCTCCACGAGACCGCCCACAAGCCCATGATGACGGTGAACACCTCCCCGGCCGTCATCTTCCGCATCATCGGCAAGAACCCGCCCACCCTGCTGGTGGACGAGGCCGACACCATCTTCGGCCCCAAGGCAAGTGGCGACAGCGAGATCCTGCGCGGCCTGCTGAACGCCGGGCACCAGCGCAACCGGCCCGCCTGGCGCATCTCCGGACCGGAGCACAAGCCCACCCCGTACCCGACCTTCGCCATGGCCGCCATCGCCGGGATCGGCGACCTCCCGGACACAATCACGGACCGGGCCGTCGTACTGCGCATGCAGAAACGCAAGCCCGGTGAGAAGGTCACCCCCTTCCGCTCGCGGTACGCGGTGCCCGAACTCAACGCACTGCGCGACCAGCTGGCCGCCTGGCTGGGTCCGCTGCGAAGCACGGCTGCCCGCATGGTGCCCAAGATGCCGGTCGAGGACCGGGCGGCGGACACCTGGGAGCCGCTGGTCATCATCGCCGACCTCGCCGGCGGCCACTGGCCCGCGAGCGCTCGTGCCGCCTGCCTGACCATGACCCGGCACGAAGCGGCCCAGGACGAGCAGACCAGCCTGAAGACGCGGCTGCTGCGCGACATCCACCGCATCTTCGAGCGGGAGAACAACCCCGAGGCCCTGCCTACCTACGATCTGGTCGCGGCCCTGATTCAGGACGCCGATGGCCCGTGGGCGGAGTACGGCACCAAGGGCCTGAACGCCTACCACCTGGGCAACCTGCTGCGGGACTTCGGCATCGGCCCGGCCAACTACCGGTTCGACAAGGGCAGGCAGGCCAAGGCGTACATGCGCAACCGGTTCCTGGATGCGTGGGCTCGTCACTGCCCCGACCTCGTCGAGACAGCGTCGCCTGATCCCGGACAAGGGGTCGCGCCCGCGCGCCCGGCCCACAGGCTGCCGCCCGCCGCCCCGACGGGGTCGCTGCCCATCGGCCCGCCTGGCGGCACCACCGGCCCCAAGCGCACCCGCTAACCCGGCCGGTCCTGGGTCCGTATCAATCCGTCGCGTCCGTCCCCGCGCAGGTCAGCGCGGGGACGGACGTCCTCACCGGGACGGACTTCTCCGTACCAGCACCCGCATCCGTACCTGCTCTGACCAGCCCTGCAACGGATGCAACGGACGTGACGAAGTCCCGCCACGCACCACTGGAGCACCACCATGCACGACAACACCACCACCAACGACACCCCCTCCCGGCGCCGCAGGGGATGGTTCGGCCTGGCCCGACGAACAGCAGCAAGCTGGAGCGAACGAGCCTCTAAAGAGGCTTCGTCCGCGCTTGCCCCCGCCCCAGGGGTGGCGGAGGAAGAGGGGGCCGGGCGCCAGCGGGCACCCGAGCCGGGGGAGGGGAAGGCCGAGCCCAACGCCGACAGCGCCGAGCACCCCGCCGTCCCGCATACCGAAGTGCCCGCCGATGTACGACTGCCCATTGAGAAGCCCTCGTGGCGTGAGCCCGACGCCCCGGTGCTGCCCGCGCGGATGAACCGCAAGCGCACCACCGAGAAGCGCGACCAGGTCAAGAACATCCGCTTCACCCGGACCGCCGTAGGCATCATCAGCGCCGAAGCCAAGCGGCGCGGCCAGACGTTCGCCGGGTTCGTCGGCGACGCCGCGCTGGCGGTCGCGCTCGGCAAGGCGAACATGGTCGGCAGCCCAGAGGATGACCCCATCCGCCCGCTGGTGGAGGCCGTCGAGGCACACACCAAGGCGCTGAACCGGATAGGCACCAACCTCAACCAGATCACGAT
The DNA here is from genome assembly GCF_040654775.1 of Streptomyces sp. NPDC050636. Classification (NCBI taxonomy): domain Bacteria; kingdom Bacillati; phylum Actinomycetota; class Actinomycetes; order Kitasatosporales; family Streptomycetaceae; genus Streptomyces; species Streptomyces sp. NPDC050636. The sequence goes on from NZ_JBFAIP010000001.1 coordinate 171,118, forward strand.
GGCCGTCCACTCCGGCGCGATACCCGAGCGCACCGAAGCCGTACTCGAAGGCATCGACCAGGCTGCCGAGGCCAGTTACAGGCTGATCGACCAGCTGCTGGCGCAAGGGACCGCTCATGGTGCCTGACGTCTCCACCGGATCCGACACCCGCGGGTTGATCGCCTACCTCTTCGGCCCCGGTCGCCGCGACGAACACACCGACCCACACATTGTCGCCGCCTGTGACCTTGCCGGCGCCCCTGACCCCGGCCGCGACCCCACCGCCACATACACCCAGCTCGCCAAGCGCCTCGACCACCACGTCGACCTGCGCACCCGCGAACTGGGCGGCAAGAGGCCACCGCAGCACGTGTGGCACTGCCCGGTGCGTACCGCCCCTGGTGACCGCTACCTGACCGATGCCGAGTGGGCCGAGGTCGCGCGCCGCGTCGTCGACGCCACCGGCATCGCCCCCAAGGGCGACGAGAAAGCCTGCCGATGGATCGCGGTACGGCACGCGGATGACCACATCCACATCCTGGCCACCACCGTCCGCGCCGACGGCCGCCGTGCCCGGACTAACCGGGACGGCTGGCGGGCCCAGAAGGAGTGCCGCAAGGTCGAGGCCGAGTTCGGGCTGCGCCGTCTGAAGTCCGGCGACCTCACCGCTCCCCGCACGCCGACCGGGGCGGAGCGGGCCAAGGCCGAGCGCCAGGGCCAGGACGTGACCGCGCGGGAGTGGCTGCGCGAGCAGGCGTACACGGTCGCCGCCTCCGTACACAGCATCGACGAATACTTCACCGTGCTGGGCTCGCTCGGTATTCAGGTCAAGGCGCGCATCGGCCCGGAGACCGGTGAGGTGACCGGTTACAGCCTGGCCGCCCCTGGCGACACCGTTTTCTTCGGCGGATCCAAGCTTGCCCCCGACCTGTCGTACAACCGCTTGTGCGAACGTCTCCCCGTCCAGGAGGTGGCCGACCGCCCGGAATCGGTGACGGACCCAGCCGGCCCGTGGCGCCGCACCGAATCCGCCCTGCACACGGCACGCACGGTTCTCGACGCTGGCGACGACGCGATGGCCCAAGGCCGCCTGGACGCTTTTGGTGACACCTTGCACAACCTCGCCCGCGCCACACCCGGCCCGCACCAGGCCGAACTGCAAGCGGCAGCCAGGGCGTTCAATCGGGCCCGGCGCTCGGTCATCCGGGCCGACCATCACGCTGCCACTGAACTACGCCAAGCCGCCAAGGAACTCGCGTACGCCCCCAACATTCCGGGCGGCCTCGCCATCGCCGTCGTCTTCGCCGCCCTGCACCTGGCCCAAGCCGCCGCCCACTGGCACGCACAGCGCGGCCACGAACAGCAGGCCGCCGCAGCCGAACAAGCCGTGCGTCACCTCCAAGCCACCTACCACCAGGCCGCCGAGCCGGTCCTGGCGGACCTCGCCCGCCGCGCCCCACGCCCCCAGACCACCGACCGTTTCGAGGCCACCGTGCGACAAGCCATCCCCGACCACGCCGACCGCATCCTCGCCGACCCTGCATGGCCCGCCCTGACCACCACCCTCGCCCGTGCTCAAACCGCTGGCCACAACCCCCGCGAAATCCTGGCCGAAGTGGCCGCCCACCGAGAACTCGACACCGCCGAACGCCCCGCCGAAGTCCTCAACTGGCGCATCACCGCACAGCCGAACAGGCGCGCACAGGCAGCCCGTGCCAGCAGTACCCGCTACATCACACCCACCGCACGCACCACGCCCACATCACACTCCGCACCCGCGGCAGTCAGCGAACAGCTTGCGGATCGGCGCCGACGCCGATGACCACGGCCTGCTTCTTCAGCTCGACCTGGCCGAGGACAGCGTGGCCACGAGCGCGTCCGGATCTCCGGCGTAGACGATCACCTCTTCGTCTTCGGCTGGGGCATCGAAGCGGGCGAAGAAATCGTCGAGGGCTTCGGGGGTCACGGTGAGGGCATTGGCATCCTCACGTTGGTTGCGCTCGGTGAGGCGGCGGAGCAGTTCCTCCCGGTCAGCGGGGAGGTAGACCACGAGGGGGTGGCCGCCCGCTTCTCGGGCGGCCTGCCGCCAGGCATCACGCTCGCTACGACGCCACAGCCCGTGGTCCAGGACGACGTCATGTCCCGCTTCGATCTCCTTGATGAAGCGTTCCCGGGTCGCATCGATCACGGGGCGTTCGCGCTCGAAGTAGGTGTGCTCGGGGTAGTCCACGCCGTACCGGCCGTGAAGGCGGTGCACCTCCTCATCCACCGACAATCGGATGTAGCCGTGGTCGGTCAGGGCCTGGGCGACGGTGGTCTTCCCAGAGCCGGTCAGGCCGGCCAGGAGAACGGCGAGAGGCACGGGTCGGTCATCCCTTCCGCGACAAGGGTGCGTGAACGCGGGCATTGTCTCTAATCCTGGCCAGTGTGTGCGTACGGCCGCCAGGTGGTGAAGATGCTGCGGGCCTCGGCAGGCCAGCCGAAGGGCATACGGTCCAGGCTCACCCGACGGAAGGCGAACCGCGGATCGCTGATGTTGATCACGCCGCCGTGCTGGCCGACGTGGTCCAGCAGGCGGCTCGCCTCGTCCCGCACAGCCGGGGTCCGTTCCTGCCAGGTGCCGGACGAGAAGTGCTGCACCCGGCGGCGGAGGTCGTCCAGGACGCCCGAGCGCCACTTGAAGTGGTGAACCGCGCAGATGCGGTCCGCGTCCGGCCGGTGGCCGGGTGCCCGGTGATTGCCGGAGGCGACGGTGACGTCGTGGCGGGCGAGGGCGATCTTTCTGGGGTCGCCGTGCAGGAGCCGGTGGGTGAGGTGACCGCCGAGCGGATAGGCGAGATCCAGGCCGCCTTCGGGCCTCCAGCCGGTCAGGCGTCCGCTTGCGGCGACCCGGTCAATCATCAGCCCGCCGATCACGCGGTGCCCGGACATCTCGGCCTGGGCGATCACCTCCGGTAGCGGGGCGGGGTACTGCTGGAACTCGTCGGCGTCGGCCAGTAGGTGCCAGCCCGGACCGGCCCTGTGGCGGAGGGAGTCGCGGAGCTGGGTGTTGGTGTGCTCGTGCCATGGTCCGGTGCTGGTTCCGGTCGGGATGACGCCGAGCTCGCGGCATGCGGCTTGGAGTTCGTGCCGTTGCTTGTCGGGAACGTGCTCGGGGAAGTGGAAGGCGATCAGGAGCCGCTCGATGCCCAGCCACCGGTAGTGGCGGACCCAGGTGGCCAGCAGCGGTACCTCGATGGGGCCGATGACAGCGATCAAGGCGGGAGGCGTGCTCAGCATCGGGACTCCTTCGTGCGAAGTGAGGCGAAGGTCCGGGTGAGGAAGTCGGCTTGGTCGGCCGCGGTCCACATGCCCAGCAGCCGGGGCGCCTCGGCGCCAGGCCGCTCGGGCGGCTGACGGACCACGGTGTGCAGGGCATCGGTGAGTCCGTCGGGATCGCCGGCGGGGAAGGTCAGTGCCCAGGACTGGCCGTGAAGACGCGCGGTGAGGGACGGGTCGTGGTCGGAGACGATCAGAGGGACGCCGAGACGGACGGCGTCCATCACGAGCCCGGATTCCTTGCCGACGCCGGGATGCCGGGCGACCAGAGCGGCATCCGCAGCGGCGTACACCAGCCGCAGCACCGGCTCCGCGACAGGGCCGGGCACAGTGTGCAGACGCAGGTTGGGCAGGGCCCGCCACCGCTCCAGCACAGCCTCATCGAGGGGGCTGCCGCAGACCACGAGGTGCAGCGGTTCCTTCAGGCAAGCCAGGGCGGCGTCGACGGTCGCGATGTCCTTGTACGGCCACCAGCCGCCGACCAGGCACACCACGGCTTCGACGGTGGGGATGATGTCGAAGGCGATGCGGCCGCCTTCGCGTTCGGCGTCGGTCAGGCGGCGGCCCTCGTCGACCGCGAAGGCCCGCACTACCGCAGGCAGGTCCAGGAAGACCGCCGCGAACTGATCGCTCACAGCCTGTGTCGGGTACACGGCGAGCACCTTCTTTTCGCCCCGTTGGGCGAGCTGACCGATCAGCCGCACGACTGCGTCCTCCGTGGTGACCAGTTCGTGCACGAACCGCAAGTGCGGCTGGCTGCCGAGGAGGGCGGCGGCGCCGTGCAGTGCTTCGGTCGCGGTCAGGATCACCACCGCCTCGGCGTCAGACTCCAGGCGGCGGGCGGTCCGCAGGGCAGACGCCTCCGCAAGGCATCGGGCGACGAGGGTGATCTGGTGCGGGATCCGCCGCAGGACGCGGGGCCAGCGGCGCGAACGGAAGACCCGTTGCCCGGCCGAGGAGAGGCTGGCGGCAAGGCGGGATGCGGCCAGCAGGCCAGCCGCCGGACGTCCCGCTGGCGCGATCACCAGCCGGGCCCCGGCCTCGCGCAGGGCTCCTGTCGTGTCGGGGGCGATCCCGTTCGGGGCGATGACCAGGCTGCCGGGCCGAGCCTGGGCGAGTGCCACCAGCGCACGCTGATGGTGCCCGCCCAGGCGGTCGGCGTACGGCTCGATCAGCACGAGAGGGCCGGTCATCCGGCCACCGCCTGATCCCCGTGGGCGGCGGTGAACCTGGCCCGCAGCCAAGACGGATCGTTGAGGTGGTCGAACAGCTTCGGGTTGCGGGCAGCTTCGCGGGCGAAGCCGACGCCCTCACGAGCCCCCGCCGCGGCGTAGGTGGCGAACTCCCCGTCCCGGCTGGTGATCCATGCCGCTACCCGGTGACGGGCATCCTCGTCCGCCATGCCGTACTCACTCCCACGAGCGAGCATTGCGCACTCGCGGAAACCCGCCTTCCAGGCGTGGAAGGGGCTCTGATTGAACCGCGTGATACCCGCGGACTGTTCGGCGAACTCGATGCGGCCGGGCAACGCGGCGAGTACATCCACGGCCTCGCCCATCTCGCGCAGGGCACTGCGGCGGATCAACTTCAGGCCGCCGTACCCGTAGGTCAGGCCGTTGACCGGATTGACCGCCCGCCACACCCGCATGGACACGCCCTCGCCCAGTGGCTCGACGGCGGCCGGGTCGAAGCCGGTGTCGATGGCGAAGTCGCCGTCGGCGAGGAAGAACTGCTCGCGGTCGACGACTTCGGCGCACAGCCAGTAGGCCCGGCGCATCCCGTGCACGCCATGCAGACGCTTGACCGAGTCGCCGAGCGTCCGCTGAAGCCGGGAGTGCAGGCAGTCGGCCATCGGCTCGTCGTAGGAGAGGAGGACCGCGTCGAAGTCGGTCACGACAGGGCCTCCAGGTAGCGGGCGGCGACCTGGGCGGGCGCGAAGTCGGCAGTGGAGGCATGGGCGCGCTTGGCATGGATGGCGTGGAACTCGTCATCCATGGCCAGGCGTTCGGCTAGAGCAACGGCCTCGGCCGGAGTGGTGAAGCACAGCTCGGGGTCGACGTGCTCGGCGAGCCAGCCCAGGCGCGGGGCGATGACAGGCAGTCCCATGCCCTGGCAGTCGATCACGCTCATGGACCAGGGGCAGCCGGCCCTGAACGGGGCGATGCCGAAGCGGGCGTCGGCCAGCAAGTTCTTGTAGCGGACGCGGTCACCCCGGTCGGAGACGACCTGAACGTGCGGCAGGGCAGCAAGCTGGTCGCGCATCCGCTCGGGGCTGTCATCCAGGCCCGTACGAGATGCCCGGCGCTGGCCGAACAGATCCATGACCCGCAGATGGACTGCGCCGGAGGCCACTAGGTCGCGGGCCAGGTGCACGAACCGCTCGGTGCCGTAGTGCGCGTACAGCCGGTGGTTGTAGACGCCGATCGACGAAGTGCCCTGGCGACGATGGGCCGTGACGGGGTCGTGAACCAGCCGCTCGTCACGCGGCGCCGGTACCACCCGCAACCGGTTCCCGAGATCCACCGTCATACGGGCGGCGGCGGCCGACACCCATGAGGCAGCCGTGGAGGAGTGGACCATCACCCGGTCACAGGCCGCCAGCCCGGCGGCGAACGCCAGCAGCACTGGTTGTCCCAGCCCCGCGTCGTTCAGCGAAGGGTCGAGCAGGAGCTGCCCTCCGCCGGTGAAGGAGAACGGCAGGTAGTGGCAGTAACCAGCCAGCAACGCATCCGACCCGGCCTCCAGCAGGGCCGTGCGGATGGCAGGGGCCTCCTCGATTTGGTTGGCCACGACGGTATCCGGCTTCTCGGCGCGGATCAGCGCCACGAGTTCGTCGACGTCCGTGGAGAATCGGGCGCGGTACTTCGTCCCCGGCACCTTCGTCCGGTGGAAGCCGCAGCGGGTGTCCCCCGCCGCAGCAGGAGCCGCGACGGTCACCTCCGCGTCGGCATCGGCCAGGGCTGGGGCGAGCAGATCCGCGAAGATCCACCCGGAGTCTGCAGACAGCCGGTCGGGGTTGGAGATGTTGAGCAGGTACAGCACGCGCATGATGCTTCGCCTCCCTCGTCTGCCCGGAGCGTCGATCCGGGCCGGTGAGGGAAGGAAAACGGCGACGCGAGCCGTGACGGGATGATGAACTGGGATCACTCACGGTTCATTCATGCTCACCAACGATGACGCGGGGCGGGGCTTCTATGGACGCGCAGGACGAGGAGATCACCGTCGAGCAGGCGGCCGAGAACTTCGCGGCAGAGGTCGCGCGGTGGCGGGAAGTGCGCGGCATGTCCAAGCGGGCCTTAGCGCAGGCCATGGGCTTCGACCCCTCGTACGTGAGCCACATGGAATCCGGCCGCCACAAGCCCAGCGAGGAGTTCGCACGCCTCGCCGACGACGCCCTGAACGCCGGTAAGTCGATCTGGCGACGCTGGTGCGACTACGAGCAAGCCAAGAGCAGAGAGACCCGGGCCCGGCGACCTCCCGCAGCCCCGCCGGCCCCGCGCAGGCCCGAGCAGCCGTACGCAACCGGCTCGGCCCTCGTCGTTGAACACGACGCAGCCCGCCTCCAGTACGACGGCCGCTCCTACCGGCTCACCATGCGCAGGCTGCTGCGGAACACAGGCGAGGAACCGGTGACCCGCTACCTGATCCGCATATCCGTCGACCGCTACCCCGGCGACCCCGAGCGGTCCAACGCCCACTACCGGGCCCACCCGCTGACCTGGGACGAACTCGACCTCACCGCCACCTGCCGGGGCGAGACGATGCGCTGGCAGGCCAAGCACGACCGCGACGCCTTCAAAGAAGTCTGGCTGCTGTTCGACAACGAACACGGCCGCTTCCCGCTCTACCCCGGCGAATCCGTCTGGATCGAGTACGCCTACACCGTCGGCGACGACAAGTGGGGAAACTGGTTCCAGAGGGCCGTTCGCCTACCCACCGAGCAACTCGAAGTGCAGCTCGTCTTCCCCGCCGACCTCGCCCCAGCGGTATGGGGCACCGAGACCTCCATGACCGCCGAAGCCACCCCGCTGCGGACCCCTCCCGTCCGCAGCGACGACGGCGGCCTACGGCAATTCACGTGGATCACAACCACACCCGCCCTGCACGCTCGGTACCGTCTGGAATGGCGGTTCCGGGCACGGCCCGAACCCGACACAGACCAAGGGGAGTTCAGGTGATTGACATGCGGCCCAGCCAGCAAATGCGAGACCTCGGGGTCGTCCAGCGCGGCGCCGGCATCCTCGCTGAACCGGCCCGCGCCTTCGATCTGCCCGCCGAGCGCAACGAGGCCGAACGCGTCGTGGACGAACTCTTCGCCGCCATAGAGCGAATCGGCCAAGTCCACCCCTTCGCCAAGGGCATGGGCCTTGCCGCCCCGCAGATCGGCATCGCACGTGCCGCCGCCGTCGTCCAGCCGCCCGGCGACGCCCCCGCCATCATCCTGCTCAACCCCCGGATCACCGACCGCTCCGAAGAGACGGATGAACAGTACGAGGGCTGCCTGTCATTCTTCGACGTGCGCGGCCTTGTAACGCGCCCGCTGAAAATCACGATCGAGGCCACGACCTTGGCCGGAGAGGCCGCGACGAACGCGTACGAACGAGGGCTCGCCCGCCTCATCCACCACGAGCTCGACCACCTCGACGGCTTGCTCTACACCGCCCGCATGAGGAACGGCATCGAACCGATCCCAGTGGAGGAGTACCGCCAGACCGGCCGAGCCTGGGCATACAAGTAGGAGGCAATCGAGGCCAAGGCGACCCCGGGACTCGCCAGTTCTTTGGCACAAGTGCCCTCTGGGGAACCAGCTGCTCAAAGCGAGCGAAGATGCTGGTGCCGCCTCACGGTGCGGCACCAGCACCAGCAGATCAAGCCCATGCGCCAACACGGCCTACTGCGTGGCCCCTTGTGTGGAATCCGTAGCGCGCCAGGGGAGGGCCGAGGGCCCGATGCAACGCTGCGGTGAGCGTCCCAGCGCCACCTCGGCCGCGCAACAACAGTCTGGACGCGCGTGCACAATTCAGAGCCTCGCGGCCCTCTGAGCTGGAGCGAGTCGACGCAGAGCGGAAGCCGGAGACGGCTGAGCGGCAGGACACTCCTGCACCAAAGCCCTAAGAGTCGGTCGATCCCGCTTGGGCCACGCACCTTCAGGATGTCAGGATCCGACTGCACGATGACGCCAACCGTCGTGCAGTGCAATGAAATTGTGGAATCCACTCCAGGGAGCAATGCGATGCACAAATGGACGCCCCGCCGCCCCACGACGTGCGCAGGTAGTACACGACCGGTGCCCCGCCGTCTCAGCCCAGGCGAGGTTGCCGTCATCATCGCCATTCTGATCCTCGTCTCTCTGATGACTCTGGCGGGAACTCCTCCGCTCACCGTCGTTGAGCTGCTCATTGGATCTGGCGTGATCACCGCCCACGCCATCGGCTTCTCGCCGCAGGTCGACTCAAAGCCCCGGCAGGTGTGAGCCAGTCACCGTGGGACGTCCGGAAAACCAGATCGGCCTAGAAGGTGACGCGGCACTGAGGTCGTTGGCGTTGTGGCTTCGTGCCCAGCGTCAACGCGCCGACCTCACCTACCAGCAAATGGCCGAAGTGACCGAATATACACACAGCACACTCTCACGCGCCGCCAACGGACGACGCGTTCCACGACTGGAAGTCGTAGATGCATACGCACGCGCTTGCGACGCAGATGTCAGCGAAGCACGGCGATTGTGGCGCAAGGCACGTCAAGCCAGTGTCCACGCCCTCCCGGGGGCCCCTGATACGGCTGCAATGCGCCCCGAGTACGTCTCGAACTTCGCCGAGCTGCATACCGCTATGACCGGCGTGCACCGAAGCGCCGGCATGCCGTCGTTGCGGGAACTCGCTCGGCGGGCAGGAAATCATGGTGAACTGCCACGCAGCACGCTCCACAGCATCCTGCGCCAGCAGGCCATCCCCTCCCGACAGCACCTTCTTGCCTTTGTGAAGGCGTGCGGCGTCAGCGGCCAGGCCACACAGGAGTGGGCCAGCGCATGGGATCGCGCCAGCAGAAGGCATACAAGGTGGACAACGGCAGCAACCTTTAGGTCAGCTCTCCCATGGAGAACACCTGTCCAGGGTGGTGCCTACGACACAGTCGATGAAGCAACCATGACACGACTGATTGCCATGAGGTCGCTTCCATTCAAGGGACACATCGAAACAGAGCGGTCCATACTTTCGGCTCGCTCGCGCAAGCTGTTTACCCTCAGCGCCCTGTACTACGGAAATCTGGCGTTGATGAAGGGCATCAAGGTCGACGGAGACCAATATCTTCAACTCGCGACGCTGTACTGGAACGCCGTGGACACCATAATCCCGGAGTGGGCAATGGTAAGAAATCGCGCCATGTTTGCACCCGAGGTTCGACGGGACTACGTACACAGCCATGGAATTGCCATTCATTGCCTAGGATCGATCGGCAACGCCTTGCTCCAGAGGTCTCCGGACCCTGAAAAGTGGGAACCGTACCTTCAACGTCTGGCGCTCGTAGACTGGGCACGGTCAAACCCGGATTGGGAAGGCCGAGCACTCGTCGGTGGACGCATATCGAAGAGCCACCAGAACGTCATACTCACCGGGAACTATCTGCGCCAACGGATCGGCCTTCCCCTCAGTCGCGCAGAGAGGGAAGTTGAGTCGTCCTTCCTGCGGTCCGCGCTCCAGCCCGACGGCTACGCTCCGAGCCCAGGCATCACCGCCCGACGAGGGCCCCTCCAAGTCACATGATCCTGAGAAGCGGCGTGGACCCACCCGCCAGACAGAACAGCCCCGTGGCCACCACAGCCCCCGGCAGAACGGATCCAGCACACATGAGGCCGGGAAACGCCGCGAACACGTGAGAACTACGGAGGGGAGTTTTACCAGGCCAGATGCCCTGGATCCGATGTTTACGCAGGTCACGGCCTTGATCAGAAAAAACCCCTAAAGCGGGTGTCGCAGGTTCGAATCCTGCCAGGACACAGAGAGACACCTGGTTAGGGGCCCACACGCCCCGGCGGGCGAGAGACCAGCAATGAGACCGACCACGACGTCGTCGTACCTACCCAGCTCGTCATCCGGGGCGGCACGGCACCACCCCGTTCGTAATCGCGACCGCACCGTGCTCGCGTGCGGATCGAAGAGGCGGTTGGGGAGGGCGATGTCAGTGGTCGTCCGTAGCGTGGTGGTACGAGAACCTCGGGAGGCTACGGGCATGAATGCGAGCTACTACCGCAGTCAGCTGGAACGCAAGAACAAGGCACGCGCTGATGCGGAGAAGAAGGTCGGTGAGTATCGCCGTAAGGAGGCCGACAAGCGCGCCGCCGCCGCGAAAGCTCGCGCCTCTGCCGCAAAGTCGAAGAACGCCAGCACGGTGCGGAGCAAGCTCCGGGAAGCGGACCGGTATGAGGATCAGGCGAACACTGCTGCTCGTGACGCTGCGTCCTGGAGCACCAAAGCCGCGAAGTACGGAAAGGAAGCAGCAGACCTGCAGGTCAAGCTGGCCAAGGCAGAGCAGGCCGAGCAGCAGGCAGCCGAGCGAGCACGTCAGCGTGAGCAGAAGGAGGCCGAGCGCCGAGCCACGGCCGAGCGTAAGAAGATCCAGGGCCGCCTGGCCACGACCGAAGAACAGGTCGGCATCGTGTTGCGGCAGCTGCGGGAGCCGAAGCCGGAGAAGCTGCGGGTGCTGATGCTGGGTGCCGCATCGGAGGGCGACTTGCGGGTAAGCCGCGAGCAGGCACGTATCCGGACAGCGGTCGAAAGAGCCCTGCACCGCGACCTCGTCGAGCTGGACGTCCACCCCGCCGCTACGACCGACCATCTACTCGACGGCCTCACCAGGTTCCGTCCCCACGTGGTGCACTTCTCCGGCCACAGTGACACCGATCTGATCGTCTTCGAGAAAGACCTCGACGAGCCTCACGAGGGCGCGATCGTTACAGATCGGGCCTTCGCAAGCGCCATCAAGGCCACCGACGACCCGCCGCTGCTGGTCCTGTTGAACTCCTGCCGCTCCGCCGCCCAGATCAAGAACTTGGTTGAAGCGGTGCCGTTCGCCATCGGCATGGCGGACGAGATCGGCGACGGCGACGCGATCACGTACGCCGCTCGGTTCTACGCCGCTGTCGCCGACGGCCAGTCGGTCCGGGCAGCGCATAACCTGGGCCGAGCGGCCGTGGAACTCGCTGGTTTGCCGGACCACGAACTGCCGACCCTCGAATGTGCCCCTGACGTCGACCCCAGCACCACCTTCCTGGTCAAGCCGCCTCAGTGACCGGCCGTGTCCCACGGGGTGGGCGGCGCTTCAGCAGTTGCGACTGGTGGGCTACCCGCGCGAGGGCACATCCAGGGCACATGAGCCTGGGAAATGACGCCGACCAGCGAGAACTACCGAGAGTAGTTTTCACTGGCGCGCACAAATCGCCAGGAAACCCCAGGTCAACATCCCGCCCCTCCCAACCACTGCACAAGTGGCAAGACACAGCTCTCCGCCACCAGCAGGGTGAACCGCCCTGGTTCTGTTGGCGGCCCTGATGTGCTTCGTGCTGATGCCCCGCCAGGCCGGTAGGACGGCGTGCGGGAGCCCCGGCTGCCGGACGCTGGCCATGGCCCGTGCGTCGCAGTACCGGTCCGGACGGACGCTGATCGTGCTCGGACCTTCACAGGGCAAAGACCACGAGGGCTCAGGCGCCCGAACGCAGAGCGTCCTTGTCCCGCCCTCGCCTCTCAGTGTGACGTCTTACGATGAGGCGGTGCTCCGCCGGAGGTCCGGGGCAAGCAGTGTGGGTCGGTCGGACGGGGTGCGGTTGGGGTGAGCAGGGCGGGGCAGGCTGGGGAGGTCGGCAGTGTCTTCCGATGCGAGCTGGCCACGCATTTGGCAGTGCACGGGCTCCGTGGTCGGCCGGTGTCGGGGCTGGACGTGCCCGCAGGGGTGTGGCCCGTCCGGCTGGACTTCGAGACCAGCGACCCAACCGACGACATCCGTGTCACCTTCTCCGACGGGCGCCGCGCCTACGTGTCCGCGAAGCGGAAGATCGACCGAGGGCGTCCGCTGGAAGAGACGCTCACGGGGTGGGTGGGACAGGTTCCGATGCTCGGTCCCGACGATCTTCTGGTCATCGCCGGCGAGGAACTCGTCGGTCCGGTAAAGAACCTCGACCGGGCTCTGCGACGCCACCGTGCGGGCCTGCGCATGGAGACTGGTGACGAGTCCACGGCTCTTGCCCTCGTCACCGACCGACTTCCGTCGCGGGTCCGCAGGCTCGTCCTCGACCAGGCGCGTGTCCTCCACCTACCTGGCTCGACCGGACCGGCACCGCACCGAGACCTCCTGGCTGCCCTGATGGACTTCGTCGTAGCGGACGCGCGGGGACACCGGGCCGTGAGCGCCCTGGCCGACTTCTTCCACCGGCAGGCGGGCGAGGCTCTCGGGAGTTCCACCGAGGACTGGGTCGCCGCCCTGGCCGCCTCGGGGGTGACCGTGCTCCCAGACCCGGGGGGTCCGGTGGCGATGCGGCTGGCCTCCCGTCGGAAAGCTGTCGATGCGTACTGCACCCGGCTCACAGCGGAGGCCGGGCGGATCGACCTAAGCCTGCTCGCCGATGACCTCCCGCCCCTCGTCGTCGACGACCTCGTCGGCGGCCTCCGGATCGACGTGGAGGGCGAGCGTACCTCCTCCTTCCTCCTCCAATACCTGAGGCGCTGGCGCCGCATGCTCATCGTGGGGCAACCGGGCTCAGGCAAGTCGGTGGCGGTACGCGAGATCGCGGCCCACTGCGCTAGCCACGCCGACGCCCCCGCCCCGATCCCCGTGTCGCTGCCGCGTCTGCTGAAGGGACAGCCGGGACGCCTAACCCTCGACGGCCTGGTCGATGACGCTGTGGCGGACACCGTGCCGGACTCGGACCGGGGACCGCTCGCCGCGTACCTCCATGAGGAAATCGGCCAAGGGCGCGTGCTCCTCCTCTGCGACGGGCTAGACGAATGCGGGGCGCGCGCGCCGTGGGTCGCGCAACAACTCGAAGAGATTCTCGCGTCTCTGCACCCCTCCTGCGGGTTCGTGGTCACAACACGGACGAACGCACAAGGGGCCGCGGCCCGGCTCGGCCTGCCCCGGGTCGAGCTCGCGCCTCCACAGGATCTCGACGCAACGGTCGATAGCATCCTCGTCGCCTGTGCCGCAGCACGGATTCCCGGGCCGGACCGAGCGGCCTTCCTGGCAACGCGACGCGCCTGGATCAAGGATGCGAAGAAGGAGCACGCGCATCTGCTCGCGGTGCCGCTGCTCGCCGCTCTGCTCGCCCTCGTCTGCGCGAACGCGCCGGATGCCGACCTCCCCAAAGGGCGTGCGGCGTTGTTGCACCGTGCGGTGGAACAGTCCGTGCACCGGTGGGAGCGGCTACGGGGGACGCTCGCCCCGGCCCGGCCCTGGGCACCCGCCCTGACGACGAGCATGCTCCTCGACGGGTTCGTCACGCTCGGACGGCTCCTCGACGGCGAGGCGCCCCCTCCAGCGGGACGCGCCCTCGAGTCACTGACCGGCATGCTGAGGGACCCGCTGCGATGGGCCATGCCGCCCGCGGCAGCCGACGAGGTGGCGGAGCACGTGCTCCGGTTCTGGGACGAGCACGTCGCCGTGTTCGTGGTGAACGGCGCGGGCGAACTCACCGCCCGCAGCAAGGTCTTTGCTGAGATCGCAACGGCCATGTGGGCACGGTCGTGCGGGGCCGAGGAACTGCGGGACTGGCTGCGCCACGCCCTCGTCCACACGGACTCCGACGGAGCCATCGCACTCGCCGCCGGACTCGCTTCCCGTACGGCTGAGGCTCTACTCGACGTCGGCGAGACACAGCGGGAGGCCACCCTCATGGTGGCTGACCTCGCGGCGCGCGGTGTCGTGACTCTTTCCCACGGCGAACTGGAACGGGCCCTGGACCAGCTCACGGACGGTGCTCTCGGCGCGCTCGCAGGCGAGCCGGTACTCCCGCGTGGCCCTGGCAAACCCCCGGAGTTCTTCCCGACGCTGTGGGACAAGACGCGCGACGCGGGGCCCTGGCCCTTCGTGGAGGCCGCGTGTCTGCTGGCCCTGCCCTCGATGTCGCGGTGTCGGCGGGCGGACCTTGTGGAACTGTCCGAGCTCGATGACACCGCCGAGTCGATCGCCCGGACCCTGTGCGCGCTGACGGACGCCCGCACGGACGCGTCCCCCTTGAGCGGAGCGGAGATCGACGCGCTCCGCGCGGTGCTGGCGCTTCCCCTGCCGCAGGACTCCGAGATGGTGCAGAAAGGGCGGCGCAGTTGGGAGATGGTCGGTGGCGGCCGCCTCACACCAGGGCTCGCGCAGGTCGCCCTAGGCGCGGCCGAGCACCTGGGAGAGCTTCCCGACGACGCGGGTGAGTACGTGTTCGCCCTCGCGATGCACACGCCCGGGTACGTCGCCGAGAGGATCTACGCCGTACTCGCACGCGCGGGATTCGACACGAGTCGGCGTTGGGGGAACATCGCCGCCCAGCTGCGAGACTGGGCATCCAGCGCCCAGGACGACAGAGCGGCTCTCCTCTCGGACCTCGTGTCACTCCACGGCCCATGCCCGGAGTCCACAGGCGGGGACTTCTGGTCGCTCACCGCCCTCGGCGACCTTCTCGCGGCGACCGGATACTCCGATTCTCCGGCGAACGAGATCGACCGCGCCTTCGCCCACGACAGCGCGGCGGAACGCCGGGCGTGGCTCGACGCGATGGCTGACGCGTACGGCATCGACAAGGCGGCCGTGGCCACCCAGGCTCGTCACCTCCAGCAGATCACCGCGCCCGATGCCCTGCTGGACGAATGGCTCGTCGCGGGCACACGGCCTCTGGTCAAGCCCTCGCCCATCCCCGGCGTCGGGCAGGTCCTCACGGACGCCCAGCAGACGGCGTTGCTGGCGTGCCTGGAAGCGGACTCCTCGTGGATGGCGTGGTCGGCGGCGAACATGCTGATCAACCTGGAGGGAGGTCGCGTTCCGTGGGACGGTCAGGAGCTGTTCGACAGGGACATGACCCATTGGCCTCGCCACCGGGCGGCCCTATTCCACGCCGTCGCCCTCATGACCTCAGGCGATCGGCGCCCTTCGCTCCTGGCACGGGCTGCTTCCTCGGAGTCGGCGGACCACCGATTGGCGGCGAGAATGCTGATCTCTGCCGTACCGCGTCTCGACCCCAACGGTTCGATCGTGGAGGCGCTGCGCCGGGACGCCGACCTGTCGGTCCGTCCGAAGGACGCGCATCAGGCCACGCCCGCCCCGACGCACTGGAGTTGCAACCGCTGCCGGACGGTCCAGGCCCTCGGCACCGAGGACTGTCTGGGGTGTGACGACGGTGTGCGCCCTCGGCCCTGAGGGGCGAGTCAGGAGCAGAACCACGCGCGACGCGTCGGGCGGAGGCGACCACCGCCGGATATGGAGCGGGCGGTCACGCAGAGTCCACCAATCATGATCCTCACCGTCGACGCGGTGAAGGAATTCGACGTGTGCGTCACGATGGGCTGCGGCCACACCTGCCCGTCTGTCCCGCAAGATTTACCTGGACTGGAAGTTGGACGGCCCCCGCCGACCAGGGCGTCGAGGCCGCATGTCCCATCCGCGACCAGATCAAGACGATGGTCGTGGACCTGATCACCGGGATCGCGGCGGTGAAACCTGAGGCCACAGCGTAGGCGCCTTACACGCGGCACTGACCGGATCGGTTGGGCGAGCGCAAGCCAGCAACGGCGGCTCATGCCAGTGTGGTTCGGGATGCGGACCCACGATGCCTTCCGGAACACACACAGCACACATGAGGCCGAGAAGCGCTGCGAACACGCGAGAACTGGCGAGGAGTGTTTCCGCAGGTCAACCACACTTCGTCGGTAGTTTGCGCAGGTCACAGCCCCGCCCAGGGAAAACTCCTAAAGCGGGTGTCGCAGGTTCGAATCCTGCCGGGGGCACCATGCATTACCACTCTGACCTGGGGTTTCTTCCCCAGGGAGGCGTTCTATTCGGCCTCGGACTCCTCGTCCGGGGCCGTTTGCGTGCGCGGTGCGTGAGCGGACGGGTCGCCAGGCCCTGATATTTCGCCCGACGGATCAGCAGTATCCGGCACGGGCTCCGGGCCGGACTCCTCCGCCTCATCGGGCTCGGACTCCGCTTCGCGGGCCGCTTCCTCGGAGGCGGCGCGTGCGCGCGGCACAAGTCGGGCTGCGGCCTCGGCGATCGCCCGATCCGCCTCGGGAAACAGACTCGTGTACGTATCGGCCGTGATGGTGATCGAGGAGTGGCCGACCATCTCCTGGATGTCCTTCAGGTCAGCTCCGGCCGCGTGGGCGAGCGTCGCGGCGCCGTGGCGCAGATCGTGGAGCCGGATCGGCGGTGGCGGACTCCAGGGGGCGGTGAGCCGCTCGGCAAGGGCGCCTGATGGCTGCCGCGCCGGCTCGACCGACTGCTTCCCAACCTCGACGTCGAGGGCGAGAAACTCTCCCGCACGGCCCCGGCCGGGCGGGTGGCGCCTCCGCGCCGCGAACATGAACTGGTCGGCTGGGGAGTCGGGTTGACCGTGGTCAGGCCCAGCGGCTCGGCGCCGCTGGGCCTGCCGCGTGCGGCGACCGCGTACCTGCGTCAGAGCCGGGACGTGCGCGGCGGCCGCAGCGTCAGCGCGATCGCCTCGGCGAGCAGGCAGACGACCGTGCCGCAGCCCGCGGTGAAGACGCCGGTGCCCCAGGGCGCCGCCGCCACGCCGGTCAGGTACTGGGTGCCCAGCTCAGCATTCGCCTTGGCGACGTCCCCGACGACCGGGGCTGGTAGGGACGGAGCGTCCACCTCTCCCGCCATGTCGTTTGAGGAAGGTGGCCGCCGCCACCAAGCGTCTCACCGGCCCAGGCGGGCGGCCTTGATCTCGCGTTGCGCGAAGACGTCCTCCCGGCGGTCTTCCATCTGCCGCAGTGCGTCCTTGCGGTCTCGCTTGGACAGTCGGTCGAGATACGTGTGACCGAAGAGGTGGTCGACCTCGTGCTGCAGGCACCGCGCGAAGTAACCCGTCCCTTCGATGACGAGAGGGTTGCCGTGCTTGTCGAAGCCGCGAGCGACGGCACGATCGGTGCGAGGAACCGTCATGGTGGCGCCGGGCACGGACAGGCAGCCCTCGGAGTCGTCAACGAGTCGCCGGCTGCCTGGATCGGGCAGGTCCAGAACAGGGTTGATGAGGTGACCGACATGCCGGATCCCATAGTCGTCCGGGCAGTCATACACGAACAGCCGCAGGTCGACACCAACCTGATTGGCAGCCAGGCCGGCGCCGTCGGCCACATACATGGTCAGGAACATGTCGTCGATCAACGCCGACAATTCCGGAGTTCCGAACTCGGCCACCTCCCGGCATGGACGCCCCAGCACCTCCTCACCCACCACCGTGACCCTGCGAACCGAGCCCCGTTCCACCTCCGGTGGCAGAGCCGGATGGGTGTCGACGGGGCGGCCTTGCACACGGACTCGCCGGTCGACGGAACGGGACCGCTCGTGACGAACAGACATGACTGTCTCCCTTTTGCGCACGCCGCAGATGCCGCGGAGGTCCACCGCAGCTGATGCCTTCGGCAAGGGCCACTGCTTGCCAAGATCTTTGCAAAGTAGCAGACTTTGCAAAGTGACTGACGATGACCTCAACACCTCGGACGACCAGACAGTCGGCAACGGCGAAGAACTGCGCGAGCACGAAGTCCGCACAGCCCTGCTGGAGCTGCTCGCCGAAGTCGGCACCGTCACGGCGACCGAAGCGGCTTCCCGGCTGGGCTACAGCTCTGGTCTCTGCTCATTTCACCTACGGCAGCTCGCACGGCATGGATACCTCGAAGAGGCCCCCCGCAGCGGGGGTCGCGCGCGCCCGTGGCGTCTGAGGCAGAACACCGCCACTGCCGGCGGGCCTGCAGAGGAACGGTTCGGCGACTTGGCCCGAGGGCTGGAGGACGAGAGCTGGCAGCGATGGCTGACCCAGCGAGGTGAGGCGCCGTCCGAATGGCGCCACGACGAAGCCTTCAGCGCCGTCGCCTACCTGACACCTGAAGAGATGAGCCGGGTCGCGGACGTGATCCGACGAGCGCTCGTGCCCTACCAGGACCGCGAACAACGCCCCCTGGCCCGGCCCGACGGCGCTCGACCGGTGGCTCTCATCACCCGGCTGTTCCCCCTGCTTCCCCACCCGGCAGACGGCGCGGACCAGGACTGACTAGACACAGACCGAGACACGGACTGAGAACCTGCATCGCTGAACGGACCAGGTGGTTGCCTTGGCGTTGCCGCCCGCTCCGGCGGGGGCGGACCCGACACGTTCATTGAGGCCGCACGGGCCCACGTGAGCTTCACAACTCACCGCCGCCCAAGCCCCTTCCCCCGTACGGACGTTGCTGCGGCCTGCTACTCCGGGCCCCCTGTGCTCCGCGCTCGCCCTCGTGGGTGTCCGCCAACGCCGCCAGGCCACTGGAGCGCGGCCGTGCACTTCGCCCCCACACCGGCCACACCACGAGCTGCGCCGCCGCTCGTCGCCTCGGTTTCCCCGGCAACAAGCCACATCCGCACGCAATCTCAAGAGGCCAGCCCTCGTGGAGCGGAGGACCAGCCTCGAAGTTGGTTCACGGAACTAGAAGAAGCCGAAGAAACCACCCCGGCCGAACCCGAAGAAACCGTATCCGCGACCGTATCCGCGTCCGCGACGGCCATATCCGCAGCCGCCCCAGTCGTCGTAGCCCCAGCCGCCGCAGCCGTTCCTGCGCCTGACAGGGATCACCTTGCGGCTCATGATCGCCTCCCTGGAACTCGTATCACAGACCAGTCCTCTTTGACTGGTCCGATTCCCACGCTACGCCTTTCAGGGCGAATAGCAATCAGCCGGAAATATATGGGAATTAAGGTCGGATCGGACGCATCGTGCACTCAGAGTGCTGACCGGTGGCTTAATGCATTCGCCACAGGGAGTCAGTCGACAAGACCGGCCAAGGGCCCCGAGGTCACAGGGCGTTCGGGTCGAGGGCTCTTCGGGGGGGGCGATTTCCGGAAGTGACCTGGTCCTCCTGCGCAAGGGCCATTCGGTGCTCCGCCCTCTCAACGACCGGCATGGCCTGGTGGCCGCGCACACACCCCTGTGCGGCGCGAAGGACCGACGAAGGCAGGACGGACAGCTCAGCGGTACCGACACTCTCTCGTTTGGCCCTTTTGCTGAGGTTTCGTCAAAAGAGCACCAGGACAGCGGTCAGCGACAGGAGCGTGATGAGGATCGCGGGGGATGAGGAGACCGGCGAGGATCAGGAGGGCTCCTGTCGCTCCGGGCGTCCTGATCCGTGGCGTGCCGGTGTCCTTCGGCTCGGCGTCTGGGCCGGCTGTGGGCTGACCGGCGCCGATGCCACCACCAGCGCCCCTGCCGTACGTGCGCGGGACGCCTCGCGGTCCCGGTCAACACGGTGGCGGATCGCCCGTTACAGGTTGCGGACCCACCCCAGTTTCGAACCCGCCCCAGTTGCGGTCCCGCCCTGGGTGTGACGACGGTTGATTGAGGATCCGCGCGTAGCAGCGAAGGAGTACTCGATGGACGCGTCGTCCGGCACCCCCGCCCCCGAGAGTCCCCCGGGCTCCCTGAGCGCCACCGAGCGCGCGGACTACGAGCGTCTTCGCCGCGCCGCCGGAATGCGGCACCGACGACTGCGCTACGTCGGCACCTCCGTCCTGCTGGTTCTGGCCTTCGTCCTCGCGCCCCTCGGAGTCGTCGCCGCGTGGGCGGACTCCCAGATCTCCGACACCGACCGGTACGTCCGGACCGTCGCGCCCCTCGCCAAAGAGCCCTCGGTCCGGGCGACGTTGACCAACCGCCTGACCAACCGTGTCGTCAGCCAGATACCCACCGAAAAGATCACCGACGCGCTCACCCACGCCCTTCAGGAAACCGGAGCTCCACCGGCCGTTGTCGACAAGGCCGATGCGCTGACCGGCGTGCTGAAAAGCAGCGCCACCACCGTGGTCCGCGAAGTGGTGAACAAGGTGGTGACCAGCGATCAGTTCGTGCAGGTGTGGGACAACGCCAACCGCAGGGCGCACGCGGCCATGGTGAACGTCCTCACAGGTGAGGGAGGCAGCGCCGTCGAGGCCAAAGGGAACACCATCACGCTCGACCTCGGCACCGTGATCAAGCAGGTGCAGACCAAGCTGGTCGACGCGGGGTTCGAGAAAGCCTCGAAGATCCCCGACATCGACAAGTCCGTCGTGCTGGTCAAGACCGACAAGCTGAACAAGGCCCAGGACGCCATGCGCCTGCTCAACATCGTGGGCGTCTGGCTGCCCGTACTCGTCGTCGTGCTCGCCGCACTGGCCGTGTGGGTGGGGCCCTCGCACCGCGGGGCCATGATGAGTGCCGGTGTCGGCATCGGCGTGATGATGGTCCTGCTTCTCATCGCACTCGCCGTCACGCGCTCCAAGTACCTGGACTCCGTCGAGCCGAAGGTGCAGTCGCCGGACGCCGCCGCCGCGATCTACGACCATCTCGTGCGGTTCCTGCAGCAGAGCACCCGAACGGTGCTCGTTGTCGCGGTGATCGTCGCGTTCGCCGGCTATCTGTACGGGCCCGGTCGCGGCGCCCGCTGGATACGCTCCGCCTCCGTCCGCGGCACCGATTTCGCCGGACGGGGCCTCGCGCGAGTGGGTCTGCGCACGGGCGCCACGGGCCGCTGGCTCGATGGTCACCGCGCCGGGACGACGGGAATCCTCATCGGCGCGGGGGTCTTGACTCTGATCCTGTGGAACTACCCCACACCGGGCTCCGTGGCCGTGGTCTTCGGGCTCGCGCTGCTCGTCCTGGTCATCCTCGGCATCCTCGCCGGCGCAAGAACCGAGCCCGCGCGGGCGGGGCCGGGTCCCGGGCCAACCCGTGACGACGGTTGAACGGAAAGTGATCGCCTGAACGGAAGGAGATCACCCAACGACTGCTACGGGGAGGCGGCAAGGAACGACTGCTACGGGGAGGCAGCAAGGGGGCTACGAGTGGCAGGAGGACGACATGAGCAACGTGTACATGGCGTACGACTATCCGGTGCTGGGCGCCTTCTGGACCGTCATGTGGATCTTCTTGTGGATCCTGTGGCTGATGGTGCTCTTCCGCGTCATCGCCGACATCTTCCGCGATCACGCCCTGAACGGATGGGCGAAGGCAGGCTGGCTGATCTTCGTCATCGCCCTTCCCTTCCTGGGCGTCCTGATCTACGTGATGGCCCGCGGCAAGGAGATGGGAAAACGCGAGACGCGTGAAGCCGAGCGGCACCAAGAGGCGCTCAACGCGTACATCCGGGAGACCGCAGGTGGCCAGGGCGCGAGCAGCGCCGACGAGCTGGCCAAGCTTGCGAACCTCAAGGCGAACGGCACGATCTCGGAGGCGGAGTTCCAACGGGCCAAGGAAAAGATCCTCCACTGACCTCAGCCGCGTGAACAACCCTGCGGGTCAATACACCTGGCAGCCGTCTCAGCCCCGGCTGGAGTCGTAACCCCAGCGGGCGCCTCCGTCCTTGCCCATGAAGCACTTCGCCGGGCGGCCGTCGAGGGTCGTGCCCCTGGCGCCGACGGGTGCGCAGCGGCGGCCGAAGTTGATCACCGGTCGCCGGGCGCCGCCGGACGCACGTCGGCAGGTCGGATCGGACCAGCACGGACAGTAGCGGGTCGGCGTCGGGACGCTACAACCGGGAGGGGCGTCCTACGTCACACCCGGCGGCGGCGCCACGGGGCACACCGCGGGAATCCTGCCGGGGGTGCAGTAGCGCGCGGCCGACCGGGCTGGGCGCCGGGGCCTGACCTCGGTGAGTGGTGAGTTATCCACAGGCCGCACGGCGACCGGGCGGTAGCTCGTACGCTTCAGGAATGGCTGAGGCGGACGTGGAAGTGGTCGTGGACACAGATATGGATCCGGGTGCGGGTACGGGTACGGGTACGGGTACGGCAGGGACTGGTGCCGGTGCGGATTCGGAAGGCGCATCCGGCACGAGCGAGGCGGTGCATGTACTGCGCCGGGTGTTCGGCTATGACGCGTTCCGCGGCAGCCAGCAGGAGGTCATCGAGCACGTCATAGGGGGCGGGGACGCGGTCGTCCTGATGCCGACCGGTGGCGGCAAGTCGCTCTGCTATCAGATCCCCGCATTGGTGCGGAGCGGCGTCGGGGTGGTGGTTTCGCCGCTCATCGCGCTGATGCAGGACCAGGTCGATGCGTTGCGGGCGCTGGGCGTGCGGGCCGGGTTCCTCAACTCCACGCAGGATTTCGAGGAGCGGCGGCTGGTGGAGGCCGAGTTCCTCTCCGGGGAGCTGGATCTGCTGTATCTCGCTCCGGAGCGGCTGCGGGTCGAGCAGACGCTGAGCCTGCTGGACCGGGGGAAGATCTCGCTCTTCGCGATCGACGAGGCACACTGTGTCGCCCAGTGGGGGCACGACTTCCGGCCGGACTATCTGGCGCTGTCGATGCTGCACGAGCGCTGGCCCGATGTGCCGCGGATCGCGCTGACCGCCACCGCGACCGATGCCACGCACAGCGAGATCACCTCGCGGCTGCGGATGGCGGACGCCCGGCATTTCGTCGCGAGCTTCGACCGGCCCAATATCCAGTACCGGATCGCGGCGAAGAGCGAGCCGAAGAAGCAGTTGTTGGACCTGCTGCGCAGCGAGCACGCCGGGGACGCGGGGATTGTGTACTGCCTCTCGCGCGCGTCGGTGGAGAAGACCGCCCAGTTCCTGGTGGAGAACGGGATCGACGCGCTGCCGTATCACGCCGGGCTCGATGCCCGTACGCGCGCCGAGAACCAGGCCCGGTTCCTGCGTGAGGACGGCATGGTCGTGGTCGCCACGATCGCGTTCGGGATGGGGATCGACAAGCCGGATGTGCGGTTCGTTGCGCATCTGGATCTGCCGAAGTCGGTGGAGGGGTACTACCAGGAGACGGGGCGCGCCGGGCGGGACGGGCAGCCGTCGACGGCCTGGCTGGCGTACGGGCTGCAGGATGTGGTGCAGCAGCGGAAGATGATCGACGGGTCGGAGGGGGACGACGCGCACCGGCGGCGGCTGTCCGCCCATCTCGACGCGATGCTGGCGCTGTGCGAGACGGTGCAGTGCCGGCGGGTGCGGCTGCTGGCGTACTTCGGGCAGGAGAGCAAGCCGTGCGGCAACTGCGATACCTGCCTCGCCCCGCCGCAGACCTGGGACGGCACGGTGCCCGCGCAGAAGCTGCTGTCGACGATCGTTCGGCTGCAGCGCGAGCGCAGGCAGAAGTTCGGGGCGGGGCAGATCATCGACATTCTGATGGGACGGAAGACCGCCAAGGTCATCCAGTTCGATCACGACGGGCTGAGCGTCTTCGGGATCGGGGAAGATCTGCGGGAGGCCGAATGGCGGGGTGTGGTGCGGCAGTTGCTCGCGCAGGGCCTGCTGGCCGTCGAGGGTGACTACGGCACGCTGGTGCTCACCGAGGCGAGCGGCGAGGTGCTGCGCGGCCGGCGCGAGGTGCCGATGCGGCGGGAACCAGAAAAGGCTGCGAAGGCCGCCAAGTCCGCGCGGGCGGCGAAGGGCAAGCGCGCGCCGGTGGATCTGCCCGAGGAGGCGCTGCCGGTCTTCGAGGCGCTGCGGGCCTGGCGCGGCCGTACGGCCAAGGAGCAGGGCGTCCCCGCGTATGTGATCTTCCATGACGCGACGCTGCGGGAGATCGCCACCGCCCGGCCGGCGACCACGGCCGCGCTGGGGACTGTCAACGGGGTCGGCGAGAACAAGCTCGCGAAGTACGGGCAGCAGATTCTGGATGTGCTGGCGGGGCGGGAGGGGGACGCAGGAGCCGAAGCCGGTCCGGAGGCTGGTGCCGAAGTTGGTGCGGAAGTCGGTGTGAAAGCCGGTGCCTCGGTGGCGGCGGAGCCGCCGGAGGAGGATCACTACGCACCGGAGCCGCCGGATGACATCGATTGGTGAGGCGGAAGTCGGGGGGAGTTAGGGATGGACTGGGGGGCGGCGGGAGTGACCGACCGGCGGGGGATC
This sequence comes from Streptomyces sp. NPDC050636, assembly GCF_040654775.1. Lineage (NCBI taxonomy): Bacteria > Bacillati > Actinomycetota > Actinomycetes > Kitasatosporales > Streptomycetaceae > Streptomyces > Streptomyces sp. NPDC050636. The sequence continues at coordinate 195,473 of NZ_JBFAIP010000001.1, forward strand.
GGTGAGCGGTGCAGGTCAGCGGTGGGCGGAGGGCATGCGCCTGGGTGGCTGATCCGGCAGGTGAAGCGTCGTCCGGGCGCCGCCGTCCGGGGCGTTGCCGAAGCGCAGGTCGACGCCCAGGACGGCGGCCTGGCCCACCGCGATGGTCAGGCCGAGGCCGTGGCCCTTGCCGCGGCCGGGGGCGTCGGTACGGAAGCGCTGCGGGCCGTGGTGCAGCAGCTCGTCGGGATAGCCCGGCCCGTGATCGCGTACTTCCACGGTCGGCGTGCCGCCGGGCGGCGCGTCAACGGTGACCACGACCGGGGGCGCCCCGTGCCGGTGCGCGTTGATCACGAGGTTGGCGATGATGCGGTCGAGGCGGCGCCGGTCCGTCTCGACAACCGTGTCGGCGGCGGTGCCGGTGGCCGGGTCGGCGGCGATGCGCACCTCGGTGTCGAGCCCGGTGGCGCGTACGGCACGTTCGACCAGCGAGCCGAGTTCGTACGAGTCGAGGTCGGCGTGTTCGGCGCCGGAATCCAGCCGGGAGATCTCCAGCAGATCCTCGGTGAGCCGGTGCAGCGCCCGCAGCCGGTCGTTGATCATCTCCTTGGGCCGGCCCTCCGGGAGCAGATCGGCGGAGGCGAGGATGCCGGTGAGCGGGGTGCGCAGTTCATGGGCGACGTCGGCGGTGAAGCGCTGTTCGGCCTGGAGGCGGCTCTGCAGGGAACCGGCCACCTGGTCCAGGGCCGCGGCCACCGCTGCCACCTCGTCCTGGGCCGCAGACCCGCTGCCGGGCTTCCGCCCCATGCAGTCGCCGACCCGGGCATCCAGATCGCCGGCGCTGATCCGGCGGGCGACGGCCGCGGTGGTCACCAGCCGGCGGCTGATGCGCTGAGCGAGGAGCAGCCCGGCGAACGCGACGGCGGTGGCGGCGAGCACCGCCGAGCCCAGGATCGCCGTATCGAGCATCTCCAGGGAGCGCCGGGCGCTGCCATACGGCGACCAGACGGCCAGCACCTGGCTGTCCGCAGGTGCCGCCGCCCACATCACGGACTTCCCCCGATACGTCCCGACCATGCTGCCGCGTTCACCGGAGTGCGCCAACGAACGCAGTGGAGCGGGGAGTTCGGGCGGATTGAGGAGGGAGTTGATGCCCTCGCGCGAGGTGCCGTACTCGAAGAGGTCCAGCGCGGTGTCGAGGTCCTCGCGGGCGTGCTTGCGGACATGGCCGACGGTCTCGCGCGCCACCGCGTTATGGACGAGCACACCGAGGACGGCGGCGACGGCGCAGCACACCGCCGTCACGGTCAGCGCGAACTTCCAGCGGATCGAGACCGCCAGGCGTCTCACGACCCGCCTCCGGGGGACGGAGAGCCACCAGGTGGCGGAGAGCCGACGGGTGACGGTGAGTCACCGGGCGTCGAGGAGCCATCGGGGGAAGGTGAGCTCCCCGATGACGGGGAGCCGGCGTCCGACGGGCGCGGTGCCTTGCGGGCGTCGTCGAGGGTGAGGTCCCACAGGCCCATCGCGTCACCGTCCCAGACGTAGTCGGTGACGCTGACATAGCGCGGGTCCTTGGTGGGCTCGCGGAGGGAGAGGTGCCCGGCCGCCAGCTCGACGCCGGCCAGTACACCGCGCAGCGCCAGCACCCGGGTCACGACCTGGCGCCGGACGCTGTAGACGCGCAGCTCGCTGTTGCGCGGATCGAGGTCGACGACCGTGATCAGGTCGGGCTTGCCGTCGTCGGTGAGGTCATGCAGAACGGGACGGCGTACGGATTTCGGGGCGGGCGGTGTGCGGCCCTCCGCCTCGATGTCTGCGTCGAGGACGGTGAGCGCGTCCGCGTCCGTCATATCGCCGCTGGGGATGCGTGGCACACCCGGGACGGGCTTGAGGACGGCCGGATTCTCGTCCCGGCCGAGCGGGGCGGGCGAATAGCCCGGCCACAGCGGGACCGGCGCCTTCACATCCCTGGCCCGCCCCTCACTCTCCAGCCCCTCCAGCCCCGCGCACCCGGCGACGAGCGCGAGCACGGCCGGCGCGGCAAGGGAGACCAGCGTCCCGCGTGCCCGCCACCGCCACATGCCGCCACCGCCTTCCCGCCGTCACCCTGACCTGTCGTGCCCACACGTTGACCTGTCGTGCCCACGCGTTCGCACACCCGCCGCGCACGCCTGCTACCCACACTCGTAGCGCATATATGGGGGCATAGCTTGACCAAGCTACCCAAAGTGACGGATGGACTGCGTAGCGCGCGCCCTCGTTTCGTCACACGACTGACCGCAGAGATCTTGCCGACTGTTACACAACGGATGGATCGCCGTTAAGGACGCTCCGTAGCGTTTCCTTCATCAAGCAGTCCGTCAGACCGTCCGTCAGAGGAGAACCCATGCGCGGCCAGCGCCGCTCCGTGATCCGTACCGCCACCGTCGCGACCGGCGCACTGGCCGTCCTGCTGCTTCCCGCAGGCGCCGCCTTCGCCGCCGACTCGACCGCCCCCACGGGCGGCCGCACGTCGATCATGCTGCCGGACAACGGGCTGGCCGGACTGGCCGAGAAGGCCGGACATCTGCCCAAGGCCGGGCTCATCGGCGGTGCCGGCGCGCTGGGTGTCGCGGGAGCGGGCCTCGCCGTGCACCGCCGGCGCCAGGGGAACCAGGTGGCGGTGGACCGGTCGGTCCCGTCGCGACAGGGACACCGCGCGCAGCGCGCCTGAACAACGACGCCCGAGCCACACGGCGCACGTCCGCACGTCCACGGCGCCCGTCCGCCCGTCCGCCCGTCCGCCCTACCTCAACCCTTCCCCCGCCAGCCGCTGCACCTCCGCGTACCCCGGTACGTCGTCTTCCGCTCCGGGCCCGGTGCCCGGCCGCCGACCCGCACGGACGGACTCCGCCGCCGCGAGCGCGGCGTGCAAGGCCGTACGGAAGAGCAGCGAGCCAGTGCTGATACGGCGTACGCCGAGCTCCGCCAGACGACTGACGGTGTGCCGCCCCGGAGCGAAGAGGACGTTCAGCGGGGCGGGCACGGCGGCGACCAGCACCGATATGTCCTCGTCCCCGACGACGCCCGGCACGAAAATGCCGTCGGCGCCCGCGGCCAGATACATCTCGGCGCGCGCGAGCGTCACCGAGAGAGGCGGCGGGGCGTCCGTCAGCCAGTGTGTGTCGATCCGGGCGTTGAGGAAGAGCCCCGGCGCTCGCTCCTTCACCGCGGCGATCAACTCGGCCTGGCAGGCCGCATCTTGGAGCCCTCCGCCGCCGGGCAGTCCGTCCTCCAGATTGAGACCGGCGGCTCCGGCCTCCGCCAACTCGCCGGCCACACCACTGACTTGTTCAGGGCCGTCGCCGAATCCCCCCTCGATGTCGATCGTGAACGGGCACGGCAGCCGGCCCGCGAGCCCCCGCGCCAGGGCCAGCGTCGCGTCCCGGACCTCGGGAAGCCCCTGCCCATCCGGCCGGCCGTGAGCCGACGCGACACCCAGGCTCGTCGTACCGATCGCCGCGTGTCCGGCGCCGGCGAGCGCTACGGCCGAGGCGACGTCCCAGGCGTTGGGCAGCAGCAGCGGCTCGTCGGCGTGGTGGAGTGCGTGGAAGGCGGAGGCGCGGGAGGAAGAGGCATGGAAGGCGGAGGCGTGGGAGGGGGAGGCGGTGGCGTGGGGGAAGGTGGCGGTGGTCATGCGGGCACCGTAGGCCGGGGTCGTTGCGGTGAGCGCCGAAACGTTGCGGCGGACAATGGGCTCATGACGACTTCGACGGGCGATGACGCCTCCGGTGGCCTCATCGCCGATCCGGTGACCACGTGACGACTCCGGCGTACGGCTCCGAGCTCGCCCGGCTGGCCGCGCTGCTCGCGGACCGCACCCGGGCGACGTTCTGTCTTGCGCTGCTCGACGGGCGGGCCTGGACCGCCGGTGAGCTGGCGGCGTATGCGCAGGTCGCGCCGTCGACCGCGAGCGAGCATCTGACCCGGCTGACCGAGGGCGGGCTGCTCGTCGAGCAGCGCCAGGGCCGCCACCGTTACGTCCAGCTCGCCGGCCCGCACGTCGCCGAGCTGCTCGAATCGCTGACCGCCCATCTCGACCCGCCGGCCACGGCGCCGCGCGGGCTGCGCGCCGCCAACGCGTCCGCCGCGCTCGCCCGCGGCCGCACCTGTTACGACCACCTGGCGGGGCGGCTCGGCGTCGCCATCACCGACGCGATGACCGGGCGCGGGCTGCTCGACCAGGACGGCGGGTTCGCGCTCACCGACGCGGGCCGGGAGTGGCTCGCCGACGGCCTGGGCATCGAGCCCGCCGCACTACATGGGCGCCGCCCGCAGGCCCGGGGCTGCCTCGACTGGACCGAGCGGCGGCCGCATCTCGCGGGCACGGCCGGCGCCCGCATCTGCGACCGGCTGCTGGACCGCCGCTGGGTCCGGCGCATCGGCAGCGGCCGGGCGGTACGCCTCACCCCGGACGGCGCGACCGCGCTCCACGACCTGCTGGGCATCGAGGGCGCGGCGGCGGGGTTGCTGTAAGCGGGAAGCCGGCTGCCGCACCCCCGCCAGGCACCCCGCCACCCGCACCCGCGCACCCCCGCCCCGCCTGCCCCCGCGCCCGTATATCCCCGTGCCCGCGCCCCGCACTCCCCGTACCGTACGACCGTGATCGAGACGACCCGCGACGAGACCGCTCCCTCCCCCAAGCACTCAACTTCTCAGGGGGGACCGCCATCCCGTACCCTCTGGCGCCCCACCGGCCCCGAGGAGCTCGCACTGGTCGAGGCCTCCGGCTGGCGCGCCTGGCCGCCGCGCCTGCCCGACCAGCCGATCTTCTATCCCGTACTCAACGAGGACTACGCAATACGGATCGCCCGCGACTGGAATGTGCCGGCCTCCGGCATCGGCCATGTCACCCGCTTCGAGGTCGAGTCGGACTTTCTCGACCGCTATCCGGTACGCCAGGCGGGCGGCCGGACGATCCTCGAACTATGGGTGCCCGCCGAGGAGTTGGAGGAGTTCAACCGGCATATCGTCGGCCGCATCGAGCTCGTCCACACCTTCCACCCGCAGCAGTAGTGACGCCGCCACCGGAGCCTGTAACACCGTCACAGGCTCCGGATGACCGGCTTGGCGCCTCTCCGGATGCCCCACCTACCACCTCCCCGCCTTCCCTTCCGCCCAGGCGCCGACGACCACGCGCCCCCGAACGGCCGCCCGGCCCCGAGCAGCCACCCGGCCACCCAAGCCCCGCCCACCCCGTAGGACCGGCCCCTACCGCCCGCACTCCCCCGGCCGCGCGTACACCGTGATCCGGGCGCCCCGGACCCCGCGGCTGGCGCAGGCCTCGAACGAGTCCCACAGGGTGGCCCGTTTGGCGATTTCCTGGTCGTTGTCATCGACCGGCTGGTCGTCCGGGTCGCCGGCGACCGTGATCCGGCGGACGGCGAGTATCCGGTCCCGGATCGCATCGCCGGACCGCTCGGTGCCGTAGAGGGAGTGCGATTCCACCGGGCTCCTGGCCAGGGCGAGATCGGCCAGCCCGCTGAACTCGTGCGGATGCGCCGCCATCCAGATCCGGCGCCGGGACGGCATGAACAGCAGTCCGTCCCCGGGCTCGGCCACCTCGCGTACGGCCCGGGCAACCGCAGAGGCGTCGTCAACCCGGCTGTCCGGACTGCGCAGATGGACGTTGACGGGCAGCAGCGCCGCCACGACCAGCACCAGAGCCGCCGCCCGCCGCAACCGCCGGCCATGGGTCTGGCCGCGCTCGCCGACCGGCCGCAGCAGGCGGGCCAGCGCGGCACCCGCGAGCAGCGCGAATCCGGCGACGTAGTAGAGGACGTAGCGGTCGACGTACGCCGGTTCGGCGTACGAGAGGAGGAAGAGGAGGAGAGTGGGCAGGAGCAGCAGGGGAATGCCGATGGCGCGCAGGCCGATCGGGCCGGCTGGGGGTACTCCCCCAGCTACCGCTGGGGGCACCTCCACCCGCGCCCTTGAGGCGTGGGGTAGCACCGGGACCCGGGCGGCGGCGACACCCAGCACCGCCAGCACGGCGAACGTCAGCAGCTGGACGGGGTCCGGCCACATCAGCCAGCCGATCTGCGCCGACTGCCGGGTGCTGAACACCGCGAGCGGAGCGAGACCGGCGAGGACGCTGACGGAGGCGAGGGCCCAGGAGCGCCGGACACGGCGCGGCAGGCGCGCCACGATCACCGCGGCGCCGTGTGCCGGCAGCGCCAGCGCGGCGAACTCGTGCAGCATGCAGGCGAACAGCATCAGCGCCGCATAGCCGACCCACAGTTTCCGGCGCGGCCGGGCGGCGGCCAGCACCAGCAGATACGTGGACCAGACGACCAGCGAGCAGACCATCGCGTAGGAGCGGCCCTCCTGCGCGTACTGCTGCACGACGGGGATCAGCGCGAACGTCACACCCGCGAACAGCCCCGCCCGCCGCCCGACCAGGCGCTGCCCCAAGAGGGCGACACCCGCCGCGGCGACGGTCATGGCGGCCACCGACGGCAGCCGCAGTCCGGTCACGTCACCGAGGACGCCGCCGAGCGTGGCGTCGTAGCCGGCGAACCAGCAGTGCATCAGCGCGTAATACAGGCCGTGGACGACATCGACATGCATCAGCGTCGGCCACAGTTCGGCCAGGGAGCGGTGCGCCATGTCGTACGTGACGGCCTCGTCCCGCCATATGGCGTCCTGCCGGCGGATGCCCCACGCCCCCAGGAACAGCATCAGCATCGAGGGAACCAGCACCACCGCGCCCCGCACCGCCCGAGTATCACGGGCGGTTACGGAGGACGCGGTCGTCGTCTTCTGCGCTTGCACTACGTCGATGACGGACTCCGGTCACAGTCACGTAGGGGACGCACTACTAGGGGCACCGGTAGCGATGCACCAGGAGGGATGCAGTGAGGGACGTACTAAGGGATGTACTAAGGGATGCGCCAACGGGTCGTGCGGGGCGAGCGGGCGGGTCCGGGCCGGTGAGCGGACCGGCCCGGAACCCGTCGCTCATCCCAGGCGCGTCAGCTTGGCGCCGAACGTCGGCTCGGTCAGGTCCTTCTGGAGCGCGACCGGTACCTTCTTCGCGTTCTCGCCCTTGCCGACCGTCAGCACACCGACCTTGGTGCCGGCCTTCGCCTCGTGCGGGACGGGCTTGCCGCCGTCGCTGATGGAGAAGGTCGCCTTCAGACCGGGCCAGCCGATCGCCGACAGGTCCTTGGTCGCGACGACCGGCGTCTGACCGCCGAGCCCGTCATCGACATAGCCCACGACCTGGCCCTTTTCCACCACGGTGGCCGAGACCAGGGAGTCCTTGGCCGCCGTGATCACCTTCGAGGTGTTCTGCAGGGCCAGCAGGAGGTGGGCGTTGGGGTCGGGGCTGTTGGTGCGCTGATCCATCGTCACACCGAGCAGCATCTGGTCCTTGTCGCCGACCGTGCGGTAGGCGGCCCACATGAACGCGCCGCCGGCCGGCGTGCTCGAACCGGTCTTGATGCCGCGCACCACACCCGGCATATCCGTGAGCAGGCTGTTGTTGTTGTAAATCTTCTCCGGAAGGCCCTCGATCTGGACGTTCTCGGTGAGCACGACCGAACGGAAGGCGTCGTTCTTCATGACCTCTTCGGCGAGCTTGAGCTGATCGACGGCGGTGCTCACGGTCGACTTGTCCAGGCCGCTGGGGTCGGTGTACGTCGTCTTGGTCATCCCCAGCTTCTTGGCGGCGGCGTTCATCTTCTTCACGAACGCCTCCTCCGTCTGGGAGTCCCAACGAGCCAGCTGGCGGGCGGCGTTGTTACCCGACGGGATCATCAGCATCTGCAGCATCTGGAACTGGTTGAACTGCTGCCCCGCCCTGAGCGGCACCCGCGACTCGTCCTTCTTCTTCGAGTCCGCCTCCGCCTGCGCGTCGATCGTGATCGTCTGACCCTTCTCGTCCTTCTTGAGAGGGTGGTCGCGCAGGATCACATACGCGGTCATCACCTTGGCGACGCTCGCGGTCGGTACCGGCTTCGCCTGGCCGGACGTGCCCATGCTGCCGACACCGACGACCTCCGCCGCGGACTGGCCCTGGTCGGGCCACGGCATGGAGAGCTTGCCGCCCGCGAACGTGAACGCGGTCGACGAGCCGACGGCGAGCGCCGGGGCGGGCAGCGACCGCACCGCCTGGACGATCACAAAGATGATCGCCAGCAGCACTACCAGCGGGGTCCAGATCTTGAACCGGCGGACGACCGTCCGCAGCGTGGTCTCGGGCGGCGCCGGGGTGTTGGTGAGCTTCGCCAGCAGGTCGAGCGGCGGCAGCGGCTCCTGCCGGGTCCGCTCGGACTCGGGCAGCGTGCCGCGCTCGGGCTGAGGCTGCTCCTGGGGCCGCTCGGGCGCGGTGGCACCGGTGGCGGTTGCTCCGGTCGCGGCCGCGGCGGGGGGCGGGGTGCCGGGCTTTGCGGGCGCGGCGGGTTTGGTGGACTCGGCGGGGAGCGGCGTCCGGGACGCCTTGTCGGGCCTGCGGGCGGGCACCGGAGCGGGTGGGGCCGTCTTGCTCGCCGTCTTGCCGAGCGACTTCTCCGCCACACCGTCGTCCGCCGACTTCAGCGCCACGAACTGGCTGGTCCGCTCGGCGTCCCGCTCGGGCGCGAGGGTGCCGGAGGCGGCCTTGGCGTCCTGCTTGGCGTCGTTCTTGGCGTCCTGCTCGGTGGCCTGCTTGGCGTCGTTGCCGGCGACCTTGCCGCCACCCTTGTCAGCGCCACCCTTGTCAGCGTCACCCTTGCCCTTTTCGCCCTTGCCCTTTTCGCCCTTGGGGTCTTCCTCGCCCTTCCCCTTGGCCTTGTCCTCGCCGGGCGGGGTGATCTTGAAGGCCGTGGTGGGCTGGTCGACGGGCTGATCCGCCGCGAGCTTCCCCTTCAGGTTCCCGATAGCAAACACTCGGGTCGCGTTATCGACCGGCGGCTCGTCGGCCTCGGCGTCGTCACCGGCCTTGCCGCCGCTCTCGCCGTCGCCCTTCCCATCGCCCTCGCCGCCGCCCTTGCCCTTCTTCGGGCCGACGGTCTTGAACACGGCGGTCGCCTGATCGACGGGCTCGGGCTTCGGCTCGGACTTCCGCTCGGACTTCAGCTCGGACTTCAGCTCGGACTCGGCCTCGGAGGCGGACTCAGCCTCGGGGGCAGGCTCGGGCTCATCGGCAGGCTCGGGCTCATCGGCGGCATCCGCCTTGACCTCGGCCTTGATCGCCTTGACCTCGGCCTTGGTCTCGGCCTTGGTCTCGGCCTTGGTCTCAGTCTTCACGCCCGGCTTCGCGCCCGGCTTCGCGCCCGACTCCTCGTCCGGCTCCGCGTCGCCACGATCCGCATCCGCATCCGCATCCGTGTCGGCGTCACCGTCACCGTCGTCGGCGGCGTCACCGTCGTCCGCGACGTCGTCGTCATCCGTACTCGCGACCCACGCGGCCACAGCGGCCCGCAGACGGTCGTCGCCGCCCCCGGGGCCACTCCCGGCGCCCTCGCCGTCCGCCACGGCCTCCTGGGACGGCTCAGGCTCGTCCCCGGACCGTTCTCCGGCACCAGCAGCCGAACCGTCGCCCTTACCCGACTCCGTCGGCTTATCCGATTCCGCCGGCCCACTCGACTCCGCCGGCTTATCCGGCCTCTCACGGAAGACGGTCAGGCGCGGATCACGTTCGCCCCCCGCCGTCTCCCCCGACGACTGCTTCTTGTCCGACTTGTCGGGGGACTCGCCCGCCACCGATGTCTCCTTCATACGTCGCACTGCTGCCTGGCCCAGTGTTCCCAAGTGTCCTGTGTACGCGTGGCGCCATCTCGCCGCCACGCGAATCACGACGCCGCACGCCCCACGGAAGGTATCGCCGACGTGCAAGACGAGAACGACATACCTACCGGTTCCATATCGAAACCACCACGCACCCTCGACAGATGAATGTGAGAGGGGTCACCCTGTCATTCATCCACGCGGGGAGGCATGGATGGGCAGGAGCCGCAGAACAATTCCGGAGGAGCTTCTGCTGCTCGCTTTGGACCCGACCACGGGCACCACAGCGCAGCCGCAGTCGCTCGACCTCGGCCTGGCCGGGGCACAGCTAGTAGAGCTGGCTCTGGCAGGACGGATAGCCCCAGACGGGGATCGTATCGCCGTGGTGATGGCACGGCCGACAGGAGATCCGACTCTGGACTCCGCGCTCGAACTGCTGCGCCGACGCGGCAGTCCGGTGCGCGCGGTCCACTGGATCGGCGGGCCCCGGCTGGGGCTGCGCCAGACGTATCTCACGCATCTGGAACGGTGCGGCATGGTGCATGCCGTGGCGGGACAGATGTGCGGGGTGCTGCCGACGACGCGCTACCAAGCGACGGAGACGGCCATCAGCCGGGAAATCAGGGCCCGGCTCGACAACGCGATCCGCACCGGCGTACCGCCGGACCCGCGGACCGCGGCGCTCGCCGCGCTGGCCCATGCGGTCGGACTCGGCAAGCACCTCTACCCAGGGAACGAAGGGCGGTCATCGCGCTCCCGTCTCCGGGATCTGATCCGGCACGACCCGATGGGCGGGCTGGTCGCACACGCCGTCATGGATGTGCAGAACGGCGTCGCGGCACAGCCTCGACGGGCACAGGTCGCGGGCGGACCGGGCAGCGGCCCGGGAGTCCGGCAGCCGGCGGCCCGGGCCACGGCGGACACGGCCGGAGTGCCGGTCCAGTCGCGGCACGGCCACGGCAGCATGGCCCGCGTCGGAGCCCGCTGACGTATGGCGCCGCACCACAGGTCAGCAGTCGCACACGCACACGCACCCCGGTACGTGCGCGTGTGCGAGTGCGAGTGCGCACCAACCGCGCGTTTACCCGGACCACGGGAGCTCGCCGCCTGACCGGCCCGCTCGGGCGTACCGCTTGACCGCACCACCGACCCCTCATTCCCGTTCGGGAGCCGCAGCAAGAAAGCGCGGGGTGGTGGGCCGGCCGTTCTGGACGACGGCCGGCCCGCCACCCCACGCGCATGCTCGCTCGCCTTCTGTGTGCGTTTGACTGCGCGGCGTCGACCTGGGGTGGCACCCTGCTGGGCAGGAAACGACAGCAGTACGGAGCCGGAGGTGCACGTCCCGTGGCGTCCAATGTCAATCCCACCGTCAGGCGACGCCGGTTGGGCCAGGAGCTGCGCAGGCTCCGCGAGCTCAAAGGCATGACGGCGGAAGAGGTGGCCGAGCGTCTGCTCGTCTCGCAGTCGAAGATCAGCCGGCTGGAGAACGGCCGCCGCAGCATCAGCCAACGCGATGTCCGCGATCTGTGCGGCGTCTACGAGGTCGACGATCACCGCATAGTCGATTCGCTGATGCAGATGGCCAAGGATTCGCGTCAGCAAGGCTGGTGGCACGCGTTCGGCGACATCCCGTACAGCGTCTACATCGGCCTGGAGACCGAGGCGGCCTCGCTGCGGGTGTACGAGTCCCTTCTGGTACCCGGTCTGCTGCAGACCCCCGGCTATGCCGAGGCGGTCATTCCCGGCACGGTTCCGGAGCTGGCGCCCGAGCCGCTGGAGAAGCGCATCCAGGTGCGGATGCGCCGCCAGGAGCGGGTCAATGACAGCAAGCGCCCGCTGCGGCTGTGGGTGGTGCTGGACGAGGCCGCGCTGCGGCGGGTGGTCGGCAGCCATCTGATCATGCGCGAGCAGTTGGACCATCTCGTCGAGATGAGTCATCTGCCGCATGTGACGGTGCAGGTGCTGCCGTATGACACCGGTGCGCATGCGGGGATGTCGGGAACGTTTTCCATCCTGGAATTCGACGATGCCTCCGATTCGAGTGTGGTCTACATCGAGGGCGTTACCAGTGATCTCTATCTGGAGAAAACCAACGATGTGCACAAGTACACGATCATGTACGAGCATTTGCGCGCCCAGGCGCTGAATGCGGACCAGAGCCGGGAGTTCATCGCCTCGGCGTCGAAGAGGCATGCGGACGCAATGGGGTGAGAAGCCGCGGGTTTCGGAATGGGTGCGGGAATGGGCGCGAAATGGGCCGGTGAATGGGCCCTGACGGGCGGAATCCGGCATTCCGGAGAACGGGGCGGCACGGTACACCAGGCTCCGTCTCCGTGAAAAGGGATCAAGAAATATGCCATTCGGAAGGGTGAACGGCCACTGTGGCCAGTGATGTTGGCGACTAGCGTCAGCATTACCGAATCCGCAGCAACTCAGAGTGAGTCGGAGTGAACATGGCCATTCAGCCCAATTCCGCATTCTCGTGGACCAAGTCCTCGTACTCCGGTGGCAACGGCGCCTGTGTGGAGATCGCCGTGCCCACCACCGCAGCCATCGCGGTGCGCGACTCCAAAGACCCCGACGGTCCGCGCCTGACGTTCGACAACTCGTCCTGGAAGAGCTTTGTGTCGGACGTCGCCGGCGGCGCGTACGGCCTGGCCTGACCCGGACCGCAACCAACCGCGGTCCGTGTGACCGCACCGCAGATACGAGCCCTCTCGACTGGATCGCCGTCCCGGCCGAGGGGGCTCGGCCCTGTCCGCGTGCGGACCGCGGCCTCCTGGACCGCGTCCGGTCAACGGAGTTCGGCCACGTACCGGTCCGTCCCGGGGACGGTCGGAATGAACGGCGCCACCAGCTCCACGCGTCCCAGCCCCGACTCGGCGACGGCCGCCTCCCGGTCGGCGAAGTGTTCCGCCCAGGCGTCGCGCGGGTCCTCCTGGAGGAACCAGAGCAACGTCAGCCGGGTGTCGACGCCCTCGACCTGCTTCACATACGTCATCCGGTCCCCCGGCAGCGGCGTCGGCCGGAAGACCGTGACCATCGCCGCCGGCGAGCCCGCCAGCCGCCGCGGCAGATGCCGGGCGCGCAGCCACTCCAGCAGTTCGGCGCGGCGCTCGGGACCGTCCGCGTCGATCACCTCCAGGACAAGTCCGGCGTACGGGTGGTCCAGTGCGTGGAAGTCCCGGGGGCCCGCAGCGCCGTCCCGGTAGACCGTCGCCGCATGGTCCTGGAAGGCCGTGAAGACATGCGTACGGTCCTGGTAAACCCGGCCGTCCCGGTTGAGGCGCTTGTTGATGCCGACGGTCCACTTCATGTGCTCGTCGTAGCGGCCGTCGGTGATCCAGTACGTGGAGAGATAGCAGCCGGCCGTGACGGGCCGAGCGACGGCGGACTTCTCCGGGTAGCGCAGCAGTTGCAGGTCGCGGGTGGCGACCCAGCGGCGGCCGGCGAACATCCAGGGCATCGCCATCGCGCCCGCGATGTAGTGGTCGTCCTCGTACCAGCGGTTGTAGGCGTACTCATGGCCCGGGTGCGGTTCGACCATGGTGATCAGCGCATGCCCGGGGTGTACGCCGTAGGGGCCGACGGCGGCCAACTCGGCGTAGGTCGCGCTGCCGGTGCCTGTGGCGGCATGTGCGGTATCGGTGGTGGCCTGTGCGGTGTCGCTGGTGGCCTGTGCGGTGTCGCTGGTGGCCTGTGCGGTGTCGCTGGTGGCCTGTGTGGTGTCTTCGGTCATGGCAGACAGGTGTAGCTGACGTACCGTCAGAAGGGGAGGGGGTAAAGCGGTGGATCCGTCCGCCGGTTCACCATCCGGGCAGGTCTGCACATGCCGCCCCTGGCCGCTTATGCTCCCTGCCATCTACAGCTAACGACGGTTAACGCAGACTACGAGCGATTGGAGCCGCCATGCCGGACGCGACCCTTGCCGACGCCACCGCCCCCGTCCCCGAGCTCGCCGCCCGCGCGGCGCAGACCGGCAGCTCGCCCGTACGCGACATCCTGGCGCTCACCGCCCGCCCCGAGGTCATCTCGTTCGCCGGCGGGCTCCCCGCGCCCGAACTGTTCGACGCGGCAGGGATAGCCGCCGCCTTCCAGCACGTGCTGACCGAAGCGCCGCGGCAGGCCCTGCAGTACTCGACCAGTGAGGGCGATCCGGCGCTGCGCGCGGCCGTCGCGGGGCGCACCACCGCGCGCGGACTGTCCACCGCCGACGACGATCTACTGGTGACCACCGGCTCCCAGCAGGGCCTGTCGCTGCTGTCCACCGCACTGCTGGAGCCGGGCGATGTGGTGCTGGTCGAGGACCCCTGCTACCTCGCGGCGCTCCAGATCTTCTCGATCGCCGGCGTCCGGGTGGTGCCGGTGCCGACCGACGACGAGGGCCTGGACCCGGCCGCGCTGGACGAGATCGCCGCGCGCGAGCGGCCCAAGCTGCTCTACATCGTGCCGACGTTCCAGAACCCGACCGGCCGGACGCTGTCCGCCGAGCGCCGGGCCGCGGTCGCCGGGGTCGCCGCCCGGCGCGGGCTGTGGATCGCCGAGGACGACCCGTACGGCGAACTGCGCTTCGAGGGCGAGCCGGTGCCGTGGATCGCCTCCTTCCCCGGGGCCGAGGACCGTACGGCGCTGCTCGGCTCGTTCTCCAAGGTGATGGCGCCCGGTCTGCGGCTCGGCTGGCTGCGCGCGCCGGCCGCCCTGCGCCGCGCCTGTGTCATCGCCAAGCAGGCAGCCGACCTGCACACCTCCACCGTCGACCAGGCAGCCGCGGCACGGTACCTGGCGGTCGCGGACCTGGACGCACATCTTGAGCGGGTGCGCGGCGCGTACCGCGAGCGGCGGAACGCCCTGGTGGACGGGCTGGCCGCGGCGCTCCCCGAGGGCTCGCGGTGGAACCGCCCGTCGGGCGGCATGTTCGTGTGGGCGACGCTGCCCGAGGGGTACGACGCGACGGCGCTGCTGCCCGAGGTGGTGCGGCATGACGTCGCCTATGTCCCCGGGGCACCGTTCTTCGCCGGGCCGCCGGACGCGGCGGCCGCCCGTCTGTCGTTCGTGACGCACTCGCCGGCGGAGATCCGCGAGGGGCTGGAGCGGCTGGCGGTAGCCCTGGGGAAGGCCCGAGGGGACGTCCGCCGGGAGGGGTGAGACGGCGCGCAGCCTGCGCTCGGGGGGCGCGTCCAAGGGCGAAAAATGCGCTTCCGGAGGCCCCTCCGTATGCCGGAAAATGGGAGGTCCTCGGCACGTGGACCTCCCTGGAGGCCGGATGACCCAAGGCGTGGACGAGCCGGCGCACAGCCCGGCGAACGACGATCCCGATCCCACTCCCGATCCCACTCCCGCCCCCAGCCCTCACCCTGATCCCGCCCCCGAGCCGGATGCCGATCCCGCAGTCCCGCAGCGTCTTCGGGCCCGGCTGCGCGGCGTCGGCCCGTGGCTGCGCGCCCATGCCAAGCACGCCCTGGTCGTGGGACTCGTCACGGCCGTCGTGACCGGAATCGTCCCGATCGTCTTCACCGACTTCTGGAAAGGCGTCACCGAGGACCCGCCTCCCGAGTGCCCCGGGGCGGGCTGCACCGGAAAGAATCCGAAGAAGGAGTGGTGCGCCGGCGAAGCGACCACCTGGCAGCCCGATGGCGGCAACCCGGTGGCACTACAGGTCCGTTACAGCAAGCGGTGCCCAGCCGTATGGGGAAAGATCACGCAGGGCGAGCCCGGGGACACGGTGTCCGTCCGGCTGGACGGCGGGGCGAAGCCGACCCAGCACAACTCCATCGACTACGGCCCCGATCAGTTCACCAACATGGTGGCGGTCAGTGAGACCTTCCACGTCAGAGTCTGCGCGACTCCGACGACCAGCCCCAAGCGCAAGGGCCGCTGGGTGCAGTACTGCATCGAGGCGACCGAGCGGTCCGACTGGCAGTAGCGGCCGAACCGGCAGTAGCCGTCGAACCGGCAGTAGCTGCATAGCGGTCGAACCGGCGAAGCGGTCGCAGGGTGGCCGCGCCCCGCCGCTGCATCCCCGCCGGTATGGCCTTCGCACGCCCCCGACCCTATTCTGACGCACTGTCAGAACAGGGTCGGCAGAAGGCACGACCGGGAGGCACGCATGCTGCTGCGCAACAAGACCGTCGTCGTCTCAGGCGTCGGAACCGGGCTCGGCCATCAGGTCGCGGCGGCGTGTGTACGGGACGGTGCGGCAGTGGTCCTGGGGGCCCGCACGGAAAGGAATCTCGCCAAGTCGGCGGCGCAGATCGACCCTTCGGGGGAGCGTACGGCCTGGCAGGCGACCGATATCGGCGATGAGGCGCAGTGCGAGGCGCTGGCCGCGCTCGCCGTGCGGCGGTTCGGGGGAATCGACGCGGTGATCCATGTCGCGGCACTGGACTCACTCTTCGGGGGCCTGCGGGACGCCGACTTCGGCTCCTGGCGCGATGTCGTCGACGTCAACCTCTTCGGCACACTGCGGATGACCCGCGCCTGCCTGCCGTCGCTCACGGCGCGGGGCGGCGGATCGGTGGTGATGATCGGCACCCAGTCGTCGGTCGCCGCCCCCTCACAGGTGCAGCAGGCGGCGTACGCGGCGTCCAAGGGCGGGCTGGTCTCGGCGATGTACTCGCTGGCGCGCGAGCTGGGGCCGGACCGGATACGGGTCAACACCGTGCAGCCGGGCTGGATGTGGGGCCCGCCGGTGGAGGCGTACGTACGGTTCACGGCGCACAGCGAGGGCGTACCGGAGTCCGAGGTGCTGGACCGGCTCACCGAGCGGATGGCGCTGCCGGAACTGGCGACGGACGCCGATGTGGCCGAGACGGCGGTCTTCCTGGCCTCCGATCGGGCGCGCGCCATTACGGGGCAGTCGCTGCTGGTCAATGCGGGCGAGTTGATGCGGTAGCCGATGCGGGCGAGTTGATGCGGTAGCCGCCCGCCGCGACCCCATTCCCCCTTTCCCTCAGCATTCCCCCTTTCTCCCAGCCGGCCGCACGGGATCCCGCTCCCGTGCGGTTTTGCGTTCGGGCATACGGCGCCCGGCGAAGTGTCCGTTCATCGTGTGTTCGGCGACGCGGTCGGGACAACGCCCCTCAGGGTCAAGAGAAGGCAAAACGTTCGCTTTCCTGATTGCAGTTCACATTCATGACCGCTCATAGCCTTGACCGGCCCGCTGTCGGACGGTTCAATCCACGAAGTCCCCGACTCCCGCACGGGGATACCGCCCCACCGGACGTCACGGCGAAGTGATGCCAGGTAAGCAACGTTCACAAGGCGGACCCCTGGAGGGGGTATGAACAGTCTCGACTGGGCCGTACTCATCGGCTACTTCGGTGTGATGGTCGCGATCGGTGTGTGGTCGCACAAGCGCGTGGACGACGTCAGCGACTTCTTCACCGCGGGCGGCAAGATGCCGTGGTGGCTGTCCGGTATCTCCCACCACATGTCCGGCTACAGCGCGGTGATGTTCACCGGCTACGCCGGCATCGCCTATCAGTACGGCGTCACCTCCTACGTCACCTGGTCCTTCCCCATCGCCATCGGTATCGCCATCGGCGCCCATCTGTTCGCGGGACGGCTGAACCGGCTGCGCTCACGGCTCGGCGTCGCCTCGCCCCTGGAATACCTCAAGAGCCGCTACAACCTGCCGACGCAGCAGGCGCTCGCCTGGTCCGGCGTACTGCTGAAGATCGTGGACGTGGGCGCCAAGTGGGCCGCCATCGCCACCCTGCTGTCCGTCTTCACCGGCCTCTCCCTCAACCAGGGCATCCTCATCACGGGCGTGATCACCGGCGTCTATTGCACGGTCGGCGGGCTGTGGGCGGACGCGCTCACGGAGCTGGGACAGTTCGTCATCCAGCTGCTGGCGGGTATCGCGATGCTGGTCACCGTCATGGGCAAGCTGGGCGGCTTCAGCTCGCTGTGGACCGTATGGGACAAGCTGCCGGACACACACACCCAGCCGACCGTCGGCCCGTACACCCTCACGTTCCTGCTCGCCTATCTCTTCATCAAGACCTTCGAGTACAGCGGTGGCATGTGGAACCAGGCGCAGCGCTATATGGCGACCCGCAACGCTCGGCAGGCCAAGCGCTCTGCGCGGCTGTCGGCGGCGCTGTGGTTCATCTGGCCACTGGTCCTCTTCTTCCCGATGTGGGTGGCTCCGCTGCTGGTCAAGGCGGAGAAGCCGGACGCCTCCGACTCGTACGCGCTGCTGACCGAACGCCTGCTGCCACACGGCCTGCTGGGCCTGGTCACCGTCGGCTTCTTCTCCCACACGATGGCCATGTGCTCCTCGGACGCCAACGCCATCTCCGCGGTCTTCACCCGCGATATCGCGCCCGCGCTGCCGAAGCTGGGCGAGAAGGCGCGCAACTGGTCCCACCGGGCCGGTCTGCTGGCGGCGCGGCTGTCGACGGTGGCGTTCCTCGCGCTGTCGATGGCGATCGCGACACAGGTCAACTCGCCCACGTTCAAGGACATCATCACCGTCGTCATCAAGTGGGTGGCGGGACTCGTCGGGCCGATCTCCATCCCGTTCCTGCTCGGCATGCTGCCGGTGTTCCGTAAGTCCGGCCCGACGGCGGCCCTGACGTCCTGGGCGGCCGGGCTGTTCGCGTTCTGGCTGACGAATTACGGGCTGAGCGATATCCAGCTACAGATCCAGATCGTGTCCCCGGTCGCGACGTCGCTGGTCCTGTTCATCCTGATCGGCCTGATCAAGCCGGAGGCCACGGACGAGCGGGACGCACTGCTGGCGCGGATCAACTCCGGGGGCGACGGGGACGGCGGGGACGTGTCGGGGGCGGCTTCGGGGGCGGTTACTGAGGGGGAGAAGCGCGTGGAACGGGGGGCGCCGAGGACGGGGTGAGGGCCGGGCTAGTCGTGGGGCTTTGGGGTCGTGAGGGGGAGGGGTTGGGGGGTAGGAGTTGGGGGGCTTGCGGGCTTTGGGGCCTGGGGTCACGTCATCGTGACGGTGGCCAGCAGCAGGCCGCCGCCGACCAGCTCCACCCAGAAGTAGAACCACGAGGGGTACCAGGAACCCGGCGGCTCGGCGATCCGCGCCGCGAGCCGTCCGCCGGCCATCCCGAGCAGCGCGACCGCGACGGCGAGCACCGCGCCCCGGCGCAGCGCGTCCGCCGGATCGACCGCGGCCCAGCCGAGCAGTGCCGCCATCGCGACGCCGAACCCGCCGTACACGGCCCGTACTTCGGTACGGGCCGCCGCGCCGCCCAACCCGATGCCGAACGGCCGGACCAGAGCGGCGGGCGCGGCCAGCCCGTACATCCCCATGCCGAGGAAGAAGAGCGCGAGGGCGGCCGTGGTGAGCGTCCCCGTCGTGGCCATCGTGTACGTCGTGGCCATCGCGTCCGTCGCGACCATCGCGTCCGTCGCAACCGCCATCTTCGTCGTCGTGATGGCCACGTTCATCGTCGTGATCGCCATGTTCATCATGTCGGGGAGGATGCCGGTCATGACCGATGACGCGCTTTCACCAACGTGCTGCCCCGAGCCATCGGCCCGGCTCAATCTGTGGCCCGGACGTGCCGTCTACAGCGGCCCCTCACTGGAACTGGACCTGCACTCCGGCTCGGTCGCCGTACTCGCCATCGGCACGGACAAGGAGTTCACGCTGGAGACGGCGGACGGTACGCGTCGCACGGCACGCGGTGCGCTGATACGTGCACGGGTGCCGCACCGGATCGAGGCCCACGGCGGCTGGATGACCTTTTGCTACTTCGAGCCGGGCTCGGCCGCGGAACGCGCCTGCGTGGCAGCTCTGGGGGCGGGCGAGGCACCGGTGGCGGTCTCTGCCGCCGAGAGGAAGGACCTCGTGCAGCTCTGTGTGGCACCCGAGAGGCCCGAGAGCCCGGACATCGATCCACGTATCCGAGCCGCCGCGCGAAAGCTGCTAAAGGATCCCCAACTGGCTGACGGTGCAACGGAGTTCGCTTCCAGAGTCGGCCTGTCCAGATCCCGTTTTCTGCATCTCTTCCGCGAGCAGACCGGTACGAGCTTCCGCCGCTACCGGATGTGGGCGCGGATGCTGCGCGCCGGGAGAGCGTTCCTGGACTACGGCACGCTGACAGATGCAGCCGCGGAGGCGGGCTTCTCCAGTCCGTCCCACCTCAGCAGCGCCTTTCACGCCACATTCGGCCTCCGCCCGAGCCGACTGCTGGCCGCCGGCTGCGTGATCGTCGACGAGACGTACGCGACGACCTATTGGACGAACGAGGTGAGCGGGTGAGCGGGTGAGCGGGTGAGCGGGGCGAGTGGGCTGAACGGGGCGGACGGGGCGGCATTTCCGGCCCTGACCCATCGGACAGGCCCTAGGCACGTGGATAGCGCGCGAGCCAGCCCGGCGCCGATCCCGCCGGGCCGTGCAGCGCCGGCCCCTGCGTCATCTCCAGCGCGAAGTCGTCGGCGAGCTGCAAGATCGTGTCCCGGCCCTCCAGTTCGACCAGCCACACCGGCGGCAACGCCGTCTCGCCGTGCAGCGTGCCCAGCAGATTGCCGCATATGGCGCCGGTCGAGTCGCTGTCGCCGCCGTGGTTGACGGCGAGCAGCAGCCCATGCCGGATGTCCTCGGCGACCAGCGCGCAGTACACACCGATCGACAGCGCCTCCTCGGCCGTCCAGCCCTCCCCCAGCGACTCCACCCGGGCGGGCGTCGGCATGCCCTGCCGTACGGCGCCGAGCGCGCGCTTGAGGGCGTCCGTGGTCTCCTCGTGGCCGGGGCGGGTGGCCAGATGCGCCAGGGCCTTCTGGACGCCGCCGTCGAGGTCCTCACCACGGGCCAGCGAATGGCTGATGATCGCGAACGCGCCGGCCGCCAGATAGCCGGTGGGGTGGCCGTGCGTCTGCGCGGCGCACTCGACGGCCAGCTGGAAGACCAGCTGCGGCTCCCAGCCGACGAGCAGGCCGAACGGCGCGGAGCGCATCACGGCGCCGCAGCCCTTGGAGTCGGGGTTCTTGGGCTTCTCCAGCGTGCCCATCTTGTCGTCGCCGAGGCCGCTCAGGCAGGCCCGGCCGGGTGCCCGCCGGGAGTAGAGCCACTCCTCACGGGCGAGCCAGCCGTCGTCCTTCTTGCGCTCGTCCGGGCCCCAGTCGCGCTGGGTGGCGGCCCACCGCAGATAGGCGCGGTGAACGTCGGTGGGCGGATGCCAGGCGCCGGTGTCGCGACGCACCTGGGCGCGTATCAGCCCGTCGACCGTGAACAAGGTCATCTGGGTGTCGTCGGTGACCGCGCCGCGCCGCCCGAAGGCCGGGACGAAATCTGTCACGCCCTCCTGGCCGTGCGCCTCGCGGATCGCGTCGAGCGAGTCGAACTCGATACCCGCGCCGAGCGCGTCGCCGATGGCGCCGCCGAGCAGACAGCCACGCACCCGGCTGCGGAAGTCCTGCTGTTCGGCGCGGCCCCAGATGGCGGTGTTGCCTGCCACTGCGCTCATGCCGAAACCTCGCTCCGCTCGGCCCCGCACTCGCGAGGCGCGCACCTTCCCATGGCTCGCTCGCTCACTACGCGACCTCCCGAAGCTCACAACGTCGCGGGGCCTTGCGGCCTCCCCTGGCGGCACTTTAATCGACCAAGAATGATCGATTCGGGGCCAGGATCGTATTGCGAACAGTCGCCCGTGAGGTGGCTTTTGATCGGTACGGTCCGGAGGGTCCTGTTGGGGCGGGTCCTGTTGGGGCGGGTGCTGTTGGGGTGCGTGCTGTTGGGGTGCGTGCTGTTGGGGTGCGTGCTGTTGCGGATGTCCCGTTGCGGCGGGTGGCGGTCGGTGGGGTGAGTGGCGTCCCGAGTCCAGATCTGACATCCACACCTCCCGTCGCCCGCCCGCACACTCACCCGTTCGATGATGGCGATGCCTGCTGCTGGGCATGCTCACCCCATGTCCGAGTACGAGTGGGATCGCACCACCATGGCCGTCGTCGCCTCGGCGCTCTCCGGCGACAGCGACGGCGCGGTGGAACTCCTCCGGCCGCTCCCCCAGCGCGACGTCTGCCATATCGCCGTACGGCTTGCCGCCATGGCCGCCGACGCGCTGATCGTCGCCGCCCAGGACACCGGAGGCGACCGCGAGGAGGCTCTGTCCCAGTGGCAGCAATGCATCCTGCAGCATGAGACGGAGCACGGCGGGGAGTGAGCTGCTGCGCGGGGGGCGTCGGCCGACGGCGGTCCTGCCGCGTCAGCCGGTCACTCCGACGGCCAGCTGGACGTGTCGGCAGCCGTCGCTGCCATCCTGCGTATCAGCCCGTCTCGTATCGCCTCCAGCCGTTCGGTGTCCGCGCCCGGCAGCCGTGCAAGATCGCGTACCCCCAGCTCGGTCTCGGCGACGGCTGACCACGGGCCGCCGTCCAGCCACTCCGCCACGATGGCCTCGGCGCCCGCCCAGTCGCCCAGGGCGCACCGGCTGACGACGGCAACCGCCGCCGCGCCTATCGCGCCGTCTCCGTCGTTCCCAGGGCGGGCTTCCTCGTTCCCAGGGCGGGCCTCCTCGCTCCCGGAACGGGCTTCCTCGTCCCGGAGCGCCACCCATTCGGCTGCGGCCGCCGGCACGCCGCCGAGGGCGCCGGTCAGCATCGCCGCCTCGTACCGGACGATCCGCCCGGCGGCGGCCGCATCTGCGCCCCGAACTCCCTGCTGCTCCACCTGCTGCTCCCCCTGATCGAAGGCTTCCCGTGCCGCTTCGATTGCCTCCCGTGCCACGTCAAAGTGGCCCGCACGGCGCAGGCACCCCGACTTGAGTGCCAAATTGAGGGCCAACAGTGATGCATCCGCCGCGCCGTCGCCGAGAGCGCGCTCGAAGTCGGCCAGGGCGCGAGGCTCGTCTCCTCGAAGAAGGTGCGTCCTGCCACGCAGGGCCAACGTCCGGCCGGCGTCCGCTCCGAGTTCCAGGGCCCGGTCGAAGTCCGCGAGGGCTTCCGACAGCCGACCCGTGAGGAAGTTGGTCTTCCCCCGGCTCGCTACGACGCTGTGGGAGTCCGGTAGAAGGTGGATCGCTGCGGAGAGTTCCGCATGGGCGTCCTCCGTGCGTCCCATCATCGCCAGCACCATGCCGCGCTGCTCGCGGATCAGGCCATTTGCGGGGTGGAGAGCGAGCGACCGGTCCAGGGCAGCCAGCGCCTCCTCATGGCGCCCCAACAGGCGCAGTACGCCGCCACGGGCCCCATGGGCCCAGGCATACCCGGGATCGATGGCGATGGCCCGCTCGACCTCCATCAGCGCCTCGTCGTAGCGCCGCATTTCCAGGTAGGTGCTGCCACGCTCCCCCCATACCCAGGGGTCGTCCGGATGGAGCTCGGCGGCGCGGCCAAGAGCGGCGAGGGCTTCATCGAAGCGGCCCATGAAGCGCAGGGTGATGCCTCTGCGGGCGTGGGCCCAGACGTAGGCGGGATTGACGGCCAGGGCTCGGTCGAACTCCGCCAGGGAGAGTTCGTACTGCCCCATGTCGCGGTAGGTCGCGCCCCGTTCGGCCATCGCCCAGGCATACTCCGCGTTGATCTCGATGGCGCGCTCCAGGCCCGCGAGCGCTTCCTCATGCCGGACGAGGCGGCGCAGGCAGACGGCGCGGCTGGCGATGGTGAAGGCGTGGCGCGGGTCGAGCTCCAGGGCGCGGTCGAATTCGGCGACGGCCTGTTCGTGGCGCCCCAAGAGGCGATATGCCTCGCCGAGTTGGGAGGCTGCATCCACCGAGTCGGGCGTGATCTCCAGGGCCCGGCGGTAGTCCTCGGCGGCGCGCTCGAATGAACGCATATAGCGGTGGGTCAGGCCGCGGCCGATCAGCGCGCGGGCATTGCGCGGCTCCAGCTCCAGACAGCGGTCGAAGTCGGCGAACGCCTGCGGCCACGCTTCGGTCTTTCGGTGTTCGCGACCCCGGATGCGGTGGATGCGGGCCTGCTGGGCCACATCGAGTCCGGGGCGGGCGAGCAGTGCGGTGAGGACTTCGGTGAGGCCGCCGCCGTCCTCGGTGAGCGCTGCGGAGAGCCGGTCGCCCCAGTCGCTGACCTCTTTTGCCCCGGCGTCCTCGCCGGCCTGGCGGATGGTCTCGGCCACTCTGCGGACGGCGAGCCGCGCGTGATCGGCGGCGTCCAGGACGTCGGACAGCGCCTCGGCCAGGGAGGCCTGGGGGTCCGCGCAGAGGGAGTGGTAGATCTCCTGGAGCCGGTGGCCCAGACGTTGTTCGTCGGCCCAGAGGCGGGTGGGGTGAGTGTCGGTGGCGTGAGTATCGGCGGGGTCGGGGAGGCCACTGACGGGGGCCGCGGCGGCGAGCTCCGTACGTCGACGCCGGGCCGCCTCGGCGAGGTTACGGTGCCGGGCCGTCCAGGTTTGCGGTGATCTGCGCCGCTGGAGGCGCAGCATCGCCGTTCGCACCACCTCGTGGTACTGCCAGCGCCCCGCGCGGTCGGCGACGAACGGCAGTCCGCGCAGCCATCCGAACTGTTCGGCGGCGGACGCGTCCACGGCGGCACGGAAGATGTCCTCGTCCAGATGGCGCGGCAGGGCGGCCGCCAGCGCCGCCTCACGACGTACCGGATCGGTCTCCCACTTCAGGAAGCGTTCGACGGCTGTGTCACTCGGGTCGTCGACCGCCTCGGCGGCCTGCGGGCGGTTCTCGGCGAGGGTGGAGACCAGCACCGGCAGGCCGCCGGAGAGCCGCAGGATCACCTCGACGATGCGCTCGTCGGTGATGTCCCTGGTTGCCAGGAACTGCCGCGCCTCGGCCTCGGTGAAGGCGTCCAGCGGCAGATCCGCCACACAGTCCAGGTAGTCGGCCCAGCAGCGGCGGTCCAGTGCGGTCTGGCCGGCCAGGGTCACCACCACGTTGGGCGCCAGCGGGCCGTAACGGTCGCTGACCAGGACATCGCGCAGCCAGGTGTCCAGCAGCGGCCCGGTACGTTCATATGTGTCGAAGAAGAGTGCCAGCCAGCGCACCTCGTCCGCGGCGGCACTCAGCTCACGGACGAACACCGGCGTCAGGGCCTGGAGCGGCGACATCACCAACTGAACGTCGTCGTGGTTGCGCAGCCGGCCGCTGAGAAGCCCGCGCAACCGCTCCGCGCCGCGCGCCACCTGGCCGGGGTCCAGTGCTCCGGTGAAGGCGCCGACGCCGGGGAGCAGCCCGAGGCCGGCGAGCCCGGCCTGGGCGGCCATCATGCTGCCGGACGAGGGCGCCGCGCCCTGGAGATCGCCCGGGCCGGCGGGGTCGCCCGGGCCATCCGCCGCGGCCGCCGCCTCGACCTCGTACCGCCGCTCCCGGTAGGTGGCGAGCAGCTTGTCGAAGGCCTTCATGGGGCGCCCCTGCGCGGCCAGTTGGCCGCTGATGGCTGCCATCGCATCGGGGACGCCGTGCACGGCTTCGTCCACGTACGCGGTCGGCGCGCCATGCTCACGCGCCGTCTCCACGAACTGCCGGACCAGGGACGTCTTGCCGACGCCCGCTTGGCCGTGCACATGGAACAGGAACTGTTGCGCCGGGTCGTCCACGCCCCGCGCGAAGTTGTCGCGGAACGCGGCGATCTCGCCGCGCCGTCCCACGAATCCCTCGCGGCGGCGGAGCCGGATCAACTCCTGCCGCGACAGCCTGCTTCGATCCACCGTTTCCACCCCCCTTGCGTCGGCCGTTACCGGCCTCTGCCGGCCTTGCTGCCCTGCTCAAGCAGATTAGCCTTCGGCGGAGTCGACGACTTGGGGCTGTGGATAACTCCGGCCAGGTGGATAACTCCGGCCAACTCGCCGGCGTGGGCTGGGAGCCCCGCAACCCCCGTCAAGCCCCCACCCAGCCCGCCCCGCCCCCCAGTTCCTCCTACTCCACCACCGGCAACAGCTCCGGCAGATGGCCGTCCGACGCCAGCGCCGCCGACTGTCGCTCCTCCGTGACCGGGCCGTACGTGGTCGTACGGGGCCGGGCCGGACGGCCCGCGGCCTCTGCGATGGCGGTCAGGTCCTGGATGGAGCGGTACGAGCCGTAACTGGAGCCCGCCATACGGGAGATGGTCTCCTCCATCAGGGTGCCGCCCAGGTCGTTGGCGCCCGAGCGCAGCATCTCGGCGGCGCCTTCCGTACCGAGCTTGACCCAGCTGGTCTGGATGTTGGTGATGTGCGGGTGGAGCAGCAACCGGGCCATGGCCGTCACCGCGCGGTTGTCCCGGGTGGTGGGGCCGGGGCGGGCGATACCGGCGAGGTAGACGGGGGCGTTGGTGTGGATGAAGGGGAGGGTGACGAACTCGGTGAAGCCGGCGACGTTGTTGGACAGCGCGGACTGCTGGATCTCCGCCAGCAGGCGGAGGTGGCCGAGCCAGTGCCGCGGCTGGTCGACATGGCCGTACATCATCGTCGAGGACGAGCGGATGCCCAGCTCATGGGCGGTCTTGATGACCTCGACCCAGGTGGCGGTGGGCAGCTTGCCCTTGGTGAGGATCCAGCGGACCTCGTCGTCGAGGATCTCGGCGGCCGTTCCGGGGATGGTGTCCAGACCGGCGTCCTTGGCCTCGGTGAGCCACTCGCGGATGGACAGACCCGTACGCGTCGCGCCGTTGACGACCTCCATCGGGGAGAAGGCGTGCACATGCATCCCCGGGACGCGTTCCTTGACAGCGCGCGCGATGTCGAAATACGCCGTACCGGGCAGGTCGGGATGGATGCCGCCCTGCATGCAGACCTCCACCGCACCCACGTCCCACGCCTGTTGGGCGCGGTCGGCGACCTGGGAGAGGGAGAGGGTGTAGGCGTCGGCGTCCGTGCGGCGCTGCGCGAAGGCGCAGAAACGGCAGCCCGTGTAGCAGACGTTGGTGAAGTTGATGTTCCTGGTGACGATGTAGGTGACATCGTCACCCACGGTGGCGCGACGCAGGTCGTCGGCGATCCGGCAGAGCGCGTCCAGGGCGGGGCCTTCGGCGTGCAGCAGGGCCAGCGCCTCGTCGTCGGTGAGTTTGGTGGGGTCGTCGGCGGCCTGCGAGAGCGCCTGGCGTACGTCGGCGTCGATGCGGGACGGCACCATCCCGGGGACGGCGGCCTCGCGCAGCGCCTCCCAGTCGCCGTAGACCTCGTCGAAGTCGTCGCGGCGGTCGCTCGTGCGCCCCTCGGTGTCGATGGTGTGGTGGAGGTCCGTACGGCCGGAGCCGGAGGACGGCAGGGAGAAGCCTTCGTCGGGCTCCTGCCAGGGGTGGCCCTCTACGACGGCGTCCTCACGGGCCAGGCCGGTCTCCGGGTCGGCCAGGGCCCGGACGTGTGGCAGCAGGCGGGGGTCCAGCCAGGGCTCGCCGCGCTCGACGAACTCCGGGTAGACGGCGAGCCGTTCCTTCAGCCGGAAACCGGCGGCGGCAGAACGTTCGGCGAGCTCGTCGATGTGCGGCCAGGGGCGCTCGGGGTTGACGTGATCGGGCGTGATCGGGGAGACGCCGCCCCAGTCGTCGATGCCGGCGCCGATGAGCTTCGCGTACTCGTCGTCCACCAGGTTGGGCGGCGCCTGGAGGCAGGCGGCGGGGCCCATGATGTGCCGGGCGACGGCGACGGTGGCGACCAGTTCGTCCATTTCCGCGTCCGGCATGCCGCGCATCGCCGTGTCCGGCTTGGCGCGGAAGTTCTGCATGATGAGTTCCTGAATGCCGTGGTAGGCGCGGGAGATGCGGCGGAGCGCGAACAGCGACTCCGCGCGCTCCTCGTATGTCTCACCGATACCGATCAGCAGGCCGCTGGTAAACGGGACCGAGCTGCGGCCGGCGTCCTCCAGGACGCGCAGCCGCACGGCGGGCTCCTTGTCCGGGGAGCCGTAGTGCGGGCCGCCGGGCTCGCTCCACAGCCGCTCCGCCGTGGTCTCCAGCATCATGCCCATCGACGGGGCCACCGGCTTGAGCCGCTGGAAGTCGGTCCAGGTCATGGCGCCGGGGTTGAGGTGCGGCAGCAGCCCGGTCTCCTCCAGGATGCGGATGGCCATCGCCCGTACGTACGCGATGGTGTCGTCGTACCCCTCGGCCTCCAGCCACTCGCGCGCCTCGGGCCAGCGGTCCTCGGGGCGGTCCCCCAAGGTGATCAGCGCTTCCTTGCAGCCCAGTTCGGCACCGCGGCGGGCGATGGCCAGGACCTCGTCCGGGGACATGAACATCCCGTGGCCGGCGCGGCGCAGCTTGCCGGGGACGGTGGCGAAGGTGCAGTAGTGGCACTTGTCGCGGCACAGGCGGGTGAGCGGGATGAAGACGCTTTTGGAGTACGTGATGACACCGGGGCGCCCGGCGGCCTCCAGGCCCGCGTCCCGCACCCTGGCCGCCGAAGCGCACAGGTCCGTGAGGTCCTCGCCGCGGGCCTGGAGCAGCACCGCGGCCTCGGTGACGTCCAGCGCCACGCCGTCGCGGGCGCGGCGCAGCGCCCGGCGCATTGCGTTCGCCGTCGGCCGCGCCGGACGGTCCGCGGTCGCGTCCGTCCCCCCGGCGGTCCCCCCGTTGGTCCCTCGGTCAGTTCCCTGGTCAGGCCCCTGCGCGCTGGAAGTCATCCCCCGAGCATACGAGCGCCCACCGACAGCGCCGCCGCCGGAGAACCGGCTAGTGGTGTGCGCCTGATCACGCCAGACGGAGGTTCCCTCCGCACGTGGACAGGGCACTCCCCGGCGGCGGCGCCGGGCACAGCGACCGTGACGGCGCCGGCATCGCGCCGCGACGGTGACCAAGATGTGGCCGAGATAGTGACCGAGACAGTGACCGAGACGGCGCTACAGGCTGGCCAGGAGCTCGTCCGAGTATGTCCGGGTCAGGAACTCCATGTTGTGGCCGTCGGGGTCGTCGATGTACAAGCCTCGGCCGCCGTCCTGGGTGTTGATCACCTGCGGCTGGGTGTGCAGGGGGTCGGCCCAGTACGGCAGCTCACGTGCCTGGATACGGGCCAGAATCCCGTCGAACTCGTCCTCCGTCACCAGGAACGCGTAGTGCGTGGGGACGAATTCCCGCCCGTCGGCAACACTCTCCGCGAAGTCGAGCGTCACTCCGTTGTCCAACTTGAGCGCGGCGAACGGGCCGAACGCCTTGGGCTCCGGAGCGTCCAGAAGGCCGGCGAGAAAGCGTGCGGAGGCGAAACGGTCGGTGCTGTGCACGATCGTGTGGTCGAGTCGAGGCATGGGGGTTCTCCTTGGACCGTTGAACTGCGGACGGTGTACGCATGGGCCTGCGGATCTTTCCCTTCCGACGCTACGACCGGCCGGAGCCGCGCGGATCGGCCTTCGGTACCGAACCGCGCCGGATGGCCGTACGCCGATGGACCTACGCCCCGCCGCGCCGGTGGCCGAAAACGGCCACCTTCCTTGCCCTCCTCACCCCGGCCCCCGCCCCGTCACAAATACTGCGCGAAGTCGTCCAGCGTCCGCAGCACCTCCGCCTCCCCGGCCGGCGGCAGCTGCAGCACCACCTCCGGGAGGCCCAGCTCCCGGTAGTGCGCCAGCTTCCCGGGGGACGGCCGAACCGCGTAAGGCACGACCTCCGGCTCACCCTCGCGCCCGGCGTCCGCCCACGCCCGGCGCAGCACTGGAAAGGTTTCGGCCAGCCCGCGCCCGCCGATCGGCAGCCAGCCGTCCGCGTACTCGGCGATCTGCCCGAAGAGCTTGGGCCCGGCGGCGCCGCCGATCAGGGTGCGCGGCGCGCCGTGCGCCGGCTTGGGGTACGCGAGGGACGCCCGTACCGACCCGAACTCGCCCTTGTACGCGGTCGGTTCCTCGGCCCACAGGGCCCGCATCAACGCGACCCGGTCACGCGTCAGCTCGCGCCGCGTCGACCATTCCACCCCGTGATCGGCGGCCTCTTCGACGTTCCAGCCGAAGCCGACGCCGA
Organism: Streptomyces sp. NPDC050636; assembly: GCF_040654775.1. Lineage (NCBI taxonomy): Bacteria > Bacillati > Actinomycetota > Actinomycetes > Kitasatosporales > Streptomycetaceae > Streptomyces > Streptomyces sp. NPDC050636. Next base: position 225,005 of record NZ_JBFAIP010000001.1, read on the forward strand.
AGGTGAAGCGGCCGCCGGAGAGGTGGTCGAGCGTCGCGATCTGCTTGGCGAGGCCGACCGGGTCGTGCTGGGTGACAAGCGTGATGCCGGTGCCCAGGCCGAGCCGCTCAGTGACGGCGGCGGCCTGGCCGAGCGCCACGAACGGATCGAGGGTGCGGCCGTACTCGCGAGGCAGCGGCTCACCCATAGGGGCCGGGGTGTCACGGCTCGCCGGAATGTGCGTGTGCTCCGGGAGATAGAGCCCGTCGAATCCGCGTTGTTCCAGCTCACGCGCGAGCCGGACCGGCCGGATCGTCTCGTCTGTCAGGAAGATCGTGGTCGCGATCCGCATGCTGGAGCACCTCCGCGTCAGGCGTGTGGGTGACCGCATGTTGCCCTACCGCCCGACGGTTATCCACAGGCCTTTCCCTCCGTGTCACACCCGCGTACAACAGTTTTCACACGACGACATGCGGCGGCATGCGGCGACATCGAGGTGATGACGCGCCGATACACGCCGTTACGCGGAGACGCTCAGCGACACTCGACGACACGGCCATCCGACGCTGACGGCCAGGCTGACGGTGACGCTGACGGCACATCCATCCGACGCTTGGGGGGCAGGAATGGACCGACGCGACGTTCTGAGACTTTCGGCGGTTGCGGGCGCATCAGGCGCGCTTACGCTCAGAGCTGTGAGCTTCGCCGACGCGGCACCGGCAGCCGGAGGCTCCGGTCGGGACTCCGGTGGGGGCTCCGGCGGACGTTTCGCCGGAGACTCCGACGGACGAGAGCAGACCCGCAAGGTCACCGGCCATCTCCCCACGGGCGCACCGGACTTCGTCTACCTGCCGGTCGAAGTACCGCACGGCGTCCGGGAGATCGCCGTCTCCTACAGCTACGACAAACCTGCCGTCCCCCAGGGCGCCACCGGCAACGCCTGCGACATCGGCATCTTCGACGAGCGCGGCACGGAGCTCGGCGGCTCCGGTTTCCGCGGCTGGTCGGGCGGAGCGCGTACGGAGTTCTTCCTGCGCGCCGACGACGCCACCCCCGGCTACCTCCCGGGCCCCGTCAACGCCGGCACCTGGCACATCGCCCTCGGCCCGTACACCGTCGCACCACAGGGGCTGACCTACGAGGTCACCGTCACCCTCCGCTACGGCCCTCCGGGACACACCCCCGCACCCGTCCATCCTCCCGAGCGCGCCCGGGGCCGCGGCCGCGCCTGGTACCGCGGCGACAACCATCTGCACTCCATCTACTCCGACGGCAAGCGCACCCCCGCCGAAATCGCGGCGCTGGCCCGCGCCGCCGGGCTGGACTTCATCACCACCTCCGAGCACAACACCACTTCCGCGCACCGCGCCTGGGCGGGCCTGTGGGGCGATGACCTGCTCATTCTCACCGGCGAGGAGGTCACCACGCGCAATGGCCACGTGGTGGCGATGGGCACCGACCCCGGCGTCTTCATCGACTGGCGCTACCGTGCCCGCGACAACGCCTTCGGCAAGTACGCCCGTGCCATCCGGCGGGCCGGCGGCCTGGTCATCCCGGCCCATCCGCACGCCACCTGCATCGGCTGCAACTGGAAGTTCGGACTGAACGACGCCGATGCGGTGGAGGTCTGGAACGGCCCGTACACCCCCGATGACGAGGTCACCCTCGCCGAGTGGGACAACACCCTGGTCGCGCACACCCGCGGTGGCGCGGCCTGGCTGCCGGCCGTCGGTCACAGCGACGCCCACCGCGACCCGGACGTCGTCGGCCTCCCGCAGACCGTCGTCCTGGCCGAGGACCTCTCCCGACGCGCCATCCAGGACGGCATCCGGGCGGGCCGGGTCTGGATCGCCGAGTCGTCGAAGATCGACCTCGCCTTCACCGTCACCGGCGAACGCGGCGAACACGCGGGCATCGCCGAGCGCTTGGAGGTCGCCCGTACGTCGAAGGTCACGGCCCGGCTGAGGGTCTCCGGCGCCCCGGGCTGCACGGCCTCCTTCGTCACCGACCAGGGCACCCTGTACTCGACGCCGCTGCCGCCGTCCGGGGCGGGCACCGTCAGCTGGCAGACGACACCCGACTACGCCGCCTACATACGTGCCGAGGTCCGCCATCCCGCAGCCACGCCGGGCCTCCCGGGCCCGATGGCGGCGCTGACGAATCCGGTGTTCCTGGGCGCGCGGGACTGAGCGGCTTACGGAAGCTGAGCGGCTTACCGAGAGGGGCAGCGGGAGGCCCGTCCGGGACCGGTGGTCACAGGGTCACTCGTCGCAGGGGCCCGAGTCGGCCGCGCAGAGCCAGCCGTCCATGCCGCTTTCATCGGGGTGCTCCAGGGCCTCGTTCAAGGCCACAACACCGATCACCAGGCAGACGACCAACGCCACAGTGACGGCGGTCAACAACCAGAAGGCGATCCGCGCAGTGGTGCCCCAACCCCCGCCCGTCGGCGCCGTCGGCCCCCTCTCCACCCCAGCAACCTCAGCAACCCCAGCAGCCGTGTGACGCCCCTTCATAGCCAAGCCCCGTCCATCCATCCCCCGGAGACCGGAATAACCGGAGTGACCCACCGGTTAAGCCCGCAGAAGCACATTCCCTTGAGGAGGATTCCTGATGCGTGCCCTCGTTGTCGATCACTCCACGCCCGGCCGTCTCACCCTTGGCGACATCGCCGATCCGGTACCCGGACCCGATGAGGTTCTCGTCAAGATCACCGCGGTGTCCCTGAATTACGGTGAACTGCCCAAGTCCGACGACGTTGCCGAGGGCACCGTCCCGGGGTGGGACGCCGCCGGCGTGGTCGAGCGGGCCGCCGCCAACGGCCGTGGCCCCAAGCCCGGCGACCGCGTCGTCACCTGGGGCTGGGACGGCGGCTGGGCCGAGCGGCGCGCCGTCCATGTCGACGAACTCGCCGTACTGCCCGACGCGGTGGACTTCCCCACGGCCGCCGCCCTCCCCGTCGCCGGCCTGACGGCTCTGCGCGCGCTGCGTACGGCGGGCGTGCTGCCCGGACAGCGCGTCGCCATCACCGGTGCGTCGGGCGGCGTGGGGCGCTTCGCGGTCCAGCTCGCCCATCTGGCAGGTGCTGAGGTGTACGCCCTGGTCGGCAGCCAGGCCCGCGGTCAGGGGCTGGCGGCACTCGGCGCGGACCATGTTCTGACCAGCCCGGCCGATATCGACACCCCGGTTGATGTCGTGCTGGACAACGTCGGCGGCTCGCTGCTCGCCGAGCTGCTCGGCCACATCGCCCCGGACGGCAAGGTCATCTCCATCGGTGCCACCTCCGGCGAGCCGACCCCGATCGAGCCGTATCAGCTGGTCATCAACCGGCTGACCCTCATCGGTATCCAGGCCGGCGGCAACACTGGCGCCGACCTCGGCTACCTCGTCCGCCTCCTCGCCGAGGGCCGCCTCCAGTCGAGCGTGGACCGGGTGGCCGACTGGGAGAAGGCCGGCGAGACCGCCACCGCCCTGGTCAACCGCGAGATCCGTGGCAAGGCGGTCCTCACGATCGGCTGACCATGACGATCGGCTGCCCATAGCGATCGGCTGGCCGTAACGATCAGTTGGTCCGCACGATCGGCTGACCCGCCCGTAGCAATGCGGACCGCCGCCAGGAGACAACACTGCGACGGTCCGCATCGAGGCAACCCAGGCCAACAGACACAGGCAACAGACACAGGCAACGGGCGCAGGCCAACGACGGCAGGCCAGCACACCCAGGTCAACAGACACGCGTCAACAGACACAGGCCAACACGCCCACGCCAGCGGATCTGCCGTCGGCCAACCCCTCACCCCGGCCAGACAATCGCCTGCAACTCGCTGTACGCATGCAGCGCGTACGATCCCACATCACGCCCGACCCCGCTGCGCTTGAAGCCGCCGAACGGTGCCTCCATGTTCCGGCCGACCGTGTTGACGCCGACCCCGCCGGCCCGCAGCCGCCCCGCGACCCGGAAGGCGCGGGCCACATCACCGGACCAGACATAGTCCAGCAGTCCGTAGTCGCTGTCGTTGGCCAGCGCGATGCCCTCATCCTCGTCGTCGAAGGGGACGACCACGACCACCGGCCCGAAGATCTCCTCGCGCACCACCCGCATCTCGTTCGTGCAGTCCGCGAACAGCGTCGGCGCCACGTAGAAGCCGCGCTCCAGTTCCGGCCGCTCGCCCCCGGCGACCAGCCGCGCGCCTTCCTTCGCCGCCAGCTCGACGTACGACTCGATACGGTCCCGGTGCGCCGCGGAGATCACCGGACCGACGACCGTGCCCGGGTCCCTCGGATCCCCGACCGGCAGCTGAGCCGCGTACCGGGCGAGCCCGTCCACCAGCCGCTCGTAGATGCCGCGCTGCGCCAGCACCCGGGTCGGCGCGGTGCAGATCTGCCCGCTGTAGAAGGAGAAGGTGGTGCCGATCCCGGCCACCGCCCCCGCCAGATCCGCGTCGTCGAAGACCAGCGCCGCGCCCTTGCCGCCCAGCTCCATCAGCTGCCGCTTCATCCCGCGGCCGCACTCCTCGGCGATCTTCTGCCCGACGGCCGTGGAACCGGTGAAGCTGACCATGTCCACGCCGTTCGCCGCCACCGCGGCCTCACCGACCTCAGGCCGCGCGCCGGTCACGACATTGACCACCCCCGGCGGCACCCCGGCCTCGGCCAGCGCCTCGGCCATCCGGTACACCGACAGCGGATCCTGCGGCGCCGGTTTGACGACGACGGTATTGCCCATCGCCAGCGCCGGCGCGACCTTGCCCGCCGGGTTCGCCCAGGGGTTGTTGTACGAAGTGATACAGGTGACGACCCCCACCGGGCGGCGCACCGCGAGCGCCCCGAAAACGCCCGCCTTCCCCATCGGCCCCGCCTCGTTGACCTGCGGCGGCAGCCCGGTCTCCACCGGCTCCAGCGCGCCGCGCGCGTACCGCTTGAAGCGGGCGACGGACACCCCGACCTGCATACCGCGTGCGGTGCCGGTCGTCGCGCCGCTCTCCGCCTGCGCCAGCTCCGCGTACGGGACGAACTCGCGGCGCATCACCTCGGCCGCGCGGTCCAGGATGACGGAACGCTCCTCGGGCGCGGTGCGGGACCAGCCCTCGAACGCGTCGCGGGCCGCGCCCACCGCCGCCTCCACCTGCGCCCGGCTCGCCTCCGGGGCCCGCCCGACGACCCCCTCGGTCGCCGGGTTGATGACGTCGTAGTGGCCGCCGTCCGGCTCCACCCACTCCCCACCGATGAACAGCCGCTCTCCGCCCACCACTTCACCACCGCCCATGTGACCACCGGCCCACCTGACCACCGGCCCACCGAATCACCAGCCCACCTGACCGCCTGACTGCCTGACCGCCAGCCGCGTCGCGACCCGTCAGCTGACCACCAGCCGTATCGCGACCACTCAGCTGACCACCAGCCACCCCAGGCGCCACCTCTCCCCCGCTCACCTCGTACTCACCGTCTCCGTATCCCGCCCCGACCGCAGCACCGTCCCCGGCACCGCCCCCGTCACCACGTCCTCCCGGATCGTCTCCACCCCGTTGACCCGTACGCTCACGATCCCGATCGCCTTCGAGTCCAGCCGCGGACTGTCCCCCGGCAGGTCGTGCACCAACGTCGCCACCCCGGCGTCGATCCGCTCCGGATCGAAGAGCACCAGGTCGGCGTGGTAGCCCTCGGCGACCCGGCCGCGGTCCCGCAGCCCGAACAGCCGCGCCGGGTCGTCCGTCAGCATCTGCACGGCCCGCTCCAGCCCGACGAGCCTGCGGCCGCGCAGACAGTCCCCGATGAAGCGGGTGGTGTACGGCGCGCCGCACATCCGGTCCAGGTGCGCGCCCGCGTCCGAGCCGCCCAGCATGACGTCCTCGTGCTGCCAGGTCTCCTGGCGCAGCGCCCAGCTGTCCGGGTCGTTGTCGGTGGGCATCGGCCACAGGACCGTACGCAGTTCGTCTTCGGCGCAGATCTCGACCAGGCAGTGGAAGGCGTCCTGCCCGCGTTCGGCGGCGATGTCCCGGACCACCCGGCCCGAAAGCCCCGCATTCGCCGCGGAGTACGTATCCCCGATCACATACCGCTCGAAGTTCACCAGCCGCCGGAAGACCCCGGCCTCCTTGCTGTCCGCGCGCCGCAGCATCTCGGCCCGTACGTCCGCGTCGCGCAGCCTGGCGATCCGCTCGGGCACCGGCAGGCCGAGGATCTCGCCCCAGCCGGGGATGAGGTTCAGTGCGCAGAAGGTGCCCAGGGACATGTTCATGGGCGTGAGGATCGGCATGGTCAGCGCGACGATCCGGCCGCCGGCCTTACGTGCCCGCTCGCTGGGGATCAGCTGACGCGGTACCCGTTCCGGCACGGCCGCGTCGATCGTCAGCACATTCCAGTTCAGCGGGCGTCCAGCGGCAGCTGACATCTCCACGAACAGGTCGATCTCGTCGTCGTCGAACTGGTCAAGGCAGCCCGCGACGATGGCCTCCAGCTGGGTGCCCTCGTGCTCGGCGACCGCGCGGGAGAGCGCGAGCAGCTCGTCGGGACGCGCGTGCCGCGAGGCGACCGGCCGCCCGTCACCGTCCGAGTGGGTGGCGGACTGGGTCGTGGACAGCCCCCAAGCGCCGGCGTCCATCGCGTCGTGGAACAACCGCAGCATGTCCGCCAGCTGCCCCGGCGTAGGCTGCCCGCCGATCGCATCCGCGCCCATCACATATCGCCGCAGCGCACAATGCCCCACCATGAAACCGGCGTTGACCGCAATACGGCCTTCCAGCGCGTCCAGATACTCACCGAACGAGTGCCAGTTCCAGGGTGCGCCCTCTTCCAGGGCGACCAGCGACATCCCCTCGACCTTGCTCATCATCCGACGTGTGTAGTCGGCGTCCTCGGGCCGGTCGGGGTGCAGCGGGGCCAGGGTGAATCCGCAGTTGCCGCCCGCGACGGTGGTGACGCCATGGTTGAGCGACGGGGTGGCGTACGGGTCCCAGAACAGCTGGGCGTCGTAGTGCGTATGCGGGTCGACGAAGCCGGGGGCGAGGACGAGCCCCTGGGCATCCTCGCTGGTACGGGCCTCCTCGGCGGCAGTCCCCGGCTCGGTGATCACCGCGATCCGGCCGTCCCGTATGCCGACGTCGGCGACGTACGAAGGCGCGCCCGTGCCGTCCACGACGGTCGCGCCCTTGATCAGGTGGTCGAGCATGTGCGTGGGTCCCTTCTTCCCTGCGGCTGTACGGCTGGTCAGCTGGCCGGCTCCTCGACTCCTCGGCTGCGCAGCTGGTCAACTAATCGGCTGCTCGGCTGCCAAGCCCCAACCCAGATCACGGACTCAGATCACGACCCAGACCCAGACCCAGGCCCCGACCCAGACCCCGCCCCCTGCCGGAAGCGCGTAGTCCGATGCACCGGATCGGTGTCGATCTTCGGGATGACGTGCTCGCCGATCAGCTTGATCGAGTTGAGCGTGTCCTCGTAGCCCACGCCGATCGGCAGGCCGAAGGAGAGCTGGTCCGCGCCGGCCTGTTCCCAGCGCTTGCACTGCTGGAGCACCTCGTCCGGGTCTCCGCAGATCATCAGCTCCTCGGCGATCAGCAGCTCGATGATCTCCTCGGTGTACTCGGGCAGCAGCTCGGGCCACTCCGGTATGCCGTCGGGCCGGGGGAAGGTGTCGTGGTAGCGGAACAGCAGCGACTGCAGGTAGTTGAGCCCGCCGCCGACCGCGATCTCGACCGCCTTCTTGTGCGTCTCCGCGCAGATCGCCGTCGACGTCACCATCACGTTGTCGTTGACGAAGTCCCCGACCGCCTCCGCCTCCTTCACGGCCGTCTTGTACGACTCGACGACCCACTCCATGTCGGAGACCTTCTGCACGCTGAAGCCCAGTACGCCGAGCCCCTTCTTGCCGGCCATGGCGTACGAGGACGGCGAGCCGGCGGCGTACCACATCGCCGGGTGCGACTTCCCGTACGGCTTGGGCAGGACCTTGCGCGGCGGCAGCTCCCAGTGCTTGCCCTTGAAGCCGACGTACTCGTCCTGGAGCCACATCTTGGGGAATTCCGCGATGGTCTCTTCCCAGAGTTCCTTGGTGTGGTTCATATCGGTCACGCCCGGCATGAACCCGAGGATCTCGTGGCTGCCGGCGCCCCGCCCGGAGCCGAACTCGAACCGTCCGCCGGAGAGATGGTCGAGCATCGCGACCTTCTCGGCGACCTTCACCGGGTGGTTGACCGGGGCGAGCGGGTTGAAGATGCCGGAGCCCAGATGGATCCGTTCCGTCGCATGCGCGAGATAGCCCAGGTAGACATCATTGGCCGACAGGTGCGAGTACTCCTCCAGGAAGTGGTGCTCGGAGGCCCAGGCGTACTTGAAGCCGGACTTGTCCGCCTGGATGACGTACTCGGTCTCCTCCATCAGCGCGTGGTGCTCGGCCTCGGGGTCGGCCTCCGCCCGCGCGGCGGGCACATAGCCCTGCACAAAGAGCCCGAATTCCATGGGAGTTCACTCCTTCGGGGTGCCGGGGTCGCCCCCCGGGGAAGGTGTTTCTGGCGATCTGACGATCCGTCAGCTACCTGACCACGGCCGACTCTGGCACCGCCCGCACACATCGTCAATAGCTGACGATGAGTCAGACAACCCCGCCCCGCCCCACCCGTTCCCGTCCGCCCTCAGAAGACCGAAACCCCCGCCATCCACCCCCCGTCGATGACGAACGGCTGCCCCGTGATGTACGACGAGTCCTCGCACGAGAGGAAGAGAGCCAGCCTGGCGACCTCCTCGGGCTGCCCGATCCGCCCCATCGGGACGACCTTCCCGTAGAACTCGTCCAGCGCCGCGCCGCCCGCCTCGCCGCCCACCTTCGGCCCGCCGTCCGCGGCGACCTTGTCCGGGTTGGTCATCGGGGTGTCGACCGCCCCCGGACACATCGCATTGACCCGTATCCCCTTGCCCGCAAGCTCCATCGCCGCGACCCGCGTCATCCCGACGATCGCCGCCTTCGTTGCCGCGTACGAGGTCAGGAACGCCATCCCGGTCAGCGCCGTGTACGAGGCGGTGTTCACGATCGTCCCGCCGCCGGCCGCCACCAGCTCGGCCGTCACCGCCTTCATCCCCAGGAAGGCGCCGACCTGATTCACCTGCACCACCTGCTGGAACTCCTCCAGCGGCGTATTGACCAGCTCGTTGAACCGCAAGATCCCGGCGTTGTTGACCAGTCCGTCGACCTTCCCGAACGCCGACTTCGCGGTAGCGACCGCCCCTGACCAGTCGTCCTCCCGGCTTACATCCAGATGAACGAACCGGGCCCGCTCCTCCCCCAGCTCCTTGGCCAGCGCCTCCCCCGGCCCGTCCAGTACATCCCCGATCACGACTCGCGCCCCTTCAGCCACAAAGAGCCGCGCCTCCTGCTCACCCTGCCCGCGCGCCGCGCCCGTGACGATGACGACGCGCCCATCCAGCTTGCCCATGCCTGCCTCCCAGCCATTGAGATGCGGTTCCTTGAGATGCGGTCCGGCCTAATCGTTGAGCTGAGGCGCGACATCGGCCCCGAACGCCGCCATCTGATCGACGAGTTCGCCCCGGCTCCGGCTCCGGAACCGCACCTGGATCTGGTCCACCCCCATCGCCCGGTACTCCCGCAGCGACTCGGCGATGGCGTCCGCCTTGCCGGAGAGCGTTCGCCGCCCGACCGACCAACTGGGCTCGCCCACGTACAACGGCTCGGCGATCGTCCCCACGGTGATCGGCTCCACGATGCCGGCCGCCTCCCTCAGCCGCTTGAGCTTCGCGATCTGCGCGGGCAGCCGGTCGCGCGGATCGCCCTGCGGCAACCAGCCGTCCCCCCTGGTCGCAGCCCTGCGGACGGCAGCGGGCGAGGAGCCCCCCACCCAGACGGGGACACGCTCCTGAGCAGGCCGCGGCCGCTGCCCGAGCCCACTGAACCGGTACCGCTCGCCATGATGCTCCGGGTACTCCTCAACCCCGAGTGCGGCCTTCAGCGCGTCAACGGTCTCGTCGAGCACGGCCCCACGCCCCGGGAAGTCCGCCCCAAGAGCCTCGAACTCCTCCTCCACATGCCCCGCCCCGACCCCGAGGATCAGCCGCCCGCCGGAGAGGTGGTCGAGGGTGGCGTACTGCTTGGCGGAGACGAGCGGATGCCGCAGCCCGACGATGGCGACATGACTGAGCAGCCTCACCCGCTCGGTGACCCCGGCCAGATACGAGAGCGTGGCCACGGGGTCGTACCAGATCGTGCCCATCGCCTCCGCGAGCCGCCGGGGTATCGCCACGTGATCACAGCTCGCGATGTACGCGAACCCGGTGCGGTCCGCGACCCGGGCGATCTCGGCGAGGTCACCCGGCCCCGCATCCGCCTCCCACGCCTCCGCGAAGAGGCTGCTCTGCGACTGAACGGGCAGCTGCATCCCGTACACCAGCCGCCCCTGCGGCAAGATCTGCACCACGCCGGACTCCCCTATCTGACGATCCGTCATATAACGGTGAGCCGTCATCGTGATGCCTGACGGCACATCAGACAAGAGGCGCGGAAGCGTGGACGGCGGCGCGGCGGACGTCAGCCACCGGCTGCGACCGTGATCCGTTACGGTGCCCCTCTCCCCGCCGACGGCCCCCAAAGCCCATCCCTCGTAAGCCCCAGCAACTCAATCGCGTTCCCCCGGACGATCCGCTCCACGACCCCCGCCTCCAGGTGACCCATCTGGGATTCCCCGACCTCCCTCGATTTCGGCCAGGTCGAGTCCGAGTGCGGGTAGTCCGTCTCGTACAGGACATTGCCGACGCCGATCGCGTCCAGGTTCTTCAGACCGAAGGCGTCGTCGAAGAAGCAGCCGTAGACGTGCTCGGCGAAGAGTTCGGACGGCGGGCGGAGGACCTTGTCCGCTACGCCGCCCCAGCCCCGGTTCTCCTCCCAGACGACATCCGCCCGCTCCAGGACGTACGGGATCCAGCCGATCTGGCCTTCCGCGTACATGATCTTCAGGTTCGGGAAGCGGTCGAACTTGCCGCTCATCAGCCAGTCGACCATCGAGAAGCAGCAGTTGGCGAAGGTGATGGTGGAGCCGACGGCGGGCGGGGCGTCGGCGGAGGTCGACGGCATCTTCGAGGAGGAGCCGATGTGCATCGCCACGACCGTGCCCGTCTCGTCGCAGGCGCGCAGGAACGGGTCCCAGTAGTCGGTGTGGATGCTCGGCAGGCCAAGGTGTGGCGGGATTTCGCTGAAGCAGACCGCCCGTACGCCGCGGGCGGCGTTGCGCCGCACCTCCGCGGCGGCCAGTTCCGCGTCCCAGAGGGGGATGAGGGTGAGGGGGATCAGGCGGCCCTGTGCCTGCGCGCCGCACCACTCCTCCACCATCCAGTCGTTGTACGCGCGTACGCCCAGCAGGCCCAGTTCGCGGTCCTTGGCCTCGGTGAAGGTCTGGCCGCAGAAGCGGGGGAAGGTGGGGAAGCACAGGGCGGACTGGACGTGGTTGACGTCCATGTCGGACAGGCGGTCGGGGACGCTGTACGAGCCGGGGCGCATCTGCTCGTAGGTGATGCCTTCGAGCTTGATGTCGTCGCGGGAGTAGCCGACGGCCGTGTCGAGGCGGGTCAGCGGGCGGTGCAGGTCCTCGTAGACCCACCAGTCGGCTATCGGCCCGTCGTCACCCACATCGCCCATCTTCGGGGCGAACTTCCCGCCCACGAAGGTCATTTCCCTCACCGGCGCCCGGACGATGCGCGGGCCGGTTTCGCGGTACTTCGACGGGAGCCGGTCCCGCCAGACGTTGGGGGGTTCCACCGTGTGGTCGTCCACCGAGATGATCTTCGGGAAGCTCTCCATGACCGCTACGGTAGCGCTGATCTGACGATCCGTCAGTAATCTGTCGGCAACCTTGGCGGCAGCCGGAGGGCCGTTCACTGCGGGGTGCATCAGGGGGCGCATGGAGGCAATGAGAGTTAATTACCGGCCAAGGGGGCGCACGGAAGCGGACGCTCCGCGCCCCCTTGTGCACCGGCTCATCCGCCCCCCGATCAGCCGGGGAGGCTTTGTGCACGCACCCGACCCCTACTGACGTAAGGGGCTGCGACAAGGCAGACTGACCGTTGCACACGGTGAACCGACGTGAACGCAGTGCGCGATGCGAACAGCACAAACGGACAGCACAGGGCAGGGGGAGACATGGACGACGGTCCGGGGCAGGGGCGGGAGCAGCTCCGCTTCTCCGTGCTCGGCCCCGTGCGGGCTTGGCGCGGCGAAACGCCGCTGGCTGCGGGTTCGCCGCAGCAGCGGGCACTGCTCGCCGGACTGCTGTTGCGCGGCGGGCATACCGCCACCGCAGCCGAACTCGTCGACGCCCTATGGGGCGAGGAACCGCCGCACGCCGCGCTCGCCGCCCTGCGGACGTACGCCTCCCGGCTCCGCAAAGCGCTGGGCGACGACGCCGCCGTCCTGGTCAGCGAGTCCGGCGGCTACGCGATCCGGTCGGTGGACGGCCTGCCTCTGGATCTCGACCACGACCACGCCGAGCAGTACGCGGCCGAGGCCGAGAAGGCGAAGGCCGCCGGCGACCGGTGCCGCGCCCGCGAACTCCTCGACGCCGCGCTGGCGCTGTGGGACGGCGAGCCGCTGGCCGGCCTCGCCGGTCCGTACGCGGACACCCAGCGCACCCGCCTCGACGAGTGGCGGCTGTCCCTGATGGAGACCCGGCTCGAACTCGACCTGGAGGTGGGCTGCCATGCCGAGGCGGTGTCGGAACTGACCGCCCTCACCGCGGCCCACCCGCTGCGCGAACGGCTGCGCGAACTCCTGATGCTGGCCCTGTACCGCAGCGGGCGGCAGGCCGAGGCACTCGCCGTCTACGCCGACACCCGGCAGCTGCTCGATGACGAACTGGGTGTGGACCCTCGCGCGTCGCTGTCCGAACTCCATCAACGGATCCTGCAGGCGGACCCTGAGCTGGACGCGCCGGCCACGGCCCGGGACGGACAAGGCGGCTCCAGCGAGCCGGCCTTCGTACGCCCGCAGCAACTGCCCGCCACCGTCGCGGACTTCACGGGCCGCACCACCTTCGTGGCCGAACTGAGCGAGCAACTCGCCACCGCCGAGGGGCGCGTCATGGCCGTCTCCGCGCTGACCGGCATCGGCGGCGTGGGCAAGACCACGCTCGCCGTCCACGTCGCGCACGCCGCGCACAAGCACTTCCCCGACGGGCAGCTGTACGTCGACCTCCAGGGCGCGGGTCACTCCCCGTCCGATCCGGAAGCGGTCCTGGGCGCCTTTCTGCGCGCCCTGGGTACCCCCGACGCCTCGATCCCCAACGGTGTCGAGGAGCGCGCCGCGCTCTACCGCTCGTCCCTCGCGGGGCGCCGCATACTCGCCCTGCTCGACAACGCCCGCGACGCCGCCCAGGTCCGCCCGCTGCTGCCCGGCACAGAGGGCTGCGCCGCGCTGATCACCAGCCGCGCCCGCATGATCGATCTGGCCGGGGCGCACCTCGTCGACCTCGATGTCATGAGCCCCGACGAAGCCTTCACCCTCTTCACCCTCATCGTCGGCGAGGAACGGGTGAACGCCGAACGCGAGGCGTCGATGGACGTGGTCGGCGCCTGCGGGTTCCTCCCGCTGGCCATCCGCATCGCCGCCTCTCGGCTGGCCTCCCGCCGCACCTGGACGGTGTCCGTACTCGCCCGCAAACTCGCCGATGAGCGCCGCCGCCTGGACGAACTCCGGGCCGGCGATCTCGCCGTCAAGGCCACGTTCGAGCTGGGCTACGGCCAGCTCGAACCCCAGCAGGCGCGGGCCTTCCGGTTGCTGGGACTGGCCGACGGCCCGGACATCTCGCTGGCGGCGGCCGCCGCACTCCTCGACATGGACACCGACAGGGCCGAGAGCCTCCTCGAATCCCTCGTCGACACCTCGCTGCTGGAATCCGCGGCCCCCGGCCGCTACCGCTTCCACGACCTCGTACGCCTCTACGCCCGCTCCTGCGCGGAACGCGACGAGCAGCCGCCGGCGGAGCGCGACGCGGCACTGTCGCGCCTGCTGGACTTCTACCTGGCGACGGCCGCGCACATGTACACCCTGGAGCGTCCGGGTGACCGTCTCGTCGACCACATGGAGACCCCGAACTACCCCGGCCTGGTCTTCACGGACCGCTCGGAGGCGTTGAGCTGGCTGTTCAGCGAGACCAGGTGCCTGATCGCCTGCGCGCTGCAGAACACCGGGGAGGGCGCACTGCGGCGGGCCGTGGATCTGCTGCTGCTCACCAGGGACATGGCCGAGTCCGGTGCCAACAACCGGCAGTACGAACAGGCCAACCTCACCCTGCTCGCCGCCGCCCTGGAGGCCGACGACCAGCACGCGGCGGGGCGCGCGCACTGGCCGCTCGCGATCATCTACACCCAGCTGGGCAAGCTCAGCGAGGCCGATGAACACGCGAAGCTGGCCACCCTGCTGGGGCTCGCTGCCGGTGACTCGTTCTCCGCCGCCAACGGGCTCAACGACCGCGGCATCATCGCCAGCATCCAGCATCACCACGAGGAGGCGGAGGCCTATCTCAACCAGGCCCTCATCGCCTTCAGGGACAACGACAACAAGCAGTCCGAGGCGAGCGCGCTGTGCAACCTCTCCCGCGTCCACCTGGACACCGGGCGGGTGGACAGCGCGGTTGCTCTGGCCGAGAAGGCCGTGGCCCAGTACCAGGAAAGCGGCGCCTCACGCCGGATGGCCAACGGCCGCTACAACCTGGGCATGGCCCTCACACTGGCCAATCGGCTGGACGAGGCCACACAGCAACTGAGCGAGGCACTCATCGGTTTCCGCAACAGCCGGCAGCGGTTCTGGGAAGGCATGACGTACATCCGGCTGGCTGAGGTCGAACTGGCCGCCCGCCGGCCCGCGAAGGCCGCCAATTTCGCCGAGCAGGCACTCACCGCCCTCCGGGGCATCGGTGGAGACCGATGGCGCGCCAACGCCCTGACGACACTGGGCCATGCCCTGCGGCAAGTCGGGCACACCGGGCGGGCGAAGGTGTGCTGGCAGGAAGTCCTCTCCATCCACGAGCAGATGGGCCTGCCGATGGACAGCGAGGCACACAAACTGATCACGCCGGTCGCCGTCGCCTAATTCGGGGCGATGGCGCGGTCGGTCGCCGTCCGGGCCGGTTTCCGGGTCGCATCCGGGTTGGTAGCTGGGACTGCTTCTAGGGCTGTTTCTAGATCTGCTTCTGGGGCCGATTTCGGTGGACGTCCAGGTGAGCGTGCGTGTGCGCGCATGGTGAGCGTCTGGTCAAGGCCATAGGTCGCGGACGTTTATCGATCGTTCATCGCCAACCGCCAGTCTCTTACTCACCGAACCGTCGCCTCGGGGGGCAAGCGGCTCGGTGACCTGGCCCCACCGCTAAGGTGTTCGGCCCTGGTCCGCCCGTCCGGCGACCCACGGGGGAGTTGCCGGCCGGGTGGGCCGTTCAGCGCCCATACACAGGAGTTGACCACCGTGAGCAACGAGAACCAGGCACAAAAGCGCTCCGACAAGGACATCGTCAAGCCACTCGACAGTACGCGCCCTATCCAGCCGATGGACAGCACGCGCCCCATCCAGCCGATGGACAGCACCCGTCCCATCCAGCCGATGGACAGCACGCGCCCCATCCAGCCGATGGACAGCACCCGTCCCATCCAGCCCATGGACAGCACCCGCCCCATCGCCGACGGCGCGCTCACGCCGGACGAAGGCAGCCGTCCCGGTCCGGGCGAAGGCGCCCGCAAGGTGAAGGGCAAGCACGCTCGGGTCGCCGACCCCAAGTAGTAGGCGGTCGGCCGTAAGCGCCGGATGCAGAACCTCCCACTGAATCACGGGGATCCGGGGGGATCCACCGGGATGTCGGGGGATGCAGGGGGACCGGGAGGTTCTGAGGGGGATATCCGGATACCCGGGGGGGGGAAGTCCGGGGGGACTCGGGGGAGTTCGGGGGGACTCGGGGGATCTGGGGCCCGTCGGGACCGGTGTCGATGGCGACAAGGGGGGAGCCATCGAACCCGGTCCCTTCGGCATGCCGTTTGGCCGCCCTCCCCCCCATCAGCCATTCAGCCATTCAGTAGGCCGACATTGCCCAAAGCAACAGCAAATCGCCTCACAGGATGGCCATTTCAGGACACTCGGTCGAACATTTGCCCAATCAGCGGCTAGCTTTCTGCTGATAATCGACGCCCCTATCGAGGAGTTGGAATGAGCCGAACCAAGCGCACTCTCATGACGATTGCCATCGCAACCGCCGCCGCCGGCGCGGCGGCAGCGCCCGCCATGGCGGACAGCCACACACCGGGCCCGACCCCCGGCTTCAGCACCATGGACAGCCACACCCCGATATCCGGCGGCTTCATCACGCAGGACAGCCACACTCCGAACGCCCCGCGGAGCGCAGCCGCACGGTAAGCGGAAGTCCCACCCGCGTGGGGGCCGAGTCAGCGACTTGGCCCCCACGCGCATGCGCGGCCCCCAGCATCGGTCCACGGGCGCATTCGGCCATATCCCTATCCCTAGACCTGATGCACCGTCAGTTCTAGGCTTGCCGCTCCCGCTCGCTCGCAGCCAGGAGGCGCGCCGTGTTTGAGTCCGCTCGCATACAGACGCTCTGGGAACTGGTCGAGTACCGGGCGGAGGCCTCGCGCGGAGCACCGATGTTCTTCGACGGCGACGGGCGGACCGTGACCTTCGACGAGGTGCGGGACGAGGCGCTGCGGGTCGCGGCCGGATTCCGGGAGTTGGGGATCGGGGTCGGGACGCGGGTGGCGTGGCAGCTGCCGACGCGGATCGAGACGGTCATCGCGTCGATCGCACTGGCCCGGCTCGGCGCCGTACAGACGCCGGTCATTCATCTCCACCGGGAGCGCGAAGTCGGCTTCATCCTGGCCGAGTCGGCGGCCGAGTACGTTCTCGTACCGGGCATCTGGCGGGGGTTCGACTACTCCGCGATGGTCCGGAAGCTGGCCCGGGACGGGGTGCGGGTGATCTCGGTCGAGGGCGGGCTGCCGGTGGGTGATCCGGCCGTGGTGCCGGAGTTCGTGCCGGAGCGAGAGCGGGAGCAGGGGCGGGAGCCGAGACAGGGCCAGGACCGGCAGCGGGCCAGTTGGATCTACTACACATCGGGGACGACGTCCGCGCCCAAGGGCGTGGAGCATACGGACGCGACGCTGATCGCCGGTGGGGTAGGGCTGGCGACCGCGCTGGGGATGTCGGCGCAGGACGTCGGGTCGATCGCGTTTCCGTACGCACATATCGCGGGGCCCGACTATGTCATCGCGATGCTGGTGAGCGGGTTTCCGGCGGTGATCCTGGAGACGTTCACGGCGGCCGAAGCAGCGGATGCGTATGCACGCCGCGGGGTGACGATGGCCGGTGGTAGTACCGCCTTCTACCAGGCGTTTCTCGACGAGTCGCGGCGGCGGGCGGGCAGCGGCAGGCTGATTCCCTCGCTGCGGCTGCTGTCCGGTGGCGGGGCGCCGCTGCCGCCGGAGCTGTACGCGGCGGCCGGGCGGGAGCTGGAGTGCGCCATCGTGCACGGGTACGGGATGACGGAATGCCCGATGATCGCCATGGGGACGCCGTACGACAGTGACGAGCAGCTGTCGCGGACCGTCGGCAAGCCGGTGACGGGGGCGCGGGTCCGGATCACCCGGCCGGACGGGACAGAGGCCGGAACCGGGGAGTCCGGTGAGGTGACGCTCAAGGGCACCATGCTCTTCCGGGGGTACACCGACCCGGAGCTGACCGCCGGGGCCTTCGATGCCGACGGCTACTTCCGCACCGGTGACCTGGGGTATCTGCGGCCGGACGGGCATCTCGTCCTCACCGGGCGGCTCAAGGACATCATCATCCGCAAGGGCGAGAACATCTCGGCACAGGAGATCGAGGACCTGCTGCACACACATCCGGCGGTGGCGGAGGCGGCCGTGATCGGACTGCCGGACCGCGAGCGCGGCGAGCGGGTCTGCGCGGTGGTCACACTTGCCGATCCGGCGGCCCCGGCGCTCTCCCTGGCCGCCCTGACCAGCCATCTGCGGGCGGCCGGGCTGATGACGCAGAAGCTCCCGGAGCAGCTGGAGATCGCCGACGAGCTGCCGCGCGGCGGCCCGCTGAACAAGGTGCTGAAGACGGCGCTGCGGGAGCGGTACGCGGAGTAGCGGCGGATACCGCCGAGCGGGGTGGACGATGGGCGGCGTGGCGATGAGCCGCGTGGCGATGAGTTCCGGGCTGCGGAGGAGTCTTCACTGGGACGGAGGGTGCTGCCCGGCGGAGGGGCAGTGCCCGGCAGGGTCGGCCCCGTAGCGCCGCCCCGCAGGACGGAAGGAACCCTGACATGACCGAGATGATTGACTTCGCAGCGCAGACCCGGCTGGTGGCGCGGCTCGCGGAGCACACAGACGAGGCGCAGCTGGATGCGCCCACACCGTGCGAGAAGTACGCCGTACGCCACCTCCTAGGCCATCTCGTCGGGCTGAGCGGCGCCTTCCGGGACGCGGCGCGCAAGGAGCTCGGGCCGATGACCAGCACCGACCCCAGCGAAACGGTGCCCGATGTGGAGCCGGGCTGGCGCGCCGTGCTCAACCGGAACCTCGACGAGATGGCGGAGGCCTGGCGCGACCCGGACGCCTGGGAGGGCGAGACGCAGGCGGGCGGCATCCCCCTCCCCGGGGCCGTCGCGGGCCGGATCGCGCTGAACGAGCTCGTACTGCACGGCTGGGACCTGGCACGCGCCACGGGCCAGGAGTACGCGCCCGACGCGGCCGGCCTCGACGCCTCCTACGCGCTGCTCTCGTCGTGGGCCGGAGAAGAGGGGCGCGGGTCCCTGTTCGGGCCCGTGGTCCCGGTGCCGGAGGATGCGCCGCTTCTGGACCGGGTGGTGGCGCTCAGCGGGCGGCGGCCGAACTGGGCAGCGGCGGGGCGCGGCGAATGATCCAGGCCGACGGGGGTGTACGTCCGTTGCCGGTCCGCTGCGCCGGACGCTGCGCTTGGCGTGGGCCGACGAAGGGTGCCCGTACATTGCCGCGTGCGGCGTCGCGGGGCGCTGCGCTCGGCGTGGGCCGTACGTAGCCGGGTGCCGCGCCATTTCCGCCTGCGGTGCCGTCCGCTGCGCTCGGCGTGAGCCGACGAGGAGTGCTCGTACGCTTCGGAGTGCCGCGCCATTTTCGCCTGCGGTGCCGTTCGCTGCGCTCGGCGTGAGCCGACGAGGAGTGCTCGTACGCTTCGGAGTGCCGCGCCGTTTCGCCTGCGGTGCCGTTGCCGCTGCGCGGGGCGGTCGGGTGCGGTTCCGGGCCTCCGGACTTCGTCCTGCGGCCCGGCCCCTCCCGTGGGTGGGGGGTTGGGGAGGCCGGTGGGGGTGGGGGTTTCCTTCCCTCTTGGGGTGTGTGGGTGGGTAGGAAGCGGGCGCTGGTCACGCCCGTGTCGGGCCCGGGTTCCCCGTTCGCAGCCGGGTCTTGAGGACCTTGCCGCTGGCGTTGCGTGGGAGGCCGGTGACGAAGGTGACTTCCCGGGGGACCTTGTAGTTGGCCATTTCGCGGCGGGACCAGGCGATGAGGTCGTCGGCGGTGAGGGAGGAGCCGGCCCGCCGGACCGCATAGGCCTTGCCGACCTCGCCGAGGCGGGGGTCGGGTATGCCGATGACGGCGACATCGGCGATGTCCGGGTGACGGCCGAGGAGTTGCTCTATTTCGGCGGGGTAGGCGTTGAAGCCGCCGACGATGAACATGTCCTTGATGCGGTCGGTGATCCGGAGGTTGCCCGCCGCGTCGAGGACGCCGACGTCGCCGGTGCGCAGCCAGCCGTCGGCGGTGATCGCGCGGGCCGTACCGGCCGGGTCCTCGAAGTAGCCGGACATGACGTGGTAGCCACGGACCCGCACCTCACCCGGGTCGCCGGGTGCCATCGGGCGGTCCGCGGCGTCGACGACCTGGACCTCGGTGCCGGGGATGGCGCGGCCCGAGGTCGACGCAATGGCCTCAGGCGGGTCGCCGCGGCGGCACATCGTGACGATGCCGGAGCTCTCGGAAAGGCCGTATGCCGTGAGGACGGTGGATATTCTCAGCTCGCTGCGTAGGCGTTCGACCAGCTCCAGGGGGACGACGGCGGCGCCGGTGACCACGAGGCGCAAGGCGGAGAGGTCGTGCAGGGCGCGCGCGGGGTGGTCGAGGATCTGCTGGAGGAGGGTGGGCGGACCGGGGAGTACGGAGATCCGCTCGGCGGCGATGTTGGCGAGCGCGGTCTCCACGCTGAAGACCGGCTGGGGGATCATCGTCGCGCCGCGGAGGAGGCAGGCGATGATGCCGGCCTTGTAGCCGAAGGTGTGGAAGAACGGGTTGACGATGAGGTAGCGGTCGCCCTCCTGGAGGCCGGCCAGTTCGCTCCAGACGTCGTACGCACGCAGGGTCTGGGCGTGGCTGATCACGGCGCCCTTGGGATGGCCGGTAGTGCCGGAGGTGAAGATGATGTCCGAGGGGGCGTCGGGGCGGAGGGCGTCGGACCGGGCGCGGACCGTCTCCGCGGCCACCGCCTCACCGGTGGCCAGGAAGTCCTTCCAGGTGACGAAGTCGGCGGGGGCGTCGTCGGAGAGCACCACGACCTGTTCGAGGTGCGGCAGTCCGGGCAAC
The DNA here is from genome assembly GCF_040654775.1 of Streptomyces sp. NPDC050636. Lineage (NCBI taxonomy): Bacteria > Bacillati > Actinomycetota > Actinomycetes > Kitasatosporales > Streptomycetaceae > Streptomyces > Streptomyces sp. NPDC050636. Next base: position 245,585 of record NZ_JBFAIP010000001.1, read on the forward strand.
GGGCCGTGGCCGGTGCCTTCCTGGGTGGCTCGGCGCAGTGAGGCGACGTAGGACGTGCCGAGGAAGGTGCCGGTGATGAAGAGGATCTTGGCGCGGGTGCGACGCAGGACATAGGCCGCCTCGGCGCCCTTGAACCGGGTGTTGACGGGGACCAGGACCGCGCCGGCCGTCACGGCGCCGAGGGCGGAGACGATCCAGTCGAGGGTGTTGGGCGCCCAGACGGCGATGCGGTCGCCGGGTGCGACGCCGGAGGCCACGCAGGCCGCCGCCGCTCGTTCGACCCGTTCGCCGAGCTCGGCGTACGACAGCCGGGTGCGGCCCTCGACCACGGCCTCCCTGGCGCCGTACCGCTCCGCGGCCGTACGCACCAGCCGGGGGATGGAGCCGTACTCCAGGTCCGCCCGTGTGTCCAGGTCACCGCGCATCGCACTGCCTCCCGTCAAAGAGCCGACCACTGCTAGCTGACTGTCCGTCAGATTAGCGGTAGCCTCCTCGGCTGTCAGCATTGACGGCCCACCATGGAGGTGGCGATGGGGGCGACCCTCAAGGACGCTACGGCGATAGCCGGCATCGGACAGACTCCTTTTGCCAAGCAACTCCCGGAATCGGAAAAGGCTTTGGCCTGTCGGGCGATCGTCGCTGCGCTCGATGACGCCGGTATCACGCCGTCGGAGGTGGATGCCTTCGCCTCGTACACGATGGAGGAGACCGACGAGGTCGAGATCGCCAAGGCCATCGGCGCCGGCGATGTCACCCACTTCTCCAAGGTCGGCTACGGAGGCGGCGGTTCCTGCGCGACGGTGGCCCATCTGGCCGCCGCCATCGCCACCGGGCAGGCGAACGTCGGGGTCGCCTGGCGCTCCCGCAAACGCGGCTCCGGGCCCCGGCCCTGGAAGAACACCCAGGTGCAGCTGCCCACGCCGGGACAGTGGACGCGGCCCTTCGGACTGCTGCGCCCCGCCGACGAGATCGGCATGCTGGCCCGCCGCTATATGCACGAATACGGCGCCACACGGGACCATCTCTTCAACGTCGCGCTCGCCTGTCGCAACCGCGCCAACCAGAACCCGGCCGCGATCATGTACGACCGTCCGCTGACCCGCGAGATGTATATGACCGCCCGCTGGATCAGCGAGCCGCTCTGCCTCTTCGACAACTGCCTGGAGACGGACGGGGCGCTGGCCTGTGTCGTGGTCTCCGCCGAGCGCGCCCGCGACTGCCGCCACAAGCCCGCCTACATCCACTCCGCGGCCCAGGGCCTGCCCGCCCAGCACCACGGCATGGTCAACTACTGGAACGACGACCCGCTCACCGGCCCCGCCTGGACCGCCGCCCGGCACCTGTGGAAGGGCGCCGACCTCGGACCGCAGGACATCGACGTGGCACAGATCTATGACGCGTTCACCCCCCTGATCCCCCTCTCCCTGGAGGGCTACGGCTTCTGCGGGCGCGGCGAGGGCGCGGCCTTCACCGAGGGCGGAGCTCTGGAGATCGGCGGCCGGCTGCCCCTCAACACCGGTGGCGGCGGCCTCTCGGAGGCGTACGTCCACGGCTTCAACCTCATCACCGAAGGCGTCAAGCAGCTGCGCGGCACCAGCACCGCGCAGGTCCCGGACGCCGCCACCTGCCTGGTCACCGCGGGCGAGGGCGTACCCACCTCGGCCCTGCTGCTGAGGAGTTGACGTGCGATGACCGACCGTGAATCCGCTCGTGGGTCCATGGAAGTAAGCGTGACACCCGCCACTGACAATCGGCCCGAGACCGTCACTGAGCTGCTGGTTCCCGTCCCCGACGAGGACGGCGCGGCGTTCTGGGCGTACGCGGCGAAGGGCGAACTCCGCATCCAGGCCTGCTCCGGCTGCGAAGAGCTGCGCTTCCCGCCGCGTCCCTGCTGCCCGCACTGCCAGACCTTCGACAGCCACTGGCAGCGGATGTCCGGCCGGGGCCGCATCTGGTCCTTCGTCGTACCGCACCCGCCGCTGCTGCCCGCGTACGCCGCCCAGTCGCCGTACAACGCGATCATCGTGGAGCTCGCCGAGGCCCCGCGTATCCGCCTCGTCGGCAACCTCGTCGCCTCGGCCGACGCCGGCCTGGACTCCGTCGACCCGGCGCGGCTGCGGATCGGTGCCCCGGTGAAGGTCGCGTTCCACACCATGCCCGGGGGCACGACCGTCCCCCGCTGGCTCCTGGAGCGGCCATGACGGTCCGCAGGGAGGTCGAGGACGGGGTCGCGCTGGTCACCCTCGACCGACCCGAGCGGCACAACGCCATCGACCTCGGCACCGCCGACGAACTCGCCGCCGTCTGGCGCGAGTTCCGCTTCGACGACACCGTACGGGCCGCGGTGGTCACCGGCGCCGGCGGCCGGGCCTTCTGCACCGGCATCGACCGCTCCGTGGACGTCCCGCAGCCCGCCTCCCCCTACTCCCTCGACGACCCGATGATCCGCATCGGCCCGAAGGCCAACGACCTCTGGAAGCCGGTCGTCGCCGCGGTGGACGGAATGGCCTGCGGCGGCGCCTTCTACCTCCTGGGCGAGGCCGAGTTCATCGTCGCCTCCGAGAACTCCACGTTCTTCGACCCGCACACCACCTACGGGATGGTCAGCGCCTACGAGGCCATCCACATGGCGCAGCGGATGCCCTTGGGGGAGGTCGCCAGGATGTCCCTGATGGGGACGGCGGAGCGACTGGGGGCGCCGCGCGCGTACGAGATCGGTCTGGTCTCCGAGCTGACCGCGCCCGGTGCCGCGACCGAGGCGGCGCTGCGCTGCGCGGCCGTGCTCGCCGCACAGCCGACGGAGGCGGTCCAAGGCACCGTACGGGCTCTCTGGGCCGCCAAGGAAGCGGCCAGGTCGCAGGCGCTGACGCACGCCCCGCAGCTGATCGCGCTGGGCAGTCTGCCGCCGGACCGCCAGGCGGAGCTGTTCGCCGCCCGGAAACGGGACGTCGGGCGAGCGCCGGAGGACATCAGGGTGCGGTGACCCGCGCGCTCCGGGGCGCCCCTGAAACAGCGCGACGCCTCACATACGCGACGCCTCACACACAGGACGCCTCACATACGGGACTTCTGCGCCTCGGAGATCTCGCAGGTGAACCAGAACCGCGCGAACGTGGACTGGTTGACGGTGTACTCGGCGGTGTACTCCTCGGTCTCGCCGGGCGACACGACGATGGACCGCTCGTGCTGCCCGTACATCGTGCCGTCGGCCGGCTTGTCCTTCATCCAGCGGACGTCCATGTCGTAGGAGTAGGAGTCGGACGTCGACGGGTTGGTGATGGAGACCGTGTACGTGAACTTGTGCAGCGTCTCCGAGAAGTCGCAGTTGCTGGCGTTGACGTCCGACCGGCCGTCCGGGTCGTAGGACTCCTCGGTCGGCGACGGTGACGGCGAGTACGTGTCCGACGGGTAGCCCGTCGGGTCGCCCAGGCTGTACGTGTCCGTGGGGCTCGGCAGGGGCGGTTTGGGGGCGCTGGGGAACGCGCAGCCACCGACCGTGGTGACCGTGGCCAGCGCCAGTCCGGCCGCGGCGAGCGCCCGGGTGCCCGTACGGGTGGTCATGCGGGTGCCGATGCCTGTGCGCATGCGCTGCTTCATTCGCCTGTCCATCCCCCGTGGAAACGTTCTGTGCCACACCGTTGACGCGTGCACGGCACCCTAGCAAGCCTGGGTGACAACCCGAATGCCGCCCAGGGTGGCGGACACCCACGGGGCGTGCTTGCCTCGCGGGCGCTGACCGTCAGGCGTAGCGTCGGTCACGGAGGACGTCAGACGACTCGAAGCGAGGCGACGCCTGTGGTGCGCAACGTAGTCGGATCCCTGATCGCCCTCGCTGGAGCGGCGGCCGCCGTCTGGAGCCCCTTCCGTCCCTGGTACGACGGCCGTCACGGGCGCGATGTCCGGATCGAGGACCTCTTCAACAACATCACCGACAACAAGGCCATGCTCTTCAGCTCCCTCTTCCTCCCCATGGCCTTTGCCGCCCTGGCGGCCCTGATCGGGGTCGCGCTGCGCTCGCGGTTGCTGGTCTCCCTCGCGGGCCTGGTGGTGCTCGGCTTCACCGTCTTGTGGATGGTCCGCCAGGGGCAGGGCGCGGGTGAGCTCACCGCCGGTACGCACGGTCTGGGCGTGGGCGCCGCCTGCGCGCTGGGCGGCGGGGCGCTGCTGTTGCTCGGCGCCCTGGTCATGTCGGGCCGGGGCCGCCTCGTACGCGATCGCCGGGACGACCGGCTCTACGACGACGGGTACGGGCACTTCGACGAGTACGAAGAGCCGGAGCCCACCAGGCCGGCCCCGCCCGAACCGTTCGACCCGGAGCACCCGGTGCCCCGGGAGTGGCAATCGGAGCCGTACGGGGGCTCGCACGCGCAGGGCCCGCCACAACAGCAGCAGCATCCGACGCGGCCGATGCACCGCCAACCCCCGGTGGAGTGGGGCAAGGAGCGACCGGCCCACCCCCAACAACCCCGGGACGACCGGGAGTAGCACTCACTCCCGGCTCACGGCATCGCCGGTCCCGTTACGGCCGCCGCGCCAGCCCCGTCCCCTTCGCCGCGTCCAGCGCGTACACACAACGGTCCTTGCTGCACGCGTAGACCACGCCGCCGACCGCCACCGGTGACCCGGTGATCTCGCCGCCGGTCGCCAGCTTCCAGCGCAGCTGCCCGCCCATCGCGTCCAGCGTGTACAGGCAGTGGTCGGCGGAGCCGAAGTGCACCCGGCCCTCCGCGACGACCGGTGCGCCCATCACCTCGGCGCCCGCCTGGAACCGCCAGCGCGGCGTGCCGGTCACCGCGTCCAGCGTGTAGAGCGCCTTGCCGCTGCCCAGATGGACCGCGCCATGCGCGACCAGCACCGGCTCGATGGACTGCCGCGCCTCGGTGGCGATCCGCCAGCGGTCGCGGCCGTCCGCCGGATCCAGTGCGTAGACCGTGCCGAGGTGGTCCGCCAGGTAGACCCCGCCGCCGGTGACGGCCGGGCCGGGGGCGAAAGCGGGCGGGCTGAGGAACACCGCGGGCGCCTCGAAGTGCCAGCGCACATCGCCGCGCGCGATATCGATGGCCAGCACCCGGGTACCGGCCACGACATAGACCACGCCGTCGGGCGCGGCCAGCAGCCGCATCGGCACCCCGCCGCAGGACGCCGCGTCGCCCACCGGATACGACCAGCGCTCGGCGCCGGTACGCGCCTCCAGCGCCTTCAGCCGCGCGTCGGCCCAGACGAACACCGTGCCGTCCTGCACCACGGGCGCGGCGTCGGGCGACTCGAAGTCGGTCTGGACACCGCCGATCTCCCACAGCAGTTCGCCGTTGGCGGCCTCCCACGCCTGGACGCCGCCGCCGCGCGTACTGGTGACGACGGTGCCGCGGTCGACGCTGAGGGCGTAGACCCAGCCCTCGGTGTTCAGCCGCCAGCGCTCGGTGCCGTCCACGGCGTCCAGGGCGTACAGGCTCGGACCGTCCGAGGCATGGATCCGGCCGTCCTCGACCGCCATCGCCCACGCGACATCGCGCGTCTTGAACCTGCGCCGGCCACTGGCCACATCCAGGGCGTGCACCTCGAACGACGTGACGTACAGCAGATCGTCGGCGACGACGGGGGTGCCCCACACATCGTTCGACATCCGGAACCGCCAGGGGCGCCAGCGGCCCGGTTCGGCGGCGGGCGGCTCGGGCGGCGCGTCATGCCGTGCCGCGCCGTGGCCGTCGCCCACCGGGGAGCCGTTGGCCGGCCCGCCCTGCTGCGGCACACCGGCCGCGGCGCCGCCTCCGGGCGGCCGTACCCAGTTCGTCGCGGCACCGGCCTGCCCGCGCGGCTGCGGGTCCCGGACGTCCCCGGCGCGCGGCCCTGGCCCTATCGGAGCGGGCGAGCCGGCCAGTCGTACGGGGCCGCCGGAGCCCTCCACGGGTGCGGACGGCGGGGCGGAGGCCAGCGCGGCGGCCGGGGACGGCGAGGAGACGGGCGGGGCCGCGGAGACCGGCGTCATCCGGGCCGTCGCGACGTCCGGGCCGAGCGACACCGCCTGCGGCATCGGCCCCGGGTTCGCGCCCCGGGGGTCGCCGCGGTGCGCACCGGGACCGGCGCCGACATGGCCGGGCCAGCCGGACTGCGCGGGGTCGGCGGCGCCCCTTGGTGCGCTCTCGGGCTGCGGAGGCGGCTGTACGGGCTGCGGCGCGGGCATCGGGGGCGCGGGTGGGGCCGGCGGTGCGGCGGGCGCCGGACGGCCCGCGCTGCGGCCGGACCCGGCGCGCTGGGTGTTCTTCGGGACGGTGGCGCGGCCGCCGCGCCGGCTCTCGATGAGCGCCACCGCGCCGGGCGGCAGCCAGGCCGAGGCCGTACCGCTGTCGTCGCTGCCGGAGCCGAAGAGATGCGGGGCGAGCTGTGACTGCAGATCGGCGGGGGACGGCCGGTGGGCCGCCTCCATCTGCATACAGGACTCCATCAGGGGACGCAGTTCGTCCGGCAGCCCTGCCAGGTCCGGGCCCTCGCGCAGCAGCATGAAGACCGTCTCGACGGGGTTGGCGCCGTGGAAGGGCGCATGCCCGGTGGCGGCGAAGACCAGCGTCGAGCCGAGGGAGAACACATCGCTGGCGCCGGTCACGCTGCGTGAGTCGCGGGCCTGCTCGGGCGACATGTAGGCCGGCGTGCCCACCGCCACGTTGGTCATCGTCAGCCGGGTGTTGGACACCCCGGAAGCGATACCGAAGTCGATCACCCGCGGGCCGTCCTCGACGACCAGGACGTTCGACGGCTTGAGGTCGCGGTGCACCAGGCCCGCGCCGTGGATGGACTGCAGCGCCTCGGCGATCCCGGCCGCCAGCCACCGCACCGCCTGGGCCGGCAGCGGCCCGCATTCATTGACTATTTCCTCAAGGGAGGGCGCGGGCACGTAGGCCGTCGCAAGCCACGGCACCGCCGCCCGCGGATCGGCGTCCACCACCGCGGCGGTGTAGAAGCCGCTGACCGCGCGGGCCGCCTCGACCTCGCGTGTGAAGCGGACCCGGAACAGCTGGTCCTCGGCGAGCTCCGTACGCACCGTCTTGATCGCCACGCGCCGGCCGGACGCCGAGCGCGCCAGATAGACCAGTCCCATGCCGCCGGCCCCGAGACGGCCGAGCACCTCGAACGGGCCGATCCGCCGGGGATCGTGCTGCGTCAGCTGCGTCAGCTGGTCCACCACTTGCCTGCCACCTCCCCGTGGGGCGTAAAAGAGACTCTCCATAGCCACGAGCCGCCGAGAGCCACTGCCCCGTGCAGCGCCTCACCGCCTGCGGCGAGGACTGTCAAAACGGCCGTACGAGTACTGATTCTTCCTGGCCGGGCCGACGGTTGCGAACCCGGGGCCTGCCCGTCGTGTCACGGATCACGCCGGGCAGTACGCACAGATGCCGTTACCTGGCGTAATGCACCCCCGTCTGACGTGCTCCGATGCGTCCGCCGACGGGCAGTCGCCGAGGGGTTACCGGCCAGTTGCTGCCTGTTCGCGGACGCCCGGTATCGCACGTATCGGATGCAGCGCAGGCATCTCACGTCGTGTACGCATCTCACGTACTGGACGCCCTGGCAGCGCTAAACCCGCGCCGCGCCCCGCCGCCACGGCCGGGCCGTCAGGCGTCCGTTCCCTACCCCTGTCGGTCATGCTGGTCATGCCATCCCCGCCATCGCCCGTCGCCTACCCATGCGCACACGGCATCCGCACCCGTACGCTCGCCCAATTCTGCGGTGCCGACGGCGATTTCGGCGTACGGACACCAGACATGGCGCCGTCATTGTCGGTCTCGTTGCCGGTGAAGACCGCGAACGGACCGCCGGGGTTCCGTTTTGGTCCGACGATGACACCGGGCCGGGGGCGATCACGGTACGCACTGGGGCGTTCGCGGCACTCAGAGGGGGCGCCCGCGTACCGACCGGCAGGGGGCGCGGTCCGCCACCCGCTTATCCACCAAAGTTGTCCACAGCCTGTTGATAAGACCATTCACCGGATCGGAGCAAACGGCGCTCCATCAATTCGGAGCCCTGCGCGAGGCCGCTACCAGCGCGATAACCGGGACCGAACGCCCCTAACTCCCGCATCCCCATTTGCAGGCAGCCAAATCGCGCTCCGATCACCCCTCGGTAAGCTGACGGCATGACAGGACAAGTGCGAACCGTCGACGGCAGAGTTGCCGGCCGCCGCGGACAGGCGACGCGGCAGAAGCTGCTCGACTGCCTCAGCGAAATGCTCAGTTCGTCCCCCTACCGGGACGTCAAAGTCATCGATGTGGCCCGAAAAGCGGGTACTTCACCCGCCACGTTCTATCAGTACTTCCCGGACGTGGAGGGCGCCGTCCTCGAAATCGCCGAGGAGATGGCCAAAGAAGGCGCAAATCTGACCGATCTCGTGGCCGGACGCTCCTGGGTGGGCAAGTCCGGCTGGCAGGCGGCGGAGGAGCTCGTCGACGGCTTTCTCTCCTTCTGGCGCAAGAACGACGCGATTCTGCGCGTCGTCGATCTGGGCGCCGCCGAGGGCGACAAGCGGTTCTACAAGATCCGCATGAAGATCCTCAACGCCGTCACCAACTCCCTTACGGACTCGATCCAGGAGCTCCAGAGCAAGAACAAGGTCGACAAGGACGTGAGCGCGGCCGCCATGGCCGGCTCGATCGTCGCCATGCTGGCGGCGGTCGCCGGGCACCAGAAGGGCTTCCAGAGCTGGGGCGTCAAGCAGACCGAGCTCAAGCCGAATCTGGCGCTGCTGGTGCACTTCGGCATCACGGGCAAGAAGCCGACGAAGTGACGAACCTCGCCCCTGTGAACGGGACGATTCCCTTTGGCTACCTGCGGGTGGCCAGTTGGGTTTCACGCGTCCGCCTCCCGCGCTGGGCGGGGACTCGCACCGCTGGGGTGCTGCGCGTGCTGTTGGTGACCGAGCCACCCGTCCGGCGGGCTCGGGCCTCGATCTCAAGCGAGGCATTGTGGTCGGCGTCGTCCTCGTGCCTGCAGTGGACACAGGAGAACAACCGACCGCATCCCTGACGGGATTCAGGATCGACCTTGCCGCAGGCTGCACAGGTCTGGGAGGTGTGGAACGCCGGCACCGCGACCAGCTTCGAGCCGTGCATACGGCACTTGTACTCAAGCTGCCGCCGCCGTTCGCCCGGAGCGTTGTCCAGTATCGACCGGTTGAGCCCGGCCTTCTGGCGGACCTTCGCACCTGGGTGCTCGACAGTGCCCTTCGCGCTCTTGGTCATGTTCTTCACGCGCAGGTCCTCGATGCCAACCATGCCGTGGCTTTTGGCAAGGTCGGTGGTCAGCTTGTGCGTGAAATCGGCACGGCGATTCGCCTGCCGGGTCTTGAGCCTGGCGATCTGGGTGATCGTCTTCCGCAGGCGGTTGCCGTACCGGCAGCCCGCGTGCTTCTTGGCGTAGGTGATCTGCCGGGCCTTGCGCTGTTCCAGGAACCGCAGCCGGACCTTCTCGCCCTTTGTCAGGGTGGGCGGCATACGGCGGGGCTCCGTCTCGGTGGAGACGTATGCCGACGCCGCCACGCCGAAGTCCACCCCGCAGGCAGGATTGCCGTTGGCAGCCTCGGGCTTGCGGCCGGTGTGCACGCCGAAGGAGACGTGCCAGCCGTTCCCGTCCCGGCTCACGGCAGCACTACGGATCGTGCCGCCGGTCGCGCGGGAGAGCCGGAACCTGACCCACCCAAGCTTCGGGAGCCGGACCTCGGCCCAGTGCCGGTTCAACTTCCGCACCGCGACCGCCTGACCAGGAAACGACACAGACAGCCGGTGGCCACGCTTCTTGAACGAGGGGAAACCGGCCGGGTGGTCCGGGTTCCAGAAGTTCGCATACGCAGCGTCCAGATGCCGCAGCACCTGCTGCGCGGACTGAGCGGGAAGATCAGCAACCCAGTTCAGTTCCTTACGAGCTTGGGTGAGATGCACGCCCTGACCAGCCAGGTTCAGTGTTTTCCCGCGCTGCTCGTAGGCGTAGATCCGCTGATGCAGAGCCATGTTCCACAAGGCCCGGCAGGTATGCCCCCACGCCGTCAGCCGAGCCCCAGCCTCGACCGTGGGATACAGCCGGTACCGACGACCCATATCAGCCTTCGGCATGCGGAACACACCACCTCAAATAGTGCGGAATCCAGCGATTATTCTATCGGCTCCGGTCGATCCAAGTAGCCTGGTCATGGCTGCAGTTAGCAGCTTTTCGAAGCGATGCCGGTGTGTCGCTAGGGCGTACGCCGCTCCAGCCGGAACAGCCGGATCTCCCGCTCCACCCGTTCCTGATACGCGGCGTACGGCGGCCAGAACTCCAGCGCCGCCCGCCATGCCCGCGCCCGCTCCTCGCCGGTGAGCAGCCGGGCCCGTACGGGAATATCCCGCCCCCGCCAACTGACCTCCGCCTCCGGGTGCTTGAGGAGGTTGCCGGTCCAGGCCGGATGCCCCGGCCGGCCGAAATTACTGCCGATCAGCAGCCAGCTGCCGCCGCCCTCCGGCATGCACGCCAGCGGCGTACGCCGCGGCCGCCCGCTCTTCGCGCCGGTCGCGGTCAGGATCACGCCGGGCAGCATCTGCGCGCTGAGCAGCACCTTCCCTCGGGTCAGACGATGTACGGCGCGGTCCAGGGCGGGAATGCAATGCGGCGCGATCCGCGCGAACGTACGGGTCGAGGAGACCTTCTGGAGCAGCCGCTCACCGCGTGGCATCAGGCGCCGACCGCCTCTCGTGTCGCGGCGGCGAACAACCCGGCCTCCTCCGCGGCCCGCGCCCGCAGCCGGTGCACGGGCCCCAGCAGCAGCTCGTCGCAGGCCGCGCGCTTGAAGTACAGATGCGCGTCGTGCTCCCAGGTGAACCCGATACCGCCGTGCAGTTGCACCGCCTCGGCCGCCACCGCGCGCAGCGTCTCCAGCGCCTGCGCGAGGGCAAGCGCGCCGACGCCCGGCTCGGCGCCGCGATGGAGGCCGGCCCCTCCGCCGCCCGCCGACCAGGCCGCGTAGTACGCCGCCGAGCGGGCCGCCTGCACCGTCACATACAGGTCGGCGAGCCGGTGCTGGACCGCTTGGAAGGAGCCGATGGGGCGGCCGAACTGCTCGCGCGCCTGGACGTATTCGACGGTGCGGGCCAGCGCCGCATCGGCCGCACCGACCGCCTCGGCGGCCAGTGCCGCGGCCGCCGACGCCCCGGTCGCGGCGAGCGCGGCCGCCACCGCCGCCTCGTCGCCGTCCGGCCCGCCGAGCAACTCGGCTGGCACGTCCCGCAGTTCGATACGCGCCTGCGGCCGGGTCTCGTCCATGGCGGTCTGCCGGATGCGGAGGAGGCCGGGAACGTCGGCCGCTACGCCACCCCGCACGAGAAAGAGCATCGTGCGGCTACGGGCGAACCCGCCGGTGTGCGCGGCCACCAGCAGCGCCCCGGCGGTGTGCCCGTCCAGGACCTGCCCGGCCTCCCCGTACAGCCTCCAGGACCCTTCGTACGGGCGCGCCTGTATCCCGCCGGCGCGGCCGCCGCCCGCCCAGTCGCCGTCGTTCGGCCCGGTCAGCGCCAGTGCGGTGGCCAGCTGCCCGCCCGGCACGGCGAGCGTCCCGGTGAGCTCGCCCGCGGCGATGGCCGGCAGCAGCTCGGCGCGCTGCCGCTCGGTGCCGAGCGCCAGGATGAGCGGCGCGGCGAGCGCGGCGGTGCCGATCAGCGGCGAGGGCAGCAGCACCCGGCCGGTCTCCTCACAGGCCAGAGCGAGCTCGGTGGGCCCACAGCCCACCCCTCCGTACACGGCGGGCAGCGCCAGGCCCGGCAGCCCGAGCTGCTGGGCGAGCTGCCGCCACAGCGCCTCGTCATGGCCCGACGGGGCGCGCACCGCCGCCTTGACCTCGTCCGGGCCGCAGCGTTTGTGCAGCAGTTCGCGCAGAGTGCGGCGGATCTCGTCCTGCTCCTCGGTGAACGCGGCATCCATCGGCGGGCTCCTCCCGGCCGTACGACAACGCCCATCTGGTCCCGACGGGCTCCGGCAGATCCGATCTGACGGGCCGTCATAGTAGGTACGGGCAGTGGACTTTCCTAGGGGAGCAGGCGACTTCTGCTTGCCCAGGGGGCGCGCCCGGCCCCGCCGACCCCCGCCCACCCTCGCCGGGCCCTGCCCGCCCAAGAGTATCTGATGTACCGTCAGATTCATGACTTCAGGGACCCTTTCCCGGAATCGCAAGGCCGCCGTCGCCGGAGTCGCCCTGTCCGACTGCGGCCGGGTGGACGGGGCCACCCCCTACGCCCTGCACGCCCAAGCCGCCCGCAGGGCGCTCGCCGACTCCGGACTGGACCGTTCGGTGATCGACGGCTTCGCCTCGGCCGGTCTCGGCACGCTCGCGCCGGTCGAGGTCGCCGAATACCTGGGCCTGCGCCCCACCTGGGTCGATTCGACCTCGGTCGGCGGCTCCACCTGGGAGGTGATGGCCGCACACGCCGCCGACGCGATCGCGGCGGGCCACGCCAACGCCGTCCTCCTCGTCTACGGATCCACCGCCCGAGCCGACATCAAGGCGAGGCGCCGCACCTCGAGCCTCTCCTTCGGCGCGCGTGGACCCCTTCAGTTCGAGGTCCCCTACGGCCATACCCTGATAGCCAAATACGCCATGGCGGCGCGCCGCCATATGCACCAATACGGCACCACACTGGAGCAGTTGGCTCAGATAGCCGTCCAGGCGCGCGCGAACGCGGCAGCCAACCCGGACGCCATGTACCGCGACCCGATCACCGTCGACGACGTCCTCTCCGGCCCGATGATCGCCGACCCGTTCACCAAGCTGCACTGCTGCATCCGCTCCGACGGCGGCTGCGCGGTCCTGCTCGTCGCCGAGGACTACGTCCCCGACCTCGCCAAACCGCCTGTCTGGATACTTGGTTCGGGCACCGCGGCCTCACACACCACCATGTCGGAGTGGGACGACTTCACCGTCTCGCCCGCGGCGGTCTCCGGCCGGCTCGCCTTCGAACGCGCCGGGGTCCGCCCGTCGGAGATCGATCTCGCCGAGCTCTACGACGCCTTCACGTACATGACCCTGGTGACACTGGAGGACCTGGGCTTCTGCGCGAAGGGCGAGGGCGGCGCATTCGTCGAGAAGGGGCGGCTGCTGCGGGACGGCGAGCTGCCGGTGAACACCGACGGCGGCGGCCTGGCCGCCTGCCACCCCGGCATGCGCGGCCTGTTTCTATTGGTCGAGGCCGTACGCCAGCTCCGCGGCGAGGCCGGTCCCGACCGCCAGGTCCGCAAATCCGACGGCCACCTCCCCCAACTCGCCGTCGCATCCGGCACGGGCGGCTGGTTCTGCTCGTCGGGGACGGTGGTGTTGGGGAGGGGGTGACGATGCCTCGGGAGCGGTCTCGGTGGAGGCGAATGCCGAGGGGGCGATGCCGACTTGTCGTAGCAAGGGGCGAGCGACTACAGAACTACGTCTTTGGTGCCGGTCCACCCGGACCCACGGTCCGATTCGCCGAGGCCCGACAACGACTAGCTTCACACCATGCGTATAGGACTACTTGGCACCGGCAACGTCGCCCGAGCACTGGCCCACGGCTGGAGCGCCGCAGGACACGACGTACTCCTCGGTTCACGCCGACCTAAGGACCGGACAGACCTCGGTCTCCCCGTGGCGGGCCTGAGCGAGACAGCCGCCCACGCAGAGGTACTGGTCAACGCCACGCCGGGGGCCGTCTCCGTGGAACTGCTGCACTCCATCGGGGCACCGGCGCTGGCCGGCACCCTACTGATCGATGTCGGGGTCGGCCTCTCCGACGACTTCACCGAGCTCTCGCACCCCAACAGCAGCCTGGGTGAACAGATCCAGGAAGCCTTCCCCCTGACCCCCGTCGTCAAGACGCTGTGCACCATGGACTCCACCGTGATGACCGCCCCGGACGGTCTCGACGGCCCGAGCACCGTCTTCCTCTCCGGTGACGACGCCGACGCCAAACGGACCACCGGCCGACTGCTCACCGACCTCGGCTGGCCCTCGTCGTCCCAGCTGGACATAGGTGGCATCACCACCGCACGCGGACAGGAGCACTTCGCCCTGCTCTTCATAGGCATCGCGGGCGGTCTGGGTGCCCACACGTTCAACATCAACGTGGTCACCCGTCCCTCTGCCTAGGTTCTGAGGCGATACGGGCGCCCCGCATCGGGCCGGGGCGGCCACGTGTGCGGCCCGGCCACGTCCTGGGCGACACGGGCTACAGCTCGAAGGCCATCCGCACCTGGCTGCGGCACCGCAACACCCCGCACACCACCCCGGAGAGGGCCGACCAGGCCCGGAACAGGCTCCGCCGCGGCAGCCGCGGCGGGCGTCCATCAGTGTTCGACAAGCAGCTCTACAAACGGCGCAAGGTCGTGGAACGCTGCTTCAACCGCTTGAAGCAGCGGCGCGGTATCGCCACTCGCTACGACAAGACCGCTGAGTCCTACCTGGCAGCCGTCACCCTCGCATCACTCCTGATGCGAGGGTGACTCTTTGACGACAACTCGTAGGGCCTTTCCGGCCCTGACCCATCGGACAGGCCCTAGCCGGCTGCCTCGCCGGCGGACGGCCGGGTGATGACGCCGAAGGCGGTGCCGAAGGGGTCGGTGATGTCGGCCATCCGACCGTACGGGGTATCCGTAGGGGTGCCGGCCGAGCCGCCCGCGGCGATGGCGCGGGCCACCAGGTCGTCCGTGCCCGCGACCTCGAACGTGGTCCGCCAGCGGGACGCCGGCGCCCCCGGGTCGCCGAAAACCCCGCCGATCTCATGGCCGTCCGGGCGGCGCAGGAAGGTGAAGTCGAAGCCCGGGAGGTCCTCGTTGCCGTCGAGCGTGAAGCCGAACACCTCGGCATAGAAGCGGCGGGCGGGCTCGGGATCCGGGGTGGCCAGGTCGTTACGGACCAGCGTGCAGGTCTCGTTGACCAGCTCGCAGCCCGGGAACGTACCCCCTTGCCAGAGGCTGAACCGGGCGCCTACGGGATCCTCGATGACGGCCATCCGGCCCAGACCGGCGACGTCCGCAGATGATTGGAGCAGCGTCCCGCCGGCATCGCCGACCCGCTTGGCCGTAACGTCGCAGTCGTCCGTCGCGAGGTACACATGCCACCAGGACTCGCCTTCGACGTCCGTGGCGAGGGCGGGCCGGAGCGCCGCCACCCGCCGCCCGCGCAGGAGGCACATCGTGAAGGGACCGCTCGCCGCCGACCACTCCTCGTATTCCCAGCCGAACAGCGCGCTGTAGAACGTCTTCGCGCGGTGGAGGTCGGGGACCCCGAGATCGATCCATGTGGGCGTTCCGAACGGCTGGTTGCCGCTGACTTCGCTCATCGCATGCTCCCTGGCGCCGAAGGCTCGTTGCCTGATGTACCCAGGCTAGGAAGGGTTGAGGACAGGTTGTGTCCTACTTGCTCACCGCGTCCTACTTGCTCACCGCGCCCCATGCGCTCGGCGCGTTCCATAGAAGCTTCCACACAAGCCTCTGCACAAGCTTCCGCAGAAGCTTCTATACAAGCGTCATAGACAAGCGTATATGACGCTTGTATAGTCGAGCTCGCGTGTCCGTCCAGGAGCACCACTGCCCCGAAGGGAACACCCATGCCCGGCACCGGCTCGAATCCCCGCACTTCCCGCACTTCCCGCACGTCCCGCACTCCCCACACGCCCCGCGCCTCCCACACGCCCCAGACCGTGCTGATATCCGGCGCGAGCATCGCCGGCCCCGCGCTCGCCTACTGGCTGCACCGTTACGGCTTCGCGGTGACGGTCGTTGAGCGCGCGCCCGAGCTGCGTACCGGCGGCTACAAGGTCGACATCCGGGGCGCGTCGATCGAGGTCATCGAGCGGATGGGGATTCTGGAGGACATCCAGCGCGCCAGTACGGATATGCAGACCGGCGCCTACGTGAACGGCGACGGCAAGCGGATCGCCACACTTCCCGCCGACATCTTCGGCGCCCGGGTCGGCCGCGACGACGAGATCATGCGCGGCGAACTGGCGCGCATCCTCTACGAACGCACCCGGGCCGACGTCGAGTACGTCTTCGGCGACTCGATCACGTCCGTCACGCCCATCACGTCCGCCACGCCCGGCTCCGAGCAAGGGGGCGAAGGAGGTGAAGGGGGCGACGACAGCGGGGCCCGCGACAGTGGCGTCGAGGTCACCTTCGAGCGAAGCGCGCCGCGCCGCTTCGACATTGTCGTCGGCGCGGACGGCCTGCATTCCACCGTACGGCGGCTGGCCTTCGGCCCGGAGGAGCGGTTCATACGCCACCTCGGCGCGTATATCTCGGCCTTCTCCATGCCGAATGAGCTCGGCCTGGACCGCGAGGAGTTGTACCACGCACTGCCGACCAAGCTGGTCTGCGCCTACAGCTCGGCCGGGGCCCCGGCGGCCAAGGCCTTTATGACCTTCCGCTCGCCACGGCTGACGTACGACCACCGGGACGGCGCGGCGCAACTGGCCCTGCTGAATGCCGCGTTCGCGGGCGATGGCACGGGGATTCCCCCGGCCGGCGGCTGGGGCCAGATCCCTCGGATGCTCGAAGCAGCCCGCGAGGCGACCGATTTCTACTTCGACGGACTGAACCTGATCGAGATGGACCGCTGGTCGCGCGGGCGGGTGGTGCTGCTCGGCGATGCTGCACACTGCTCCTCGCCGGCTTCGGGGCAGGGTACGGGGATGGCGCTGGTCGGCGCCTACGTCCTCGCCGGAGAGCTGGCCGCGGCCGGCGGTGACCCGGCGGTGGCCTTCGGCCGCTACGAGGAGGAGATGCGCGGCTATGTCGAGGTCAATCACCGGCAGGCGGAGAAGTTCGCCAAGGAGATGACCGCGGGGACCTGGGGTGCGATCCGGTTCCGGCATCTGATGATGCGGATCCTGCCGCACATGCCATGGAAGGACCTGGTCGCGAGGAAGATCACCGAGGGTGTGCAGCACGCCGCCAACGCGATCACGCTCAAGGACTATTCGGTGCCGTCGGCGACCCCGGCCGCCGCGGCAACCACGTCACCGGTCCCGGCGACCCCGTCGTACGCTGCCTGACATGGCCGATCTTCCCGCGCACCAGGACACCCCGGACGACAAGCAGGACGCCACCCCGGAGGGCACCCCGGACAGCAGCCCGGAGAGCAGCCCGGACGAGACCCCCGCCGTTGCCGCCGACCACACCGGCGTCGCCGACGGCCACACGTCCGACGCCGCCAACCGTCCCTCCGAAGGCGATGCCGCCCGCGCGTTCCACGACCTGCTGCGCGGGCTGCGGGTCTGGGAGAGCGAGCTGCCGCCGTTCGACCCGGTGAAGGCCCCGGCCGAGCCGCTGCCGCTGTTCCGCCAGTGGCTGCGGGAGGCCGCCGAGGCCGGTGTCCCCGAACCGCACACCATGACGCTGGCCACGGCGGACGCGGCCGGCGACCCGTCCGTACGGACCCTGATGCTGCACGACGCCGATGAGCGCGGCTGGCACTTCGCCTCACACCGCGGCAGCCGCAAGGGCCGGGAACTGGCCGCCCGACCGCGGGCGGCGCTCGGGTTCTACTGGGCCGCGGTCGGCCGCCAGGTCCGTATCCGCGGGACGGTGACCACGGCCGGGCCCAAGGAGAGCGCGGCCGACCTGCACCGCCGCTCCACGGGCGCGCTGGCGGCGGCACTGGTCGGACGACAGAGCGAGGTCCTGGGTTCTGTTGAGGAGCTGGCACGGGCGTCGGATGCGGCGTGGGAGCGGGCGCGGCGCGAGCCGGACGCACCCGTTCCGAGCTGGACGCTGTATGTGCTGCGCGCCGAGGAGGTCGAGTTCTTCCAGGGCGATGCGCGGAGGCAGCACGTACGCCTCAACTACCGTTATGTGGATGGCTGTTGGGAGCACGAACTGCTCTGGCCGTAACAGGGTCCCGTCTCCGTGGCCGGCGGCCTGCCCCTCACAGCTGCTGATACATGATGTGCAGCCCGACATAGCCCTTGGCGGGGTGCCGGAACCCCTCGGGGAGGGTGGTCATGATCTGGAAGCCGAGGGACTTCCAGAGCGCGACGGCAACGGTGTTGGTCTCCACGACCGCGTTGAACTGCATCGCACGGTAGCCCTCGACACGGGCCCAGGCCAGCACATGCTCGCCCAGCGCCCGTCCGACACCACGGCCGCCGTACCGCGGGTCGACCATGAAACTGGCGCTGGCGATATGCGAGGCGCCACCCATGTGGTTGGGGTTCATCTTGGCCGAACCCAGCACCGTCCCGGCCTCGTCGACGGCAACGACCGTACGGCCCGGTGGCTGGAGCATCCACGACTCCCGGCCCGCCGGCTCGTCCATGTCGCGCGGGTAGGTGTAGGTCTCGCCTGCCTCGACTATGGCATGGAAGAACGGCCAGATGGCGGGCCAGTCGGCCGCGGTCGCTTCTCGAATCAGCACCGCCACAGCATGCCCCGCACGGATACCGCCTGCCACCGGAATTACGCGGGCCGGAAGAGGGGAACCGCGAGCCCACCGCCCCCCGTCACGCCTTCGCCCCCTATCCCTCCCGTACCCCCTGCCCCTCTCGTCCCCCCTGTGCATTCGCCGTCCGCCCCGCCCTCCGTACGGAAGTGCACCATCAGCGGCATACCGATCCGCAGGTCGCCCTCCGGGCAGTCGGTAATCTCGGTCATCATCCGCGGCCCCTCGGAGAGGTCCACCACGGCCGCGACGTACGGCACCCGGCCGCCGAAGGGCGGGAGGTCGTTACGGTGCACGACGGACCAGGTGTAGAGGGTGGCGCGGCCGCAGGCCGGCTCCCACGCGACGTCCTCGCTCCAGCAGTACGGGCAGAACTCCCGCGGGTAGTGGTGGGCCGCACCGCATCCCTCGGCCCGGCAGCGGCGCAGCAGCAGTTGCCCCTCGGCCGCCGCGTCCCAATAGGGCCGGGTGAACGCGTCCACCTCCGGCAGATCGAAACGTGCCGCACTTCCGGCCGCCGCAGCCCCCGCCATCACCGGAACACCCCCGCCACCACGACATACGCCATCGCTTTGGGCCGGGGCCGGGCCCGTACGACCTCGTCGAAGCCGCTGCGCACAGCGCCCCAGTGGCGCTTGGCCGCCACGTCCGCCGCCCACGCGATGCCGGTGCCACGCTCGAACCAGATCGTCTGCATCCCGCACGCCCTCCCGCTGCCCGCCCATCCGAAGTATCTGACGGTAAGTCAGTTCAGTGGATGGATCCCGGGCGCGCAAGGGGCCGGGCGCAATCACCGCCGCACCCCAAGACAGGCCCACACCCGAGACAGGCCCGCACTCGCGACACCTCCGCGCTTCGCCGCCCAGCACCCCCGGAAGCTTTACCGTGCAGCCCCATTCCTGACATGGCGTCAGTTCAGTAATCTGACTATGCGTCAGGTAGTGCGTCAGGTAACGAGAGCCGTCACACAGGAGCGGGCGTCTGCGATGCTTGGATCGACTCATGGCACCCTCACCACTCACTCCGGGCCGGCCCGCGTCGTGGCCTGCGGGGAGCAGCCACCACTTGCCGTCCACGGCCTCAGCGAGCCGCATGGCGACAGCGTGGACCGGGATGTCAGCGGCCGTCCGCTGCACGCTCCGGTGCCCGACCTGGACCGCTTCTTCCGGCCCGAGTCCGTGGCCGTGATCGGCGCCTCGGACAGCGAAGGGCGCCCCAACACCGGCATCACGCGCCAGCTGGTCGCCTGGGCCGAGCGCGTCGGCGCCCGGCTCCATCCCGTCAATCCGGGGCGCGATCAGGTCTTCGGCCTGCCCTGCCACGCCGCCGTCGCCGACCTGCCGGAGCGGGTCGACCTCGCCGTCCTGCTGGTCGGCGACCCCGTACCTGTCATCGGGCAACTCGCTGAGGCCAAGGTGAGGTTCGCGGTCGCCTTCGCCTCCGGCTTCGCCGAGACCGGTGCGGCGGGCGCGGCCGCCCAGGCCCGGCTGGCCGACGCCGTCGAACGCGCCGGGCTGCGGTTGCTCGGCCCGAACACCAACCTCAACGCCTTCGAGAAGTTCCGCGACGACCTGGACGGCCCGGCCATCGCGCTGATCACCCAGTCCGGCCACCAGGGCCGTCCCGTCTTCACCCTCCAGGAACTGGGTATCCGCCTCTCCCACTGGGCGCCCACCGGCAACGAGGCCGACCTGGAGACCGCCGACTTCATCTCCTACTTCGCCTCCCGCCCCGAGGTCGGCGCCATCGCCGCGTACGTGGAAGGGCTCAAGGACGGGCGTGGGTTCCTGCTCGCCGCCGACCACGCCGCCCGTAACAAGGTGCCCGTCGTCGCCGTCAAGGTCGGCCGCACCGAGACCGGCGCCCGGATGGCCGCCTCGCACACCGGCAAGCTCACCGGCGCGGACCGTGTCGTGGACGCCGCGATGCGGCAGTTCGGCGTGATCCGGGTGGACGGGCTCGACGAGCTCCAGGACACCGCGGCGCTGCTGGCCCGCGCCAGGAAGCCCACCGCCGAGGGCGTCGCCGTCTACTCGATCTCCGGGGGCACCGGCGCCCACTTCTCCGACCTCGCGACCGCGGCGGGCCTGCGGCTGCCCACGCTCACGGACGCCAAGCAGTCCGAACTGCATCAGTGGATACCGGACTACCTCAATGTCGCCAACCCGATCGACAACGGCGGGCACCCGGTCGGCGACTGGCGCGGCCGCAAGATCATCGATGCGATCCTGGCCGACCCGTCCGTAGGGGTGCTGATCTGCCCCATCACCGGGCCCTTCCCGCCCATGAGCGACAAGCTCGCGCAGGATCTGGTGGACGCGGCGGAGCAGTCGGACAAGCTGGTGTGTGTGGTGTGGGGGTCGCCGGTCGGCACCGAGGACGCCTACCGCACCACCCTCCTCGGCTCCTCGCGCGTGGCGACCTTCCGCACCTTCGCCAACTGCATCACCGCCGTCCGCGCCTACCTCGAACACCACCGCTTCGCCGCCGGCTACCGCTCCCCCTTCGACGACGCCCCGCGCGTACCGTCCCCCTCCGCGCGCAAGGCACAGGGCCTGATGCGCCCGGGACAGCAGCTCAGCGAGCACGCGGCGAAGCAGCTGCTGCGGGCCTACGGCATCCGCGTCCCGCGCGAACAGCTGGTGACCAGCGCGGCGGCGGCCGTACGGGCGGCGAGCCTGGTCGGCTACCCGGTGGTCATGAAGGCCTCCGGGCCGCAGCTGGCCCACAAGACCGAACTCGGCCTGGTCAAGGTCGGCCTGACCTCCGCCAGCCAGGTCAGGGACGCCTACCGCGAACTCATCGACATCGCCCGCTACGAGGACGTCCCGCTGGACGGCGTACTGGTCTGCCAGATGATCGAGCGGGGGGTGGAAATGGTCGTGGGAGTCACCCACGACAGCCTCTTCGGGCCGACGGTGACGGTCGGGCTCGGCGGGGTGCTCGTGGAGGTCCTGCGGGACGTCGCTGTGGGCGTGCCCCCCTTCGGGGAGGACCAGGCGCGCGCGATGCTCGGTGAACTGCGCGGCCACGCCCTCCTGGACGGCGTACGCGGAGCGCCGCCCGCGGACACCGACGCACTCATCGAGGTCGTCCTGCGGGTGCAGCGGATGGCGCTCGAACTGGGCGGCGATCTGGCCGAGTTGGACATCAACCCGCTCGTGGTCCTGCCGCGCGGGGAGGGCGCCGTGGCCCTTGACGCGCTTGCCGTCTGTCATTGACCGTGCGGGCCGTACACACGGTGCGGGCTGCACGCGCGGCGCAGCCCGTACGCGTCGTAATCGGCCTGCGGATCGCCGCACGCGCCCCGACCACTCGCGCCCCTTCCCCACGCGCCCCGACCACACCCTCTGGAGCCACTCCCCCATGACGTCCTCCCCCGTATCCCCCGACACCCCCGGAAACTCGGCACCTTCCGCGGAAGCCACCGATCCCTCCGGCCCCGCCGCGTCAACTCCCGCCGCAGATCCCGTCGATTCATTGGTACTCCATGCCACTGACAACGGCGTCTCGTGGATCACGCTCAACCGGCCGGAGGCCATGAACGCCGTCACCCCCGACCAGCGCGAACGCATCATCGAGCGACTCACGGAAGCCTCCGCCGACCCGGACGTACGGGCCGTGGTGATCACCGCGACCGGCAAGGGCTTCTGCGCCGGCGCCGACCTGCGCGGACCGCCGTCGACGGGCGACCGGGTCGCCGGTGATGTGGCCCGGCTGATCCAGCGCGGCGCCCAGCGCCTCATCGCCGCGGTGCTGGACTGCGAGAAACCGGTGATCGCGGCCGTCAACGGCACCGCGGCCGGAATCGGCGCGCATCTCGCGTTCGCCTGCGATCTGGTGCTGGCCGCCGAATCGGCCCGGTTCATCGAGGTGTTCGTGCGCCGCGGACTGGTCCCGGACGGCGCCGGCGCCTACCTCCTGCCGCGGCTGATCGGCCCGCAGCGCGCCAAGGAGCTGATGTTCTTCGGTGACGCCGTACCGGCCGCCGAGGCCGAGCGGCTGGGACTGGTCAACCGGGTGGTTCCGGACGGCGAGTTGACGAAGACGGCCCGGGAGTGGGCCGAACGCCTGGCGACCGGCCCCACCCGTGCGCTGACTCTCACGAAACAGCTGGTCAACGCCTCACTCGACGGCGACCGGGCCACGTCCTTCGCCGCCGAGGCCACCGCCCAGGAGATCAATATGACGACCTCGGACGCACAGGAAGGCGTCGCCTCCTTCGTGGAGCGGCGCAGCCCGGCCTATCGGGGGCGGTAAGTGCCGGTCGGCACGGGCCGCTCGGCGCACCCCGTCCCGAAAGCGCCCCTGCCGAAGGCACCCGTGCCGAAAACGCTCCCCCCGAAGGCGCCGGTCCGGAATACCTCGGTCCGGACGGCGCCGGTGCCGACCGCGCTCGTCCCCACCGGGGGCGTCGCCACCGGCTTCCTCCCCACCGGAGGCGTCCCGGTGCCGCCCGCCTCCGGTGGCCTCGTCTCGGTGGGGCCGCCCGTGGCCGCGCCCGCCGCCCCCAGCAGCCCGGCCGCGAGGGCTCCCGCCCAGACGGCGCCCCTGACCCTGGCAGGTACCTTCATCGCCGACTCCCCGTCTCGTACGGCCGCTTCAGCGGATGCGCCAAGCGGATTCACACGGATTCGCGCGGATACGCACTCCACACACGGGCGACCGGCCCGCCCCGCATGACGCCAGGGATTGTGATCTGCATCACTTTACATCGGCGGGGCAAACCGGCACCTCCCGCGTATTACGGGTCCGCACCCCCGGCAGCCAACCCTCCACCCCCTGCTCACTGGTGACCAGATACCAGCGGGTGGAGGTGATGCCCTGTTCGTCGCGGACCAGCCGCCCGTCGGTGACCACACAGCGGGCGGCCACCACATCGCCGTGCCAGACCCGACCGGCGGAATTGCCTCGGGCTTCGTACTTCGCGTGCGGATCCTTGGCCAGCCGCAGCGCGCACTCCAGGAAGCGGCCCGTACGGCAGGCCGACTCGCTGTTGTAGACCTTGACCGGCACCGTCGGGGGCGGCCCGGCCGGCTTCACCTCGACCGGCCCCGGCCGCAGCAGCCACCACGCCCCCAGCGCCACCGCGGCCACCGCCGCCGCGACCGCGAGCGCGACGGCATACGGGCGCCGACTCGGCAGCGCGACCACGGAGGGCACCGGTTCGGCCCCGGACTCCTTGATGCGGCCCCACAGTCCCGCCGGCATCTCGATCTGCTCGTCCGCGAGCCGAAGCCGCTCGCGCAGCAGCGCCTCGACATCGCCCCCGGAACCGTCATCACGGCTGTCATCACGGCCGCCGCCATGGCTCGCGCCCGCGCCACCGCCCGCACCGCCGTCTCGTGACCCCGCGCCCACCGTGCCGCTCACCTCCCCGCCCGCCCGTGATCCGATTCAACGAGGTAGGCGCGCAGCCTGTCCAGCGCACGGGCACGATGCCGGGCCGCGGTGCCGCGGTGCACCTTCATGATCTTCGCGGCCTGGTCGATGGTGTAGCCGTCGAGGTCCACCAGGATGACGATCCCGGCCTGTCGGTGCGACAACCGCCCTAACAGGCGCACCGCTTCGAGCTCGGCGTGCCGCCGTTCCACCCCGCCGTCCCAGCCGCCGGATGCCACACCGGACCCCCCGGCGCCACCACCCGCCCCGCCGGAAGCAGCGTCCTCAACGCCCTCCATCGCATCGACCAGCACCTGCCGCCGGTCCTTCCGGTACGCGTCGCGGGCGACGTTCAGCACCGTGGTGAAGGCGTAGGCGTACGGCTCCGGGTGCGCGAGAAAGCGCTGCGGGCGGGCCGCGAGTTTGAGGTAGGCCTCATGCACCACATCCTCCGCGGACTGTCTCGATCCGGCCAGCATCACCGCGCGCCGGTAGAGCCGGGGCAACAGCCCGCAGAAGACCTCATCGAAGCTGGGTGACGTGGTGGATAAGGGCGTTGACGGTGTCGCATCGGCCATTTACCGGAACTCTCCCCCGTGCTTGGCTACGGCGCGGCCGAGGTGGAAGGTACCCGGGCGCGCTCCTGCCAATCAGGAATCGACCCTCCAATCTCCCGCGAATCACCCGCATCTGCCCCCGGAATTCCGGCAAACCACCCTTGCGGGTGGCGCCCACGCCAGCGGCCACCTGGCCACCCCTTCCCATCTGACACTCCATCAGATTCAATGGATCCATGATGGGACACGCGGGAATGGCGGCCACGGCCGTGCGGTATCTGCGCTCGGTCGGCGCGCCGACCACGGCCGCCACACCGGCCGCCGCCCCCTCCGTCTCCGCCGCCCCGCTGCCACGCCCCGCCCTACGAGCCGTACGCGAAGACGAGCGCGCCCCTCTGGACCCGGCCGAATTCCGTGCCGTCCTGGGACACTTCGCCAGCGGCGTCACCGTCATCACCGCGCCGGGCGATACGGGCCCGGCCGGCTTCGCCTGCCAGTCCTTCGCCTCGCTCTCCCTCGACCCGCCGCTGATCACCTTCATGGTGGCGCGTACATCGACCACCTGGCCGCGGATCGCCCGCGCCGGTGTCTTCTGCGTCAACATCCTCGGCGCGGGGCAGGGCGAGCTGTGCCGCGGCTTCGCGGTCAGCGGCGGCGACAAGTTCGCCGGCGTCTCGTACGTGGCGGCCCCGGCCACCGGTTCACCGCGGCTGGCGGACGTCCCCGCCTGGATCGACTGCACGATCCAGGCCGTGCACACCGGCGGCGACCACCTGATCGTGGTCGGCCGGGTCGATGCGCTCGGGACGGACGCGGACGCGGCGGAGGGCGGCCCGCTCCTCTTCCACCGGGGAGCCTTCGGCCACTTCAGCGGGGAGGTGACCAGGGCCTTCCGACCCTGACCCATCGGACAGGTCCTAGGCACGCCAGTCGCGGAGCAGGCCTATGACAGAGTCGGCAACCCCTCGCCCGCCGCCCTCCGCTGCCGTATCACCAAGGCCATCAGCGCAGCCAGCGCGCACAGCGCGCCCGAGGCGTACCAGACCGGGTCGTACGTGCCGAAGGCGTCCCGCGCCAGGCCGCCGAGGAAGGCGATCAGAGCGGCGCCCACCTGGTGGGCCGCCAGGACCCAGCCGAAGACGATCGCACTGTCCTCACCGTAGTACTCGCGGCACAGGGCGATGGTCGGCGGTACGGTCGCGACCCAGTCCAGCCCGTAGAAGACGATGAAGAAGACCATCGGCGGATGGACCGAGTCCGCGAGCAGCAGCGGCAGGAACATCAGCGACACGCCGCGCAGGCCGTAGTAGACGGCGAGCAGCCGGCGGGTGTCGAAGCGGTCGGTGAACCAGCCCGAGGCGATGGTGCCGACGATGTCGAAGACGCCGATCACCGCGAGCAGCGAGGCGGCCGCCGTCATCGGCATGCCGTGGTCGTGGGCGGCGGGTACAAAGTGGGTCTTGACCAGGCCGTTCGTCGTTGCACCGCAGATCGCGAAGGTACCGGCCAGCAGCCAGAACGGTCCCGTACGGGCCGCCGAGACCAGCGCCCGTATCGCGCGCCGGGCCGCGCCGGGCTGCGGCGGCGGCTTGGGCACGAACTCCGTCGCCCCGTACGGCGCGAGGCCGACGTCCGCCGGGTGGTCCCGTAGCAGCAGCCACACCAGCGGGACGACGGCGAGGGCGGCGAGCGCGACGGTCACGGCGGCCGGGCGCCAGTCGTGCCGGTCGACGATCCAGGAGAGCAGCGGCAGGAAGACGAGCTGCCCCGAGGCGCCGGCCGCGGTGAGGATGCCGGTGACCAGCCCGCGCCGCTCGGTGAACCAGCGGCCGGTGACCGTCGCGGCGAAGGCGAGCGCCATCGAGCCGCTGCCCAGCCCCACCAACACGCCCCATAGGAGGACGAGTTGCCAGCTGGTCGTCATGAAGACGGTCAGGCCGGCGCCGGTCGCGATCACCGTGAGGGCGGCGGCGACCACCCTCCGGATGCCGAAGCGGTCCATCAGTGCCGCGGCGAACGGCGCCGTCAGCCCGTAGAGGGCGAGGTTCACGGACACCGCGAAGCCGATGGTGGCGCGCGACCAGTGGAACTCGGCGTGCAGCGGGTCGATGAGCAGGCCGGGCAGGGAGGCGAAGCCGGCCGCGCCGATGATCGTGAGGAAGGTGACGGCGGCCACCGTCCAGGCACGGTGCGGGCGTCGGCGGCGGGGCGCGGGAGCGGAGGCGCTGTCGCCGGACACTTCCGGTCCGGCCTGGGCGGAAGCATGTACGGGCAGCTCGGGGGTCTGGGTCACCAGAGCAGCTTCGGGGAACAACCGGGGCGGAACGAGTGGCCGGAAGGCCAGGGTTCACCAGGATCGGGCCAGGGGGCGGGGAAGGAGGGGGAGGAAGGGGGCGGGGCACGTGCGCGGACAGGGCGCTGGCAGGCCCGTCAGCAGGTCCCTCCCGCCCCTCGCCCCTCCCCGGAGCCCGCCCTCAGCCAAGCGCAGCGGAAGGGCCGAACGTCAACACCCCCCGCGCCACCCGCCCATGGTGCGCATCGTCCGCCGCCTTCGCGAAGTCCTCGACCGGATACGTCTCGGTCACCAACTCGTCCAGCAGCAGGCGCCCTTCGCGGTACAGCCGGGCGTACAGCGCGATGTCCCGCTGCGGCCGCGACGACCCGTAACGGCAGCCCAGGATCGACTTGTCCAGGTACATCGACGACACCAGGAACGACGCCTCCGCGGTGGCCGGCGGCACGCCCAGGAGCACCGCCTGGCCGTGCCGGTCCAGCAGGTCGATCGCCTGCCGGATCAGCCGGGTGCTGCCCACACACTCGAAGGCGTGGTCGGCACCGGTCGGCAGGATCTCCTTCACCGCCGTGACGCTG
Organism: Streptomyces sp. NPDC050636; assembly: GCF_040654775.1. Lineage (NCBI taxonomy): Bacteria > Bacillati > Actinomycetota > Actinomycetes > Kitasatosporales > Streptomycetaceae > Streptomyces > Streptomyces sp. NPDC050636. The sequence goes on from NZ_JBFAIP010000001.1 coordinate 272,807, forward strand.
TCCCCCACTGCCGACGCATCAACGAAATGTGTCGCCCCGAACTGTCGCGCCACCGCCTCCTTGGCGGGGTTGGCGTCCACCGCGACGATCGTCGACGCCCCGGCGATACGCGCGCCCTGGAGCACGTTGAGGCCGATCCCCCCGGTCCCGATCACCACGACCGAGTCCCCGCAGCCGACCCGTGCCCGGTTGAGCACGGCTCCCACGCCCGTCAGCACTCCGCACCCGATCAGCGCGGCCGATGTCAGCGGAATGTCCTCGGCGATCCTCACCGCCTGCACCGCCTTGACGACCGTACGCTCCGCGAACGCCGAGTTCGACGCGAAGCTGAACAGCTCCGTGCCGCCCCGCCGGAACGGCTTTCCCGGCATCCCGATCGCCTTCCGGCACATCGTCGGCCGCCCCCGGTCGCACTCCGCGCACGCCCCACAGTTCGCCAGCGTGGACAGCGCCACATGATCGCCGGGCGCCACATGACCGACGCCCGCCCCCACGGCCTCGACCACCCCCGCTCCCTCATGCCCCAGCACCACCGGCACCGGGAAGGGAATCGTCCCATCGACCACTGACAAATCGCTGTGGCACAACCCGGCGGCCCGGATCCCGACCAGCACCTCCCCCGGCCCCGGGTCCCGCACCTCCAGATCGTCCACGACCCGGGGCTGCTCACCGTCGAAAATGACGCCCTTCATGCCCGCTCCACTCTGGTCATTCACCGCTCCACTCTGGGCAGGCCGAGCACACGCTCGGCGATGATGGTGCGCTGGATCTCGTCCGAACCGCCGTATATGGTGTCGGCCCGGCTGAACAGGAACAGCCGCTGCAACGCGTCCAGTTCGTACGGTGCGTCAGCGGTCCAGTCGGCGGGGCCCAGCACGGCCGCGGCCCCGCGCACCCCCATCGCCAGCTCTCCGAGGCGCCGATGCCAGCCGCCCCACAGCAGCTTCGCCACACTGGGCGCACCCGCATCACCGGCCGCCCCCAAGGTCCGCAGCGCATTCCACCGCATGACCTTCAACTCGGCCCACTGCCTCACGAGTTGATCGCGCACCACCGGGTCCCGCACCGCCCCGCACCGCACCGCGGCCTCGACGACGTCCGCCAGCTCCGCCGCGAACCCGATCTGCTGGACGAGCGTCGACACCCCCCGCTCCCACGCGAGCAGGCCCATCGCCACCCGCCAGCCCGCGCCCTCCCCGCCCACCACATCCCGGGCCACCGCCCCGTCGAAGAACACCTCGTTGAACTCCGCCGTCCCCGACATCTGCCGGATCGGCCGCACCTCGATCCGCCCCGGCTGATCCATCGGCACCAGCAGAAACGAGAGCCCCCGGTGCCGCCGCTCGCCCGGGTCGGTCCGCGCCAGTACGAAGCACCAGTCGGCCTCCGCGGCCAGCGAGGTCCAGATCTTCTGCCCGCTGACCCGATACCCGGCCCCGTCCCGGACCGCGGCGGTTCGCAGCCCGGCCAGATCCGACCCGGCCTCCGGCTCGCTGTAGCCCTGGCACCACAGTTCCTCGCCCCGGGCGATACCCGGCAGAAACCGCCGCCGCTGCGCCTCGTCGCCGTACGCGATCAGGGTCGGCGCCAGCAAATTCTCGCCGATATGCCCCATCCGCCCCGGCGCCCTGGCCCGCGCATACTCCTCGGCCCACACGACCTGCTCGGTCAGCGTCGCCGAACGATTCCCGTACGCGCCGTGCGCACGGTCCCACCCGAGCCCGATCCACCCACCCGCGCCGAGCTCCCGCTCCCACGCCCGGCGTGCCTCGCCCCCCTCGTGCTCACTTCCAGGGCCACCGCGTCCCGCCAACTCGGCGTAGCGCCCTACGAGATGGCGGGACAGCCAGTCACGGACCTCGGCCCGGAACTCGTCATCCGCACTCCCCAACCCAAAGTCCACACCGACCTCCTGCACAAGCGGCCACCGACCTCCACCCCGCACCCGACAGCCCCGCGCGGCGGCAACAGGAAACAGCGGCACCGCACCGGCAACGTACGGAACCGCCTACTGGTTGGGCCGCGCCTTCGCCGCCGCAGCCTTCGCCATCGCGGACAGCTGCTCCAGCATCGGCATGGGGTCGGCGCCCACCGACCCCGACACCACGTCAGCGACCTTCTCCGGCGTCCACCCCCCATCGGCATAGGCGGAACGCAGTTCACGCGGCTGGGCCCACACCGCGATCTTCGGCCCCGCCACCGTGTAGACCTGCCCGGTGATCCCGGCCTCCCGGGCCCGCTCGCTCAGCAGATAGACGACGAACGCCGCCACGTCCTCCGGCTCCCCGATCTCCTTCAGCTCCATCGGCACATTTGCCGACATCCGCGTCCGCGCGACCGGCGCCACCGCATTGGCCGTCACCCCGTACTTGTGCAGCCCCAGCGCCGCGCTCCGCACCAACGAGATGATCCCGCCCTTCGCGGAGGCGTAGTTGGCCTGGGAAACGGACCCCTGATGGTTGCCGCTGGTGAACCCGATCAACGTCCCGGCACCCTGCCGCCGCATCACCGCGGCCGCCGCCCGGAAGACCGTGAACGTCCCCTTCAGATGAGTGGCGACCACCGGGTCCCACTCCTCCTCGGACATGTTGAAGAGCATTCGCTCCCGCAGAATCCCGGCCACACACACCACGCCGTCGATCCGCCCGTACTGCGCCAGCGCGGTGTCCACGATCCGCTGTCCACCCGCCATCGTCGACACGTCATCGGCAACGGCCGTCGCGGTACCGCCCGCCGCCTCGATCTCCTTCACCACCGATTCGGCGACCTCACTGCTCGGTTCACCACCCTCGATCGAGACGCCGTAGTCATTGACCACGACCCGCGCACCGTGCGCGGCGCAGGCGAGCGCGACAGCGCGCCCGATACCGCGCCCCGCCCCCGTGACGGCGACCACCTTGCCGGCCAAGAAGTTCCCCGCGTTCCCCATGCCGCGCCCCTTCCCACACTTTCTGACGGACCGTTAGATTTTTGAGCAGGCGCGCGTCAAACACAAGACCCCGGAGGCCCCCATGCCGCTGCCACCGCAGTTCCACGACATCGCCAAACGCGTGAACAACTGGGGGCGTTGGGGCGCGGACGACGAAATCGGCACCCTCAACCTGATCACCGACCAGGTCGTACGGGAGGCCGCCAGGTGCATCCGGAGCGGCCGCCGCATCCCGCTCGCGCTGCCGCTCCGGCAGGACGGCATACAGACGGGCCTGATCCCCGGCCGGGTCAACCCGCTGCACACGATGATCGCCATCAACCAGGAGATCTTCGGCCCCGGCACGGTCGCCACCTCGGACGACGCGGTCACCATGGGCCTCCAGGCCGCCACCCATTGGGACGGCCTCACCCACGTGTCGCACTCCGGGCGGCTCTACAACAACCGCCCCGCCGACAGCATCACCGCACACGGCGGCGCCACCAGCCTCGGCATCGAGAAGGCCACCCCGATCGCCTCCCGCGGTGTCCTGCTCGACGTGGCCCGCGCACACGGCACCGACCGGCTGCCCGGCGGACACGCCGTCACACCCGAAGACCTGGACGCCGCCGAGGAGTTGGCGGGGACGACGATCCGGGGCGGCGACATCGTCCTCGTCCGGACCGGACAGATGCAGCACTACCTGGCGGGCGACCGTCAGGCGTACGCGTTCCCGTCCCCGGGCCTTTCGCTGCGCACCCCGGAGTGGTTCCACGCCCGCGATGCCGCCGCAGTCGCCAACGACACCCTCACCTTTGAGATCTTCCCGCCGGAGATCGAGAACCTGTGGATGCCGGTGCACGCCCTCGATCTGGTCGAGATGGGCATGCTGCAGGGCCAGAACTGGAACCTGGAGGAACTGTCGACGGCCTGCGCGGCGGAGGGCCGCTGGACCTTCTTCCTCTCCGCGATGGCCGAACCGTTCGTCGGGGGGTCCGGCGCACCGGTGGCGCCCGTAGCCGTCCTCTGAGCCGGCCAGGTGGCGGTGCACGCTCATGCGCGCCCCGAGCACGGCACCGCGGACCGCCACCCGGCTCCAGGCCGCGACCCGCACTCGCCAAGGCTCCGGACCGGTTCCCCGGCTCCGCTACGAACCTCGGCGTCCCCTCACGGCGAATCGCTCCACACAAGGGTGATCAACAGGCAACGCCACGTCAACACCTGGTCTGGACTAATTCCGATTACGCCCGATTTGCCATCGTGCATTGGGGTTCATATGTACCCAGTTCGGCCCCCGCCGTCATCAGCACCGGCTGACCGCGGTCCACCTCGCACCAGATCCGCTTGCCGGCGCCTTCGCGCTGCCAGCCCCAGCGGTCCGCCAGTCCGTCGACCAGTTCCAGACCGCGGCCGTTGGTGTCCTCGCCGTCGGCGTGCCGCTGGCGCGGCGGGCGGGCACTGGCGTCCACCACCTCGACGCGTACGGTGCCCACGACGGCACCCGACCCGGAGAAGCACATCCGCAGCTCGGCCGCCGAGCCGGTGTGCACCACGGCATTGGTGACAAGCTCGGAGATCAGCAGGATCAGGGTCTCCGCCAGTGGCTCGTCGGCCCCTATGCCGGACCCCGCGAGCCGCGACCGGGCCCACCGTCGGGCCCGCCCCACCTCCGCGGGGTCGGGCCGCACCTCCAACTGCACTTGAAGCACCTGCACCGCTCACACCATCCGAACCGGCGGAAACATCGCCTCGCGCCTCCACGGAATCACGGTGCGTGACCCCGGCGAAGCACAGCATGGTTGACGTTCAGTCACCCCAACAAGCGCTTCGGGCATATTCCAGCGCAAGGGAGTATGCGTGCTGCATACTGTGCGACGCGCGTTGCGGGGAGTCGAACAAGGGGGGATTTCGGGCCCCCGCCCGAGGCGAGCGGCGCGCAGTCCGTACCCCGGAGCCGTCATACCGACGGCACCGCGACCGTTGCGCCACAGAACCACTCGCACCCAACGGAGCGTACCCGAGCGGAACGCCGACTCCCCCCTGTGACGAGTCACGCCTAGGACACAACCCGATATCGACAGACCGTGACCGGTTATGTGTGTGCCGTCTGGCATTTCGCACATGAGTTGCCAGAGTCTGACATCGCGGGTTCCGGGACGGTGCCGGGCGACTACAGCCCGCCACCTGACGCCACCAGGCCCGCGGCCAGCAGTTCTTCCGCCTCACCCGCCGTGCCCCAGCGTTCGGCCCGCAACCAGGCTCGCTTCAGATGCAGATGGACATCGGCTTCCCAGGTGAACCCCATGCCTCCGTGCACCTGCAGACAGTCACGGGCGTTGCGCACCGCGGCATGGTCCGCGAGCATTTTCGCGCCCGTCACCTCGCGCACACAGCCAGTAATCGATGCCGCGTACACAGCGCTTCTGGCGATCTCGGCCCGTACGAGCATCTGCGCGCACAGGTGCTTGATCGCCTGGAAGGAGCCGACGGGCGCGCCGAACTGTTCGCGCTCGCGGGCGTACGCAACCGCCATCTCGACCGTACGGGCCGCGCTGCCCAGCTGCTGGGCCGCGGTGAGCAGCGCGGCCTCGCGGTGCAGCCGGGGCACGTCCAGGGCCAGGGGCGCGGTACGCGGGACGTCCGTGACACGGGCGAGCGGGGTGAGCGGGTCGACGGAGGCAAAGGGGGCGTGCGGGACCCGGGCGGCCGCGCTCCCGTACGCCCCGCCGGCGCGCCCCTCCACCAAGATCAACTCATCGCAGTCGGCGGGGTGTTCCCAGAGCACCGGGTCGGCCGCCGCGTCGCACAGCCCGACGATCTTCTCGCCGGTCGCGACGCCGTCCACCACCCCGGCCAGCAGCTGGCAGGCGACCAGCGGTCCGGGCAGCAGCGCCCGGCCGGCCTCCTCGAAGACCAGCACCGCTTCCGGCAGGCCGAGCCCGACCCCGCCGGCCGCCTCCGGCAGCCGCAGCGCGAAGAACCCGGCCTCGCCCAGCTCGCGCCACAGCGCGCGGTCCAGCGCGGGATCGTCGACGGCCGCGCGCACCCGTTCCCGGCCGAACCGCCCTGCCAGCAGCCCCCGCGCCCCGTCCCTCAACACCCTTTGTTCATCGGTGAGTTGAAAATCCACCGTCCGGTCACCGCCCCTTCGGCAGGCCGAGGATCCGCTCGGCGACGATGTTCTGCTGGATCTGCGAGGTGCCGGCCGCGATCGTGTACGAGAGGGCGGACAGCCGGTCCGCGACCCATTCATGGTCCGCGTCCAGCGCGCCGGCGCCCAGTACCTCCGCCGCCGCGTCGTACAGCTCCTGCCGGGCATGCGAATAGCGCAGCTTGAAGACCGAGCCGCCGATGCCGGGCAGTCCGCCCGTCCGCTGGGCCTCGCTCACATTCCACTGCGTGAGCCGCCACAGCGCGGTGAACTCCGCGCCCAGCCGGCCGAGTCTGCGGCGTAGTACTGCGTCGTCCCAGCGGCCGTTGGCGCGGGCCGTGCGGGCGAGCGCGCCGAGCACCCGGCGGCAGGCCACCACCTCGCCGACGAAGGCCGTGCCGCGCTCGAAGGACAGGGTGACCATGGTGACCCGCCAGCCGTCGTTCTCCGCGCCCACCCGGTTGGCGACGGGCACGCGCACCTCGTCGAGGAACACCTCGGCGAACTCGGTGGACCCGGCGAGCGTCCGCAGCGGGCGCACGGTGACGCCGGGGGCGTCCATGGGCAGGGCGAGCCAGGTGATGCCTCGGTGTTTCGGGGCGGCGTCGCTGACGGGCGTGGTGCGCACGAGGAGTTCGCACCAGTCGGCGACCTCCGCGTGCGAGGTCCAGATCTTGGACCCGCTCACTACGTAGTCGTCGCCGTCCCGCCGCGCGCGCGTGCGCAGCGATGCCAGGTCCGATCCGGCGTCCGGCTCGCTGAAGCCCTGGCACCATACTTCGTCGCCGCGCAGCACCGGCGGCAGCCACCGCGCCCGCTGCTCCGCTGTGCCCTCGGCGGCGATGGTGGGGCCCGCGTGCAGCAGGCCGACGAAGCCGGCGCCGACGTAGGGGGCGCCCGCGGTCTCCGTCTCCTCCAGGAAGATCAGGTGCTGGGTGGGCGTGGCGCCCCGGCCGCCCGCGTCCACCGGCCAGTGCAGGCCCGCGTACCCGGCGTCGTACAGCATGCGCTGCCAGCCCATGTCGTACGCGCGTCGGGCGGGCCAGTCGAGCGGGTCCGGCCTGGGCGGCAGCTTGGGGAGGACCTCGGCGAGCCACTCGCGAAGGCGCGCCCGGAACTCCTCCTCTTCCTCCGTGTACGCGAGGTCCATCAGACCAGGCCCAGGCCGAAGGAATGCGTGGGCTCGATCACATGGCCGTCGACGCTGATGATGCGCGGTAGCTCCATCGGAATTCCCCTGTTCCTCTCGGACATGACCGCATGACCGCTGAATCTGATACATCGTCAGATTTCATCGGGTTAGAGGCTAGCCCCGGACTTCTGGACCGACAAGGCTCCGACGTGCCGAGAGGGCGGGGGCTGCTGGGGTGGGTACGCCACGGCGTGGACGACGCGAACGACAGCGGACACCCTCTGTCCCACATCCCGCCTACCCTCACCCCATGCCCCACTCCCGCCCCCACATCGGCACCCCCGCCCGCCGTGCCCGCCTAGGCCGGCGGCACCTCCTCGCGGCCGCGCATCGGGCGGCCTCCGCCGAGGAGGTCGCCGACGCGGTCGTGGGGCTGCATGCCACCGACGCCGCGACCGTTCATCTGGCTGCCTGTGCCCGGCTGGCCGTGCCGGACCCCGGCGACGTGGAGCGCGCGCTGTACGACGATGTCTCGCTGGTCCGGCTGCTCTGCATGCGCCGTACGCTCTTCGCGGTCGGCGCCGGGCTCGCGCCGGTCGTCGGCTCCTCGACCGCGCAGGCCATCGCCGCCAAGGAGCGGCGCGATATGACCAGGTGGGTGACCGGCGCCATCCCGGGCTGGGACGAGCGGCGGCTGGCCGAAGTGGAGACGAAGACCCTCACCGCGCTGGCCGCCCGCGGCGAGGCGACCGCGGCCGAACTCGCCGCCGATGTCCCCGACCTGCGCGACACGGCCGTGGTCTCCCCCGGCAAGCCGTACGAGGCCACGGTCGCCGTCTCCAGCCGGATTCTGCGGGTGCTGGCCGCCGAGGGGCGCATCCGGCGCGGCCGCCCGCGCGGCGGCTGGACCAGTAGTTCCTTCCGCTGGGCGCCGGGCACCGCGCTCGCCGACCTCGCCGCGCCGCCCGCCCCCGAGGCGCGCGCCGAACTCGCCCGCCGCTGGCTCGCGTCGTACGGCCCGGCGACCGTCGAGGACCTCAAGTGGTGGACGGGCTGGACGCTGACCGATACGCGGCGGGCGGTGGCCGCGATCGGCGCGGTCGAGGTGAGGCTGGAGGACGGCGTCGCCGGCCTGGCGCTGCCGGACGACCTCGAAGCGGTCGCCCCTCCCGAGCCCTGGGCCGCCCTGCTGCCCGGCCTCGACCCCACCGCGATGGGCTGGCGGGCCCGCGACTGGTACCTCGACCCGGACCACGTACCGCGGCTCTTCGACCGCAACGGCAACGTCGGGCCGACGGTGTGGTGGAACGGCCGGATCATCGGCGGCTGGGCGCAGCGCGCGAACGGCGAGATCGTCTGGCGGCTACTGACGGATGACGGCGGAGGCGAGGCCGCCGACGCGGTGACGGCGGAGGCGGCCCGGCTGGCGGAGTGGGTCGGCGATGTCCGTATCACGCCGCGCTTCCGGACTCCGCTGGAGCGGGAGCTGACCGCGTAGCGGCCGGAGCCTCTCCCAACTCCCTTTTTTTTGGGGTCAGTTGAGGCGGTAGGTGCGCGTCGCCTGGTCGTAGATACGGTCCACTTCGCCTCGGCCGTCGTCCGGCCCGATGACGACGACGAGGTGGTAGCGGCCGTTGTGGATCATCGCGAGGTTGCGCACGTACACCTCGCGGCCACTGCTGTCGCGCCAGGTGAAGGTGCCCTCCGCCATCGCCGTCTGACCGACGTCTATCCGGCGCAGTCCGGAGGCCGACGACCAGTTGGAGGAGCGGTACGGCGCCAGCTCGGCTTCCTTCTTCTGCTGGTAGGCCATCGGGTCCGCGCCGAAGCGGTCGGTCGTGTCGCGGCCGGGGACGATCACCAGCTCGTAGTCCCCGCCGAGGTAGCGGACCTGGCCGCGCTGGTTCTCGCCCCGCCGCTGCCAGCCCTCGCGGACCGCGACCCGGAAGCCCCCGGGGTCATTGCGTATCTGGAAGCCCTTGGCGAGGTCGGCGGGCGCGGTGGGCTGCGGCTCCCCGGTGGCGGCGGAGCTGCCGTCCTGGCCGTCGCCGTTGCTGCCGTCCTGACCTGCGTCCTGACCGGTGGAGGGCGCGGGACCGCCGCCGGGGTCCGTGCCCGCCGAGCCCGATGGCCCCGATGAACCCGACGTGCCTGTATGGGCGGCGCCGTTCTGACCGGTCTCGGAGCCCTCGCCGGACTTCGGCATGAACAGCATGGCGAAGGCGACCGCGCCCACCAGGAGGAGCAACACCAAGCCGAGCAGCAGCCGGCCGAGGTGCCGCGGCCCGCGTGCCTGCCGCGGTGCACGGGCGGGCCGCGGCCGTCGCAGCGCGGGCTCGTGGAGCGGCTTCGGCGGCCGGGGCGCCGGCTGCCGCAGCGGCTTCGGCTGCTTCGGGGGCCGCTGCCGAGGGGATGCGGGGGCGACCGGCGGCGCCCACGGGCCCGGCCGCTGGGCCATGGGCCGCGCCTGGGGATGGGGATGGCGTTCGCGGTGGGGCCGGCTCTTCCTGAGCCGGCCCCTGCGGACGAGTTCGCCGCGCCGCCGCAGGATCGGCAGCCGCCGCGGGTCCGCGCCCCGGCCCAGTGCCGGCATCGTCACCAGCCGGCTGCCGAGTTCCGGCTCGGGCGCCGTACGGATCAGCGTACGCAGCCGGTCGCGCAGGTCCTCGAAGTCCGGGCGGTCGGCGGGATCCTGGCGCAGCAGCGACTCGACGACGGGTCGCAGCGTCCCGCACTCGTCGGCGGAGTCGGGCGGCTGCGCGCACACCAGCCGCGCCAGTTCGACGGCGCTCTCCTCGGGATAGGGAGGACGGCCCCGCACGCTCCGGAACAGCAGCGCGCCGATCGCCCAGAGGTCGGTGGCCGGCCCGGCCGGCGCCGCCGGCTGCCCGTTCTCGTCCACCGGTCCGGCCTGCTCCGGCGCCCAGCGCTCGGTGACCGGTCCGATGACGTTCAGCCGCGCCTGCCGCGCACGCTCGGCGGCGAGACCGGCGGTGGGGCGGCCGTAGGTGGTGGTAGCGGAGGGGGGACGGGCTCCGCCCTTGGTGAGCACCACAGCCTTGGGAGCCGCGACTTCAAGGGCCTGAGCCACCTCAGCCTCAGCCCCCGCTTCAGCCTCTCCCGGCACCGGCTCGTACCCGCACAGCGCCTCCTGGGCCGCGCCCACCGCCAGACCGGTCAGGATCGCCCGGCCGTCGTCGCAGATCAGGACCGTACGGTCGGTGATGTTGCGGTGGATCCAGCCGTGCGCGTGCAGCGCGCGCAGCGCCGTGAGCACATCCGCGGCGATTTCCGCGGCACGGTGCGCGGAGAGGGGCTGCGCCGCGAGCAGCGCGGCCAGCGGGCGGGCCGCGACACGTTCGCCGACGATCCACAGGCTGCCGTCCTGCGCGAAGACGTCGAAGACCTGCTCCAGCAGGGGGTGATCGGGTAGCCCCGCGGCCGCCGTCGCGGCCTCCAACGCGCGCCGCACGGCGGGATCTCCGGGGCTCCGGTCCGCCACGCCCGTCGTCCACGAACCGCCGGCGCCACCGTGCGCCGCACCGGCCCGGCCGCCATCGGCAAGGCGCCCCCCGTCGACGAACTCCGCCTCCACGACCTCCGGCAGCGGCACCTGGCGGACCAGGACCTCCTGCCCGCTGTACGTGTCGAACGCACGGCTCTCGGTGAAGTCGTCGTCACCTGGGTTGTCACCCGTGCCGTCACCGGAAGGCCGCAGCGGCAGGCGGTAGCGCTCGGCGAGCACTCTCCCCGCGTACTCGTCCACGACGCCTCCCCGCAGCGCCTGTTGGCTGCCGTTCCTCCGGAGCCGGCCGTCCGAGCCCGCGCCTCCGGTCACTTCCGGTCGTATTTCCGCCGATTGCGGATGCGTACGGTCTTCGATGTCTCACGATACGTGCCCCGAGGGGAGGTTGCGCCCACGCGGCCCAACCCCCGCACGCCCGGAGGCGGATCGTTTCGGTCCGCCGGCGCGAACGTTTCAGTCCTTTATCGCGAACGTCTTGAACGCCGTATCGCGCAGCTCCCGGCACTCCTTGTCCGACCACTTGTCGGCCAGGCACGTGATCATGATGGCGTAGCCGTGCTCGTCATCGGCCCTGAAACCGCGGTCGAGTACGCGCACCTTCTCACCGCTCTGCGTACGCGTGAACGACCAGTCCGCGACGGTGGGATAGCCCCGCCACTTCACGGACTTGATGCCGATCAGGTGGTAGTCGTCGCTGGAACCGCGCACGTTCGGCTCCAGGCTGCGCCACGCGGCCGCGGCGTCGGTGCCGGGCTGGGCGTTGTAGTCGACCTGGACGCGCGGAAAGCCACCCGAGGCGCTGTATATGGCGCCGGACCCCTGGCCCGACGTGTCGGTCTGCCGGAAGCCCTTGGGCATCGCCATGGTGAAGTGGAACCGGCCGTTGGAGACCTTGCCGAAGCCGTCCGGCAGCTTCTTGTCGTCGACCGGGGTGGCGTTCGGCGTGGACGGGTCCGACGGGCCCGGTTCCGTCTCGTTCTTCCCGTCCCCCTTCGCCTGCTCCTCGCCCGTGCCGGCCGTTTCGCTCGCGTCGGCCCCGTCCTTCGAGGGCTTGCCGTGGCTCGCGGACGCCTTGTTGTCCGTACCGGACGCCTTGCCGCCCTTTTCCTCGTCCCCGCTCAGGGCGAGGGCCAGGATCGTGCCCAGGATCGCCAGTACCACGACCACGGCTCCGATGATGAGCGTGCGGCGCGGGACGACGTCGGTCACCGAGGCCCGTGGGACCGGCCGGTTCCCGTCGCCGGGTCTGGACTCGCTGCGGGAGGCGGCCGCGGCGGTGGCGGCGTTGCGTACGGACAGCAGGGCGCCGCGCATCCGCTCCTTGGCGGCCTCGGAGGCGAAACCGGGGCGGTTCGCCGGACGGTCCGGGCGGTCGGCGCTCTCAGCGCGGTCCGCGTCAGCGGGCGCGCCCGAGCCGCCCGATCGCGCGCCGTCCGATCCGGCCTTCGTCTGCGGACGTTCGGCCCGCTCCGGGGCGCTCGGTGCCGCGACCGCAGCGGCCGTGGCGACGGCACCCGCCGGCTTCGCCTTCACCTTGCGCTTCGGCGCCACCTTGGGCTTCGGCGCCGCCTTGGGCTTCGCCGGCTTGGCCAGGGACCGCTTCTCCGGCGCCGTCGGCAGCACCATCGCACGCGTCTCGTCCATGGCAGGCTCCGGGGCCTGCGGCCCGGTGTCCTCCGGTGCGTGCACGACGTCCAGCAGCAGCGCCCGCGCGCCCGCGTCGTCCAGCCGGCCCACCGGGTCCTTCACCAGCAGGCCGTAGATGACCTCTTCCAGCATGCCGGCGCTCTTCGGCGGCTCGACCGGCTCGGTCATCACCGCCGTCAGCGTCGCGATCGCCGAGCCCTTGTCGTACGGCGGTACGCCCTCGACGCAGGCGTACAGCAGGCCGCCCAGCGACCACATGTCGGCCGGCGGGCCGGGCTTCTGGCCGCGGGCCCGCTCCGGAGAGATGTAGGACGGCGCGCCGACGAGCATGCCGGTGGAGGTCACGGAGGGGTCGCCCTCGACCTGGGCGATGCCGAAGTCGGTGAGCACGACACGGCCGTCGTCCGACATCAGGACGTTGGACGGCTTCACATCGCGGTGCAGGATGCCCGCGGTGTGGGCGGCGCGCAGCACGTCCAGGACGGCGAGGCCGACCTCGGCGGCGCGGCGCGGGGTGAGCGGGCCGTCGTCGCGGACGACCTCGGCGAGCGAGCGGCCCTCGACGAGTTCCATCACGATCCACGGCCGGTCGTCCTCGTCGACCACGTCGTAGACCGTCACGGCGCCGTTGTTGCGGATCCGGGCGATCGCCTTGGCCTCGCGCAGCGTACGGGTGATCAGACGACGCTTCTCGTCCTCCTCGACCCCGCCGGGGAAGCGCAGTTCCTTGACCGCGACCGTACGGCCCAGGACCTCGTCGCGGGCCCGCCAGACCGTGCCCATGCCGCCCCGGCCGAGAACATCGGCGAGCCGGTACCGGCCGGCGAGCAGCCTGCCCTCCTTGCCGTCCATCTCGACCTCGTCGCCCACTGAATCCCCTCTGCAATCCAGCCGAGTTGGCAGCTTCGATTTCCCATCGATCACCAAACTGGCCCAACTCGGACAACCCACCCTGGCAGAGCCTTCATTCTCCCTCATCCGCGGCCATGGGGAAGGCCCGGGGCGTGCGGGACGGCGTTGCGGGCACCCGTCATGACGGCCCCGACGAACGGGAGTCCCGATGACGATGCGCTTGGCCTGGGCCGCGCCGGCCGGTGCCGCCCGCCCGGCGCCACCGCCGGCTGGTGGACGACGGGGCGCCGGGCGCCGCCTCGCCTACAGCGGCACGATGTCCGGCGCCCCCAGCCGCGCCGCATCCGCCGTCAGATCGTCCGGCTGCCGCTGCGATTCACGCTCCGCCTCGACCCGCTTCTGGTAGTGCGCGATCTCCTTCTCGATCTGGCCCTTGTCCCAGCCCAGCGCGGGTGCCATCAGCTCGGCCACCTCGCGGGCGCTGCGAGTGCCCCGGTCGAAGGTCTCGATCGAGATCCGGGTCCGGCGGGTCAGGACGTCGTCGAGGTGCCGGGCGCCCTCGTGGGTGCAGGCATAGACCGCCTCGGCCCGCAGATAGTCGTCGGCGGCCGCGAGCGGTTCGCCCAGTGAAGGATCGGCCACCACCAGCTCCAGCAGTTCCTCGGTCAGCGAGCCGTAGCGGTTCAAGAGGTGCTCGATACGGGCCACATGCAGCCCGGTGCGCGCCGCGATCCGAGCCCGCGCGTTCCACAACGCCTTGTAGCCCTCGGCCCCGACCAGCGGTACGTCTTCGGTCACACACTCCGCGACACGCTGGTCCAGCGCGTGCACCGCCTCGTCCACGGCGTCCTTGGCCATCACCCGGTACGTGGTGTATTTGCCGCCCGCGACGACGACCAGACCCGGCACCGGATGCGCGACGGTGTGCTCGCGCGACAGCTTGCTGGTGGCATCCGACTCCCCTGCCAGCAACGGGCGCAGCCCGGCGTAGACCCCCTCCACGTCGTCCCTGGTCAGCGGCACCGCGAGCACCGAATTCACATGCTCCAGCAGATAGTCGATATCGGCGCTGGAGGCTGCCGGATGCGCCTTGTCCAGATCCCAGCCGGTGTCCGTCGTCCCGACGATCCAGTGCCGCCCCCAAGGAATGACGAACAGCACGCTCTTCTCCGTACGCAGGATCAGGCCCGTCGTCGAATGAATCCGGTCCTTGGGCACGACCAGGTGAATGCCCTTCGAGGCGCGGACGTGGAACTGCCCGCGCTCGCCGATCAGCGCCTGGGTGTCATCGGTCCACACACCGGTGGCGTTGACGATCTGCTGGGCCCGGATCTCGTACTCGTCGCCCGTCTCGACGTCCTGCACGCGCGCGCCGACCACCCGTTCGCCCTCGCGCAGAAAACCCACCACCCGCGCCCGGTTGGCAACGTGCGCTCCGTACGCGGCGGCGGTGCGCACGATCGTCGCCACATAGCGCGCGTCATCCATCTGCGCGTCGTAGTACTGCAACGCACCGACCAGCGCGTCCTTCTTCAGGCAGGGCGCCACTTGCAGTGCGCGCTTGTGGGACAGATGCCGGTGCACGGGCAGCCCGCGGCCGTGCCCCGACGACACCGACATCCCGTCGTAGAGCGCGACGCCCGAGCCGGCGTACCAGCGCTCCCACCCCTTGTGCTGCAACGGGTAGAGGAACGGCACCGGCTTCACCAGATGCGGCGCCAGCCGCCCCAGCAGCAGCCCCCGCTCCTTCAACGCCTCACGCACCAGCGCGAAGTCCAGCATCTCCAGATACCGCAGTCCTCCGTGGATGAGCTTGCTCGACCGGCTCGACGTGCCCGAGGCCCAGTCGCGCGCCTCGACCAGCCCAGTGGCCAGCCCGCGGGTCACCGCGTCCAGTGCCGTACCGGCGCCGACGACCCCGCCGCCGACCACCAGAACGTCCAACTCCGGCTGCGCCATTCGGGCGAGCGCCTCGGTACGCTGCGCCGGTCCCAGTGTCGCTGTCTTCACCGCTGCCTCCCGCTGTGATCGGGGCCACACCTGCCGTCTGTCGATTCTGTCCGCGCTACGTGCCGGTATCCACCCTCCGCCCGGGACGGCAACACCCCGCCACCTTGATCCACCAATCCCCATTCTGGGTCAAATGTCCGCTTAGTCTACTTATGCGCCATCCGGAATCGCTCGGGAAGGACGGCAGCAGCCATGCCCGCAGACCTCGCCGTCATCGGACTCGGACACCTCGGCCTCCCGCTCGCCCAGGCCGCCACCGCCGCCGGCATCAGCACCATCGGCTACGACCCCGACCCACGCGCCGCCGCCCCCTCAGGCGCCGACGGGCCGCTGTCCGCCACCGAGATCCGCCGCCTGCTCGCCGCCGGCTTCCGCACCACCACCGACCCCGCCGCCCTCGGCAAGGTCCGTACGGCCGTCATCAGCGCGGCCACACCGCTAGGCGAGGACCGCGCCCTGGACCTGACCGCCATCGCCGACGCGGCGCGTGCGCTGGCCGCGCAGCTGCGCCCGCACACCACGGTCATCCTCGAATCGACGGCCTACCCGGGCACCACCGAGGAATTTCTGCGCCCCCTCCTCGAAGAGGGCTCGGGACTCACCGCCGGACGCGACTTCCACCTGGCCTGCTCCCCCAGCCGCCACGACCCCGGCAACCGCACCCACCGCTACGGCAACACACCCAAGGTCATCGGCGGCCTCACCCCCGCCTGCACGGAAGCGGCCGCCGCCTTCTACAGCCGGCTCACCGACAAGGTCGTACGCGCCCGCGGCCCCCGCGAGGCCGAGACCACCAAGCTCCTCGAAACCAACTTCCGCCACATCAACATCGCCCTGATGAACGAGATGGCGGTCTTCTGCCACGACATCGGCGTGGACCTCTGGGACGTCATCCGCTGCGCCGAGACCAAACCCTTCGGCTTCCAGGCCTTCCGCCCCGGCCCCGGCATGGGCGGCCACGCGGCCCCCATCGACCCCAACTACCTGTCCTACAAAGGCCGTTCACTGAGCTACCCGCTCCGCATGGTCGAGCTCGCCCAAGAGGTCAACGGCCGGATGCCGCGCTATGTCATCCAGCGCTGCGCCACGCTCCTCAACGAACACGGCAAGTCCGCCCGGGGCGCGCGCGTGCTCCTCCTCGGCGTCACCTACAAGCCGGACATCGGCGACCAAGAGGGCTCCCCCGCCCGCGAAATCGCCTCCCGCCTGATGGAACTGGGCGCGCACCTCACGTACCACGACCCCTTCGTCCCCCAGTGGCACGTCCTGGACCGCCCGGTCCCCCGCGCGGACTCCCTCTACGAGGCGGCGGCGGGGGCGGACCTGACGGTGTTGCTCCAGTCCCACCGCACGTACGACCTTCAGGGCTTGTCGGTCAAGGCACAACTGCTCCTCGACACGAGGGGGGCCACACCGACCGGGGTCGCACACCGGTTGTGAAAAAGGGCCGCCGGCTGCGCTCGACGCGCAACCCACGGCCCTTCCCCCCACCCGGCGGTGGGGGCAGCAACGTTCGACCAACGGCTACCGCCGAGGCGCCACCGTCACCTCGACCCGCTGGAACTCCTTCAGCTCCGAGTACCCGGTCGTCGCCATCGCACGTCGCAGCGCGCCGAAGAAGTTCATCGACCCGTCCGTCGTGGTCGAGGGACCGCACAGGATCTCCTCGGTCGTGCCGACCACACCGAGGTCCATCCGCTTGCCGCGCGGCACGTCCTCGTGCACCGCCTCCATGCCCCAGTGGTGCCCGCGCCCGGGCGCATCCGTCGCGCGCGCGAGGGGCGAGCCCATCATGACGGCATCCGCGCCGCAGGCGATCGCCTTCGGCAGGTCACCGGACCAGCCGACACCACCGTCGGCGATGACATGCACATACCGGCCGCCGGACTCGTCCATGTAGTCCCGGCGGGCCGCGGCGACATCCGCGACCGCGGTCGCCATCGGGACCTGGATGCCCAGGACGTTCCGCGTGGTGTGCGCGGCGCCACCGCCGAAACCGACCAGCACACCGGCCGCGCCGGTCCGCATCAGGTGCAGCGCCGCGGTGTACGTGGCGCAGCCGCCGACGATGACGGGCACGTCCAGCTCGTAGATGAACTGCTTCAGGTTCAGCGGCTCGGCGGCGCTGGAGACATGCTCGGCCGACACTGTCGTACCGCGGATCACGAAGATGTCCACGCCCGCGTCCACGACCGCCTTGGAGAACTGGGCGGTGCGCTGCGGCGACAGCGCGGCGGCGGTGACGACACCGGAGTCGCGCACCTCCTTGATCCGCTGCCCGATCAGCTCTTCCCTGATCGGCGCGGCATAGATCTCCTGCAGCCGCTTGGTGGCCGTGGCGCCGTCCAGCTCCGCGATCTCCGCGAGCAGCGGCTCCGGGTCCTCGTACCGGGTCCACAGGCCCTCAAGGTTGAGGACGCCCAGACCACCCAGCTCACCGATGCGGATGGCGGTCTGCGGGGAGACCACCGAGTCCATCGGAGCCGCCAGGAACGGCAGGTCGAAGCGGTAGGCGTCGATCTGCCAGGCGATCGAGACCTCCTTCGGGTCGCGGGTGCGGCGACTCGGTACGACGGCGATGTCGTCGAAGGCGTATGCCCGGCGGCCGCGCTTGCCGCGCCCGATCTCGATCTCAGTCACGTGTGTGGCCTTTCCTCTACGTCTGCGGTTCCAGTATCCCCGACACACCGGAGCCCGCGGCCGGGGTGCGGCCGCGGGCTCCACGGTAGGGCCGTGCTAGGGCGTGTCCAGGATCAGCGCCGCGTGTAGTTCGGCGCCTCGGTGATCATCTGGACGTCATGCGGGTGGCTCTCCTTGAGGCCCGCGGCGGTGATACGGACGAACCGGCCCTTGTCCTTGAGCTCCTGGATGTCCGCGGAGCCGACATAGCCCATGGAGGCGCGCAGGCCGCCGATGAGCTGGTGGGCGACCGAGGCGAGCGGGCCGCGGTAGGGCACCTGGCCCTCGATGCCCTCGGGGACCAGCTTGTCCTCGGAGAGGACGTTGTCCTGGAAGTAACGGTCCTTCGAGAAGGACCTGCCCTGGCCACGGGACTGCATCGCACCCAGCGAGCCCATGCCCCGGTACGACTTGAACTGCTTGCCGTTGATGAAGACCATCTCGCCCGGCGACTCCTCGCAGCCGGCCAGCAGCGAGCCCAGCATCACGGTGTCCGCGCCGGCCGCGATGGCCTTGGCGATGTCGCCGGAGAACTGCAGCCCGCCGTCGCCGATCAGCGGTACGCCCGCCGCGTGCGCGGCCTGCGCGGCCTCGTAGATCGCGGTGACCTGCGGCACGCCGACGCCGGCGACGACGCGGGTGGTGCAGATGGAGCCGGGGCCGACACCGACCTTGATGCCGTCCGCGCCCGCGTCGATCAGCGCCTGGGCGCCGTCACGGGTGGCGACATTGCCGCCGACGACATCGACGTTGATGTTGGACTTGACCTTGGCGATCATGTCGAGGATGCCGCGGCTGTGGCCGTGCGCGCTGTCCACGACGAGGAAGTCGGCACCGGCCTCGACCAGCGCCTGCGCCCGGTCGTACGCCGCGTCGCCGACGCCCACCGCGGCACCGACGACGAGCCGGCCCTCGGCGTCCTTGGCGGCGTTCGGGTACTTCTCCGCCTTGACGAAGTCCTTGACCGTGATCAGGCCCTTGAGCACACCCGCGTCATCGACCAGCGGAAGCTTCTCGATCTTGTGGCGGCGCAGCAGCTCGATGGCGTCCTCGCCGGAGATGCCGACCTTGCCGGTGACCAGCGGCATCGGCGTCATGACCTCGCGGACCTGCCGGCTGCGGTCCATCTCGAAGGCCATGTCGCGGTTGGTGACGATGCCCAGCAGCCGGCCCGCCGCGTCGGTGACCGGGACGCCGCTGATACGGAACTTGGCACACAGCGCGTCGGCCTCGGCGAGCGAGGCATCGGGGCGGACCGTGATCGGGTCGGTGACCATGCCGGACTCGGAGCGCTTGACCAGATCGACCTGATTGGCCTGGTCCTCGATGGAGAGATTGCGGTGCAGCACACCGGCGCCGCCCTGACGCGCCATGGCGATGGCCATCCGCGCCTCGGTGACCTTGTCCATCGCGGCGGACAGCAGCGGGATGTTGACCGTGACGTTCCGCGAGACCCGGGAGGCGGTGCTGACGGCGTTGGGCAGCACCTCCGACGCACCGGGCAGCAGCAGCACGTCGTCGTATGTCAGCCCGAGCATGGCGAATTTGGCGGGCATACCGTCGACGTTGTCACTCATGACACCTTCCCCAATGCTCTTGCCTCAGCGCGGACTCCCATGCTAACGGCCTGGAGGAGTGTCCCAACCCACGAGAGATGAGGGCCTCATCACTCGTGCATTTCTACGGTGACATCCCGCCATGCACGGGCGGTGCCAGCCGTCGGACCACCGCTCTGCTACTGCTCGGCGAGGGCCCGCAGCCGACTCAGCGCGCGATGCTGCGCAACCCGCACCGCGCCCGGTGACATTCCCAGCATCTGCCCGGTCTCCTCGGCTGTCAGCCCCACGGCGACCCGCAGCAGGACGAGCTCACGCTGGTTCTCCGGGAGATTCGCCAGCAGCTTCTTGGCCCACTCGGCGTCGCTGCTCAGCAGCGCCCGCTCCTCGGGGCCGAGGGAATCGTCCGGCTGCTCGGGCATCTCGTCGGACGGCACGGCGGTGCTGCCGGGACCGCGCATCGCGGCCCGCTGCAGATCGGCGACCTTGTGGCCGGCGATGGCGAAGACGAACGCCTCGAAGGGCTTTCCGGTGTCGCGGTAGCGCGGCAGCGCGCAGAGCACCGCGACGCAGACCTCCTGCGCCAGGTCCTCCACGAAGTGTCTGGCGTCGCCCGGCAGCCGGGAGAGCCGGGTGCGGCAGTAACGCAGGGCGAGGGGGTGCACATGGGCCAGCAGGTCGTGCGTGGCCTGTCGGTCCCCCTCTACGGCGCGTGTGACGAGATCACCGATCTCCTGGTTCCCGTCATCGCGCATCGGTCCATGGTGCCTTGGCGCCGAGCCGTCCGCGGCACCACCCCCGTCGTTGTGCACTGAACCGTTACGCGCCGTCGCCCTAGCACTCACGTCCCACGCCTCCCCCGTTCGGGTTGTACCCATACCGACCCCGAGCCCTCGCCGGTAGCTTGTATCCGTGCCGTACGGCACCGGGCAGGGCTTGTCCGTCATGAGGTCTCTTCTGGCCGAGTGAGAGCCCCGGCCTCCGCCGGGGAGGAGTCACACCTCAAGGATGCGGTATCGCGTGAGGTTTCGGCGCCGAGCGTCGACTCGGCGGGGTTACGACGTTCGCCACCCGGTCAGTGGGCCGGCGCCGTAACCCCGGTTACGCAGCAGCTTCAGCGGACCAGTCCCCAGCGGAATCCCAGCGCCACCGCGTGTGCGCGGTCGGAGGCGCCGAGCTTCTTGAAGAGCCGCCGGGCGTGCGTCTTGACGGTGTCCTCAGAGAGGAACAGCTCGCGACCGATCTCGGCGTTGGAGCGGCCGTGACTCATGCCCTCCAGAACCTGGATCTCGCGGGCGGTGAGCGTCGGCGCGGCGCCCATCTCGGCGGACCGCAGCCGGCGCGGGGCGAGCCTCCACGTCGGGTCGGCCAGCGCCTGGGTCACCGTCGCACGCAGTTCGGCGCGCGAGGCGTCCTTGTGCAGATAGCCGCGGGCACCGGCGGCGACCGCGAGCGCGACGCCGTCCAGGTCCTCGGCCACCGTGAGCATGATGATCCGGGCGCCGGGGTCGGCGGACAGCAGCCGACGCACGGTCTCGACACCGCCGAGTCCGGGCATCCGTACGTCCATCAGAATCAGGTCCGAGCGATCGGCCCCCCAGCGGCGGAGGACTTCCTCGCCGTTGGCCGCTGTCGTCACACGCTCGACGCCGGGCACGGTCGCAACCGCCCGTCGGAGCGCCTCTCGGGCAAGCGGGGAGTCGTCGCAGACGAGGACGGATGTCATGACCGCCCTCCGCAGCTGATGCGCGTCACCTTGAGCCTCCAGGCTGGTACGTATCGTCACCTGTGCGATTGACGGGCCTCGGACATGTGCCCGAGGACTACCTCTGCCAACCGCCTCCGCACACTCAACGACGGTCACTCGAAAGAGTTACGGCTTCGACGACCGACTTCGGCACGCTCCGTGAGGAGCCGGATACGCAGGCGGCGCACGGGTGCGACCGACCTCCGCGCGTGCACCCTATGCCCTATTTGGCCCTCTTTCTTCCATTTTCGAGGCGTCTGCGGCTAGATTCGCAATGAGTCATATTTACATCTACTTAGACAGTAGATGTACGGTCTTGAGCACCGAGCCCGAAACAGCATCGCTTCGAGGGGACAAGCAATGGCAGATTTCTCCCGCCTCCCGGGCCCGAACGCAGACCTCTGGGACTGGCAGCTGCTGGCCGCCTGCCGCGGTGTGGACAGCTCGCTCTTCTTCCATCCTGAGGGCGAGCGCGGAGCGGCCCGCAGCGCGCGTGAGACATCGGCGAAGGAGGTGTGCATGCGCTGCCCCGTACGGGCCGAATGCGCGGCGCATGCCCTGGCGGTCCGCGAGCCCTACGGGGTCTGGGGCGGACTGACCGAGGACGAACGCGAGGAACTGATGGGCCGGGCCCGCCACCGGCTGATCCCCGCGACCTCCCTCACCAGCCACGTCGGCGCCACCCACAGCTGACCGTCCGGAGCGGCTCGCCTCCGGCAAACCTCCCGCGTCGATCCGGCGACAGGCCGGACCCGCGCCGGGCCCGCTCGGGCCTGACCCGCCCCGCCTCCGCCGGCACAGCCGCCCCTGCGCGCGTAAGGGCTCCCGCCCTCAGTGCGTGCGCGCCCCCGCCCGCGAGCGGCCCGCCGCCTCCGCCAGCTGATCGAGCATCGCCTCGACGGCGGGTACCCGCGCCAGATCCGGCAGTGTGAGCGCGACGATCTCCCGGTGCACCGCCGGCTCCATCCGTACCGCCGTCGCCCCCTTGGGACGTACCGACTCCAGAGCGAGCTCGGGCAGCACGGCGACCCCCAGACCCGCGCCGACCAGGCCGATCACCGCCGGATAGTCGTCGGTGGCGAAGTCGATCCGCGGTGTGAAGCCGGCGCTCTCACAGACTTCGACGAGATGCGTGCGGCAGCGCGGGCAGCCCGCGATCCACGGCTCGTCGGCCAGTTCGGCGAAGCCCGCCGTACCGGCCTTCGCCAGCCGGTGGCCGTCCGGGACCAACCCGATCAGCCGGTCCGACAGGATCGGGCGGACCACGAGGTCGTCCCATTCGGCGGCGGCCGCCGGGTCCGCGCCGCGCACCTCGGGATAGCGGAAGGCCAGCGCGATCTCGCAGTCGCCGTTGCGCAGCATCTCGACCGAGCGCGGCGGCTCCGCCTCGACCAGCGAGACCCGGGTGCCGGGGTGCTTGGCGCGCATCCTCGCCAGGGTGGTCGGCACCAGCGTCGAGCTGCCGGACGGGAACGACACCAGCCGCACCCGGCCCGCCCGCAGACCCGCGATGGCGGCGACCTCCTCCTCGGCGGCGGTGAGCCCGGCCAGGATGCCGACGGCGTGCCGCACCAGCGCCTCGCCCGCCTGCGTCAGCCGCATCTCGCGGCCCGTACGGATCAGCAGCGGGGTGCCCGCGGACTGCTCCAGGGCCTTCATCTGCTGGCTGATGGCGGGCTGGGTGCAGCCCAGCTCACGCGCGGCGGCGGAGAAGGAGCCGGTCCTGGAGACGGCGCGCAGCACACGGAGATGACGGGCCTCGATCATGTTTCGAGCATAAGGGAATCTTGGGGTGATCGTGAAAGTTCGGAGCGATGCTTTGGTTTCGATGGCCGGTTTGTACCTCATGCGGCCTGTTTTGCCGTGTTCTAGCGTGGTTCCAGCGTGGTTCAGCGTGGGTCCGTGGAGCGCCGAGGGGACACCGTATGAAGCTGCTGACCGTGAATCTGGGGCGGCCCATGCCGTCCGAGCACGCCAACGCCGAGGGCGGCACGGGCATCGACAAACGGCCCGTGGACGGCCCGGTGGTGGTCGCCGCGCCCGGCCCCAAGGGCCTCGGGGGCAGCGGGCTGGCGGGCGACGCGCTGCTCGACATCCGCCATCACGGCGGTGATGACCAGGCCGTGTACGCCTACGCCCGCGAGGACCTGGACGCCTGGCAGCGGGAGCTGGGCCGCGAACTGGCCAACGGCGTCTTCGGTGAGAACCTCACCACCTCGGGCGTCGAGGTCAGCGACGCCCGCATCGGCGAGCGCTGGCGGGTCGGCCCGCGGCTGCTGTTGGAGGTGACCTCGCCCCGTATCCCGTGCCGGTTGTTCCAGTGGTGGGTCGGCGAGGACGACTGGATCAAGCAGTTCACGGCGGCGGCGGCGCCCGGGGCGTATCTGCGGGTGCTCGAACCGGGCGAGGTCCGCGCCGGGGACCCCGTAGAGCTGGTGCACCGCCCGGATCACGAGGTGAGCGTCGCGCTGACGTTCCGGGCCCTGACCACACAGCGTGAGCTGCTGCCGCGACTCCTGGAGGCGGGGGACGCGCTGCATCCGGAGGCACGGGCCAAGGCTGCCAACTACGGGAGGCGGCGCGGCCGATAGCGTTGACCGGTATGACGACTGCATTGATCACGGGAGCGACGGCGGGCATCGGGGCGGCGTTCGCCCGGCGGCTCGCGAGCGACGGCCACAGCGTGGTGCTGGTGGCACGCAATGAGAAGCGGCTGCGCGAGCAGGCCACCGAACTGCACGACCGACACGGCATCGAGGCGGAGGTGCTGAGCGCCGATCTGGCGACCGAGGACGGTATCGCCGTGGTCGAGGCGCGGCTCTCGGACTCCAAGCGTCCGGTGGATCTGCTGGTGAACAACGCGGGGTTCGGCAACAAGGGCGAGTACCTCGAAGTGCCGATGGCCGATGAGCTGACGATGCTGAAGGTGCACTGCGAGGCGGTGCTGAGGCTGACCAGCGCCGGGGTGCGCGGCATGCGGGACCGGCGGCGCGGCGCGGTGGTCAATGTCGCGTCGGTGGCGGCGTTCGTGCCGCGCGGCACATACGGGGCGAGCAAGGCGTGGGTGGTGCAGTTCACGCAGGGCGCGGCACGGGATCTGGCGGGCAGCGGGGTGCGCCTGATGGCGCTGTGCCCCGGATTCGTACGGACGGAGTTCCACCAGCGGGCCGGCATGGGGACGGACAACATCCCCGCGTGGATGTGGCTGGACGCCGACAAGTTGGTGGATGCGGCGATGAAGGACCTGGCGCGGGGGAAGTCGCTGTCCATTCCGGACCCGCGGTACAAGGCGTTGATGGGGGCGGTGAAGTTGGCTCCGCGTGGGGTGCTTGGGGGGCTGACGTCGCGTACGGGCCGGAAGTACGGACCTCGTTAACTCGCCGGCGCTCGGGACTCCCCGCGCTGTCAGGTGTGGCGCCGTTGTCGTTGGCGTCGTTGATGCCTCCGCTACGCGGTGCTGTCGGGTGCGGTGACGGGCCTGCGGACTTCGTCCGGCCCGTCCCCTCCCGTGGGCGGGTGGGGAAAGAGCAGATGGGTGCTGGTGCCGTCGTGCCAGGTGACGTGGATTTCGTGGGGCGTGACCGTTGCTGTCGCCTGTGTGTCGAGGGGCGCGGGTGACGGGTCCGCGGTGAGGGAGGCCAGGGCTACGAAGAGGGTGCCCTGAGGGGTGGATGTGGCGCCCTCCAGGACGGCGGTCCGGGTGTGGGGGCCGAACGGGGTGCTGCCGGTGGGTGCGCGGCGTGCGGTGTCGTAGCCGTGCACGGGGTGGAGTTGGGCGGTCGGGCCGTCGGGGGTGGTGGCCCAGCCGGTCTGGCGTACGGGGGTGCCGGGGGCGGCGCCGGTGACCAGGTGGGCGCGGAGTTCGGTGCGGCCGTGGACGAGGGTGGCGGACAGGACCTGGACGCCGGGGAGTTCGGTGCCGTCGGGGTGGTGCGGGGTATGGGTGGAAGAGGCCCAGTCGGGGCCGGCGGCATGTGGCGTGGCGGGGCCGCGGGTGGTGGGGCGACCGTCGATCAGCAGGGCGAAGTGGTTGTCGGGGAGGGGTGTGTGGTCGGGGAGGGCCGGCCATTCGGTGGGGGTTGTGGGGCCGGTGCGGGTTGAGTACGCGAAGCGGGCGTAATAGGGGTCCGTGGTGGTGAGGGCGGAGTTGCTGCCGTGGTTGTGCAGGCGGACGAGGCCGTCGGAAGCGGTGGATTGGACGAGTAGGCCGGTGCGCCCCAGGGGGAGGGTGGCGTTCGCGGTTTCGGCGGGGAGAGGCGCCTCGGGGGCGGTCCAGGCCGGGTGGTCGGCGGGCAGAAGCAGGCCGAGGAACCCTTTGGCGGCCCAGTAGGGGGAGGCCGGGCCCGAGTAGCTCTGGAGCATCGGCCCGTACGGGCCGTACCAGCCGAGCGGCAGCAGGCCGTCCTCGGTGACGGCACCGCGGTCGAAGAAGTGGCGCAGCGTCCCGGAGGCGAGACGGCGGGTGGCGCCCGGGGTGAGCGGGGTGTGACCGGTGAGCGCGCCGAGCCAGGGGGCGGCGGTGGCGGCGAAACGGTAGGTGAGGGAGCGGCCGAAGGGCATGGGGGCGCCGTTGGCGTCGAAGAGGCGGGTGTAGTGGTCGAGATGCGCCCGTAAGCGTGCGCCATGGGTGGCCAGGAGGGCGGCGTCGGCGCCGAGGTGGGCGTGCAGGACGGGGTAGAAGTGCAGGGCCCAGGCGTTGTAGTGGTCAAAGGCGCGGTTGTCGCCGTCGGTGTACCAGCCGTCGCCGCGGTACCAGTCCTCGATGCGGGCCAGTGCGCGGTCGATGGCGGTGCGGGCGTGCTCGGTTTCGATGTCCGCGTCGAGCAGGAAGCCGCCGACGGTGAGTCCGAAGAGCCACCAGTTGTTGTCGACGGGGGACGGGCCCAGGGCGGGCAGGAGCCAGTCGACGACGCGGGCGCGGACCCCGTCGTCGAGGGCGTCCCACAGCCAGCGGCGGGTCAGGCGCAGGCCGAGGGCGAGGGAGGCGGCTTCGACGTAGGCCTGGCGGACGGTGTCGATCCGAGGCCAGGAGTCGGGGCGTGAGGGCCTCAACTCGCAGTGGGAGGTGGGGTGTTCGGTGCCGGAGGCGAGGCCTTCCGCGTAGCGGTCGAGGTGGGCGTGCGGATCGTGGCCGTGGTTGCCGGCGACTCGGAGGGCGGCGAGCAGGAACGTACGGGCGAAGCCTTCGAGGCCGTCGGAACGGGTGCCGGAGGAGCTGGGGCGGGCGCCGGGGAGGGCGATCAGGCCGTGGCGCGGGGAGGCGTACGGGGCGGTGGCCCGCAGCAGGCCGTCGGCCGCCGCCTCCCAGTGGGCGCGGGTCCAGCCGGTGTACGGGCTGAGCCGACGGTCTTCGGGCGGGAGAGGGAAGGGGTGGGGGTGGGGGCGAGGGGCGGGAGTGGGGGGTGTGGTCATGGGCTTCCCCTGGGGGCGGTGGGTGGCCGGGTGACGCGGGAATCCTTCAGCCGCAGGCGATCGAACGTCAAGAGAGGGGAGATCGAAGGGACGATGAATTGGATTGAATGATCGATTGGTGTTGCGATCGATCGGGCCGGACCAGGCTCGGCCGCCATCCGGCCGCCCGGGGCCGCCACTTGCGAGGGGGAATGCCGCCGTGCGCGAGAGTGCAGTGCAACGCACGACCTCAAGGAGAAGCTGCTGCCGCAGGCCGTGGAACTGACCACGCTCGGCGGCAAGAACTGGGCGGTGCCCTTCGACGCAGCGCCGCAGACGTACTACTACCGCAAGGACTTCTTCGCGAAGCACAAGATCGAGGTGCCCAGGACCTGGGACGACTTCCCACCTGGGACGACTTCCCACCTGGGACGGGAAACCGGCCAGCGGCATGCTCGGCGGCTCCACCTGGGCGGTCACCAAGGACAGCGACTAGGCCGCGGCGGCGGTGCAGTTCGCGACCTGGATGTCCAGCTCGCCTCAGGGCATCAAGGCGTTCACGGCATGTGGAACAGCTTCTTCCTCCCCCCTGGTCATGCTCTCCGACCAGCGCCTCTGCCCGCTCAGCCTCGGTCTGTACGCGTGGAACAGCACACCCACGCCGAGCCGTCCCACTACCGTTGGACACCCCTCGTCGTCACCGGCCCCCTCCTCGCCGTCATCCCGCTGATCACCGCCTTCGTCGCCCTCCAGCGGCATTGGAAGGCCGGCTCGCCGCCGGCAGCGTCAAATGACGACGACCGCCGGGCGACCGCGAGCACCGCGAAGGAGCACCGGTACCACCATGCACCCGACCACTGACAATGCCCCCGGACCTGTGGATATCCCGTCCGCCCGGCCCACCCTGCTGCTGTCCATGGGCCCCGGCATCGCCGACCGGCTCCTCGACGCCCGCCACCACACCCGCCTCGCGGCCCTCACGCGCACCAACTCGCGTCTGGTCGCCCACGAGTTGGCCGACCCCACGCCCGAGGTGGCCGCCGCGCTCGCCGACGCCGAGGTGCTCCTCACCTGCTGGGGCGCCCCGCCCCTCACCGACCGGGTCCTGGCGGCGGCCCCCCGCCTGCGCGCCGTCGTCCACGCCGCCGGATCGGTCAAACACCACATCACCGACGCCTGTTGGCAACGCGGCATCGCCGTCACCTCAGCGGCCTCCGCCAACGCGCTGCCCGTCGCCGAATACACCCTCGCCGCGATCCTCTTCGCCAACAAGCGCGTTCTGCACGCCGCCCACCGCTACCGCATCCTGCGCGCCCCGCACGACTGGCATCGCGAACTGTCCGAGGCCGGCAACTACAGCCGCACCGTCGGCATCATCGGCGCCTCCCGCATCGGACGCCGCGTCATCGAACTCCTACGCCCCTTCGACCTGCGCATCCTTCTGCACGACCCCTACGTGGACGCCGCCGAGGCCGCCCGGCTGGGCGCGGCACCGGCCACCCTCGACACCCTCTGCGCCGACAGCGACATCGTCACCGTGCACGCCCCCCAGCTGCCCGCCACCCACCACCTGCTCGGCGCCCGCGAGCTGGCCCTGATGCCGGACGGCGCGACCCTCATCAACACCGCCCGAGGCTCCCTCGTCGACGAAACGGCCCTGCTCGCCGAGCTGCTGACCGGCCGTCTCAACGCGGTCCTGGACGTCACCGACCCCGAACTCCCGCCCCCCGACTCCCCGTTGTACGACCTCCCGAACGTCCTGCTCACCCCGCACATCGCCGGCTCCCTGGGCGGCGAACTCCACCGGATGGCCGACCGGGCGCTGGACGAGGTGGCGCGGTTCGCGTCCGGCCTGCCCTTCGCGGACCCCGTGCACCCGGGGGCGCAGAGTCACTCGGCGTGACCCCGTCAACATCTCAATTCACCACTAAACTGGACGCATCCCACCCCACCCAGGGAGGCGCCATGAAATTCGTACAGATAATCGATTACAAGACCGAACGGCCCGACGGCATGAACGAACTCATGGACAAGTGGGTCGAGCAGACCAAGGGCAAGCGGACCGCCACCCACAGCCTCGTCGGCAAGGACCGGTCCGACGCGTCGCACTTCGTCGAAATCGTGGAATTCCCTTCGCACGAAGAGGCGATGAAGAACTCCCACCTCCCGGAGACCGACCGGATCTTCCAGGAGATGGTGGCGCTCTGCGACGGGATGCCGTCCTTCACCGACCTGGACGTCGTCCGGGACGAACCGCTGAACACCGCAACCGCCCGCCGGTTCTTCCACGAAATCGCCGTCGGGGGCAACCTCGACGCCATCGACGAGGTGTTCGCGGCCGACTACCGGGACCACGACGTCCTCAAGGAGGAGGAGACCGTGATCGGGTCGGACGTCATGCGGAGCGACGTCACCGCATGGCGCGCCGCCTTCGACTTCACCTTCAACCTCGACTCCCAGGTCGCCCAGGGCGACGACGTCGTGACGCGGTGGACCTGGACCGGCACGCACAAGGGCGACTTCATGGGCATCCAGCCGACCGGCAAGGTGTGCACCATGACCGGGGTCACCACCTTCCGGTTCCACGACGGAAAGGTCCAGGAAGGCTGGTGGCACTACGACATCATGCGCCTGATGCGGCAGCTCGGCGCGCTCTGACCAGACCGTCAGGCCATCACGGCAGACATCGGGGCGCAGGCATCGGGGCATCGCCGTCTGCGGACACCGAACGGGAAGGCCCCTGCTCCCGTCGCTCACGAGCGGGAACAGGGGCCTTTCTACCGACTACCGCCGGCTGTCAGCCGTTGCGCGGCTGCCCGTCAGTGCGCGTGGCCGTGACCGTGACCGGCCTCGGGCTCCTCCTCCGCCGGCTTCTCGACGACCAGGGTCTCGGTCGTCAGGAGCAGGGAGGCGATGGAGGCGGCGTTCTCCAGGGCGGAGCGGGTGACCTTGACCGGGTCGATGACACCGGCCTTGACCAGGTCGCCGTACTCGCCGGTCGCGGCGTTGAAGCCGTTGCCCTTGTCCTGCTCGGCGACCTTCGCGGTGATGACGTAGCCCTCAAGGCCGGCGTTCTCCGCGATCCAGCGCAGCGGCTCGACGGCGGCGCGGCGGACGACGGCGACACCGGTGGCCTCGTCGCCCTCCTTGCCGAGGTTGCCCTCCAGCACCTTCACGGCGTGCACCAGAGCGGAGCCACCACCGGAGACGATGCCCTCCTCGACCGCGGCGCGGGTCGCGGAGATGGCGTCCTCCAGACGGTGCTTCTTCTCCTTGAGCTCGACCTCGGTGGCCGCACCCACGCGGATCACGCAGACGCCGCCGGCGAGCTTGGCCAGGCGCTCCTGGAGCTTCTCGCGGTCCCAGTCCGAGTCGGTGGACTCGATCTCGGCCTTGATCTGGTTGACCCGGCCGACGACGTCCTCGGAGTTGCCGCCACCGTCGACGATGGTGGTGTCGTCCTTGGTGACGGTCACGCGGCGGGCGCTGCCGAGCACCTCAAGACCGGCCTGGTCGAGCTTGAGGCCGACCTCCTCGGCGATGACGGTGGCACCGGTGAGGGTGGCCATGTCGCCGAGCATCGCCTTGCGGCGGTCGCCGAAGCCGGGGGCCTTGACGGCCACGGCGTTGAACGTGCCACGGATCTTGTTGACGACCAGGGTCGACAGGGCCTCGCCCTCGACGTCCTCGGCGATGATCAGCAGCGGCTTGGAGGCACCGGCCTGGATGACCTTCTCCAGCAGCGGCAGCAGGTCCTGGATCGAGGCGATCTTGCCCTGGTGGATCAGGATGTACGGGTCGTCGAGGACGGCCTCCATACGCTCCTGGTCGGTGACCATGTAGGGCGACAGGTAGCCCTTGTCGAAGGCCATGCCCTCGGTGAAGTCCAGCTCCAGACCGAAGGTGTTGGACTCCTCGACGGTGATGACACCGTCCTTGCCGACCTTGTCCATCGCCTCGGCGATGAGCTCGCCGACCTGCTTGTCCTGCGCGGACAGGGCGGCCACGGCGGCGATGTCGGACTTGTCGTCGATCGGGCGGGCGGTCGCGAGGAGCTCGTCGGACACGGCCTTGACCGCGGCGTCGATGCCCTTCTTCAGGGCGGCCGGGGAGGCGCCCGCGGCGACGTTGCGCAGGCCCTCGCGGACCAGCGCCTGGGCCAGCACGGTGGCGGTGGTGGTGCCGTCACCCGCGATGTCGTTGGTCTTGGTCGCCACCTCCTTCACGAGCTGGGCGCCCAGGTTCTCGTACGGGTCCTCGACCTCCACCTCGCGGGCGATGGTGACACCGTCGTTGGTGATGGTCGGGGCGCCGAACTTCTTGTCGATGACGACATTGCGGCCCTTGGGGCCGATGGTCACCTTGACCGTGTCGGCAAGCTTGTTGACGCCGCGTTCGAGGGCGCGACGGGCGTCCTCGTCGAACTTCAGGATCTTCGCCATGGGTTGCTTCAAGTCCTCTCGTTGCGATCCTCGGCCACGCACCGGCGACCGCTATCGCTCAAAACGAACTGCGCCCCTGCCCCGGGTTGTTTAGACGCGGGAACCAGGGGCGCAGATCAAGGCAATACTGGGGTGCTGTACAAGTCCGGGGAGTGACCCCCGGACCCCGGCTACTTCTCGACGATCGCGAGAACGTCGCGAGCCGAGAGGACGAGGTACTCCTCGCCGTTGTACTTCACCTCGGTGCCGCCGTACTTGCTGTAGAGCACGACGTCGCCGACGGTGACGTCGAGCGGAAGACGGTTGCCGTCCTCGAAGCGGCCCGGGCCCACGGCCAGGACGACGCCCTCCTGGGGCTTCTCCTTGGCAGTGTCCGGAATGACCAGGCCCGAGGCCGTGGTCTGCTCGGCGTCGAGCGGCTGGACCACGATGCGGTCCTCAAGCGGCTTGATGGCAACCTTGGAGCTGGCGGTCGTCACGATCCGACCTCCCCCTTCGGAGATCTCACGGGGTTAACTGTCTGAGGTGGCGACCAGGTGGATCCGTCGTCGCGGGTGCCGGACCTGCCCGTCGCTGTGTGTCTGGCACTCCCCAGCGGAGAGTGCCAACGCCGAGACTATGACGCGGTTAGCACTCGGTCAAGCGGAGTGCCAGCGCGGCGAGGTGTACGTATGGCGCCCACGCCCCACCCCGTGCCAAATCGGACACACCTTCCGCTTCCGTCGCAACCGTCCCACCTGCTGCCTCGTCTACCTCCCCGACTGCCGAGCCGATGTCCGGACCGCCTCATATACGCGCCCGCGGCTCCGACGACCGATGGCGGAGGAATCCCGTGCGTGGACTGACGAGCGCTTCCCAGGTGGCCGGGGAGCCGGAGCGCGAAGCCGAGCGCACCATGACGTTCGCCGCGCTCGCCCAGGCGCCGAACCGCCGCCGGACCGAGGCATGGCTGCTCGCCCTCGTCGTCGTGATCGCCGTCTTCGGCTACCTCTACACAGGGCTGTCGCTCACCGGACGACTGCCGGACGGCCTGGCCCGCTTCGCCGGCAGCATGTTCCTCGTGGCGCTGGTGCCGCACCTGGTCGTCCGCCGCTTCGCGCCGCGCGCCGATCCACTGATCCTGCCGCTGGCCACCCTGCTGACCGGCATCGGCCTGGTGCTGCTGCACCGCCTGGACATCACCTACGCGGCGACACCACGGCTGAAGACGGCGCCGGCCGCCTCCGGCCAACTGGTGTGGACCGTCATCGGGGTGACGGTCTGCATCGCCGTACTGATCCTGCTCAAGGACCACCGCCTGATCCAGCGTTACATCTATCTGACGATGACCGTCGCGCTGGTGATGCTGATGGCGCCGGCGTTCTTCCCCGGCGACACCTTCGGCGCCAAGCGCTGGATCTTCATCGGCCCGCTGTCGCTGCAGCCCGGCGAATTCGTCAAAATCGCGATCGCGGTCTTCTTCGCGGGCTATCTGACGGTCAACCGCGACGCGCTGGCACTGACCGGCCGCCGCTTCATGGGCATCCAGCTGCCACCGGGACGCCAGCTCGCGCCGATCTTCACGATCTGGGCGATCAGCCTTCTGGTGCTGGTCTTCGAGCGCGATCTGGGCACCTCGCTGATCTTCTTCGGGGTGTTCGTGATCATGCTGTACATGGCCACCGAGCGCACCAGCTGGGTGCTCTGCGGGCTGGCCATGGCCACCGTCGGCGCGGTCACCGTCGGCTCCATCGAACCGCACGTCAAGGGCCGGATCGAGGCCTGGCAGAACCCGATGGCGGCCTTCACGCCCGAGGGCGAGGCGGCGGGCCTGTCCAACCAGCTGGGGCACGCGCTGTTCAGCTTCGGCAGCGGCGGCATCGGCGGCACCGGCCTGGGCCAGGGCCACCCGGAACTGATCGGCTTCGCCGGCAACAGCGACTTCATCCTCACCACGGTCGGCGAGGAACTGGGCCTGGCCGGGATGATGGCCGTCCTGCTGCTGTACGCGCTGCTCGCCCAGCGCGGCTTCCGCGTGGGGCTCACCGCCCGCGACCCGTTCGGCAAACTGCTGGCCGTCGGGCTCTCCGGTGCGCTGCTCCTCCAGGTCTTCGTCGTCACCGGCGGCGTCACCGGCCTGATCCCGCTCACCGGCAAGGCCCTGCCGTTCCTCGCCAAGGGCGGCTCGTCGCTGGTCGCGAACTGGGTGATGGTGGCGCTGTTGCTGCGCATCAGCGACGCGGCGCGACGCCGGCAGGAGCCGGTTCGCTGCGCTTAGCTTGGGCCGGCTTGGTTGCTCGCCGTTTTCGGCTGTCCGGCCGTGGGGGTTTCTCGCCGTGGCGCCTGCGGCGGGCCGATCCGCTGCGCTTTGCCTGAGCCGCGTTTTTGACCGCCCCACCGCTGTGCTTGCGGCGGGGCTGTTGCCGCTGCGCGGGGCTGTCGGGTGCGGTTCCGGACCTCCGGACTCCGTCCTGCGGTCCGGCCCCTCCCGTTGAGTGTGGGGAAGACCGGTGGGGGTGCACGTAATCGATCACGCGCGCCCAGTGGACGAGTCGCGTGGGAACTGGACACTCAACGTCCGCCCCCACTCAGCCTTTCCACCCACCCACGGGAGGGGACAGCCCGCAGGACGAAGTCCGGAGGGCTGTCACCGCACCCGAAAAACCACGCACGCCGCAGGCGCAACGGCGAGACACCCCCACGGCGGGACAGCCAGAAACGGCCTGGGCAAAGCGCAGCGAACCGGCGAGCAACCAAGCCGGCCCAGGGAACAATGGTGCAGGTGACCGACCTCAACACCTTCGCCGCGCTGCTCGCCCCGGAGGGGCAAACACTCCTCGACGCGCTGCGCGACTACGACCCCGCCGACGAGCTGGCGACAGCCACCCGCCTGCGCCGCGACCACGACGCGCCCCTCGTGTCGGCGGCCCTCACGCAGGCCCGTCTGCGCACGCGGGCCGCGGCGAAGTTCGGGGCGGACGCGCGGCGGATGTACTTCACGCCCAACGGCGTCGAGCAGTCCACCCGCGCGTCGGTCGCCGCGCACCGCGCCGCCCGGCTCGCCGCGCTGGGCGTCCGTACGCTGGCGGACCTCTGCTCCGGGATCGGCGGCGACGCCCTCGCGCTGGCCCGCGCCGGGATTTCCGTACTCGCCGTCGACCGCGATCCGCTGGCCTGCGCCGCGGCGCGGGCGAACGCCGAGGCGCTGGGCCTGGCGGAGCTGATCGAGGTGCGCTGCGCGGATGTCACGGAGGTGGACACCGCCGGATATGACGCGGTGTTCGTCGACCCGGCACGCCGGAGCAAGGTGAGGGGCGGCCGGATCTTCGATCCGGAGGCGTATTCGCCGCCGCTGTCGTGGGCCGTCGAGGCGGCCCGTACGGCTCCGTACGCGGCGCTGAAGATCGCGCCCGGTGTGCCGCACGAGGCGCTGCCCGACGACGCCGAGACGGAGTGGATCTCCGACGGCGGCGAGGTGAAGGAGGCCGTGCTGTGGTTCGCGAAATCCCGTGGCGACGCACCGCTTCCGGCCCCCGGCGCGCGCCGCGCCACCCTCCTCCCCGGCGGTGACTCGCTGCTCGGCGCGGGCCTGCCCGACCCCGAGCCGGGGCCGGTCGGTGCGTGGCTGTACGAGCCGGACGGCGCCGTCATCCGGGCCCATCTCGTCGCGGATGTCGCCCGACAGGTCGGCGGGCGGCTGATCGATCCAACGATCGCGTACATCACCGCGGACCGGCTGACGGAGACCGCGTACGCCACCGCTTACGCGATCACGGACGTGCTGCCGTTCAACGTCAAGAAGTTGAAGGCGCTGCTGCGCGAACGCGAGGTCGGCATCGCGGTGATCAAGAAGCGCGGCTCGCCGGTCGAACCGGAGGAGCTGCGCAAGAAGCTGAAGCTCGGCGGCGGCCCGCACTCCTGCACGATCTTCCTCACCCGGGTCGCCGGCGCCCCCACGATGCTGCTGGGGCATCCGGCCGCCGGCGCATGAACCGGACGCTCACGCCAGGTCGGTGAGGTCCTCGGCGTAGATCTGGGAGAGCGGCTGCGGGCCGACGTACTGCTGGCAGGTGCACTGGCCGGCCTCGTACTGCATCGGCTTGTGGTCCGCGTCCCAGGCCACCGCCACCTCGACCCGCTCATGGCACTTGCCGCGCTTGTCGTGCTTGGCGAGGTGGTGGGTGCAGCCGCACACCGGCTCCGGCGGCTTGTGCGCGGCGGCCAGCTCCTGCCGCTCCTGGCGAGCGGTCTCCAAACGCTCCATCTTGCGCTCGTGCCGGGTGCGCAGGGCGTCGCGGGCGATGTCGGCGACCTTGGCGAAGCCGCCCGCCATGAAGAAGATGAAGACCCACCAGAACCAGTCCACGGCCTGCCCCTCCCCGCACGCACACCACAGCTCCCGCCCAGAGTAAGACGTACCGACGGGCCCGCGGGAGGCGGCAGCGGTCCTCAGGAGTAGAGGTTCTCCTTGCTCACCTCGTGGACATGGTCATGGCCGTGGTGGTGGGCGGAACCGGCCGCGGCTGCCTCTCCGGGGACGTGCGTCTCGGTGACCGGCAGGGACGAGTCCGCGGACAGGTCCCAATCGGAGGCCGGCCGGTTGCGGGCCACCATCTCCGCACCCAGGGCCGCCACCATCGCCCCGTTGTCGGTGCACAGTTTGGGCCGCGGCACCCGCAGCGTGATGCCCGCGTCCTCGCAGCGGCGCTCGGCCATCGCCCGCAGCCGGGAGTTGGCGGCGACCCCGCCGCCGATCATCAGATGGTCCACTCCCTGGTCCTTGCAGGCACGGACGGCCTTACGGGTCAGCACATCCACCACGGCCTCCTGGAAGGACGCCGAGACATCCGCCACCGGAACGTCCTCACCGGCCGCCCGCTTGGCCTCGATCCAGCGCGCGACCGCGGTCTTCAGGCCGGAGAAGGAGAAGTCGTAGACGGGGTCGCGGGGGCCGGTCAGACCGCGCGGGAAGCGGATCGCGTCCGGGTTGCCCTCGCGTGCGTAGCGGTCGATGACCGGGCCGCCCGGGAAGCCGAGTTGCAGTACCCGGGCGATCTTGTCGAACGCCTCGCCCGCCGCGTCGTCGATCGTCGAGCCCAGCGGCCGTACGTCGGAGGTGATGTCCGGCGCCAGCAGGAGGGACGAGTGGCCGCCGCTGACCAGTAGGGCCATCGTCGGCTCGGGCAGCGCGCCGTGCTCCAGCTGGTCGACGCAGATGTGCGAGGCGAGGTGGTTGACGCCGTAGAGCGGCTTGCCGAGGGCGTACGCGTACGCCTTGGCGGCCGAGACGCCGACCAGCAGTGCGCCCGCCAGCCCGGGGCCGGCGGTGACCGCGATGCCGTCCAGGTCGCTCGCCGCGACGCCGGCGTCCTTCAGCGCGCGCCGGATGGTGGGGACCATCGCCTCCAGGTGTGCCCGCGAGGCGACCTCGGGGACCACTCCGCCGAAGCGCGCGTGCTCGTCGACGCTGGATGCGACCGCGTCGGCGAGGAGGGTGCGGCCTTGGACGATGCCGACGCCGGTCTCGTCGCATGAGGTCTCGATGCCAAGGACGAGCGGTCCGCCGCGTGCGTCAGCCATGGTTTTCACGTTCCTTGTACGGAGGGTGCTTCGGAGGAGGTCTCGGTGGTGCGCCGCATCACGAGGGCGTCGACATTGCCGGGCTGGTAGTAGCCGCGCCGGAAGCCGATGGGCTCGAAGCCGAAGCGCTCGTAGAGGCGTTGCGCACGGGTGTTGTCGACCCGCACCTCCAGCAGCACCTCGCGGCACTCGAAGTCGGTTGCGGCGCTGAGGAGTTCGGACAGCAGCCGGGCGCCGAGGCCGGTGCCCCACTGGTCGCGGGCGGTGGCGATGGTCTGGATGTCTCCGGTGCCGTCGATGGCGGCCAGCCCGCCGTAGCCCACCGTCCGGCCGGCCAGTTCGGCGACGAGATAGCGGCGGGTGGCGAACGGTCCGCGCGCATACGCCAGCTCCGACCAGAACATGCCGGGCGACCAGGCGTCCTCGGGGAAGAGATCGCGTTCCAGCTCCAGCACCGGGGCTATGTCCCACCAGCGCATCTCGCGCAGCACAGGGGCGCCGCCGCGCGGCCGCGTCGTCGAGGGGCGGTGGTCGGGCCACGGGCGGGCGGTACCGGGGCTCACTTGGGAGTGACCACCTTGTAGTTGGCCGGCACCTGCGCGTCCGGGCGGCGCAGATACAGCGGCCGGTCGGGCAGGAACTCCTCGCCGGCCGCGAGCTTCTCGGCGGCCAGCGAGGCGAGCGCGGCCGCGGACTGGTGCTCGGGCGCCTCGCGCCGTACGCCCGTGAAGACCGCGTCGTACAGCAGCGCACCGGCGCCCACCGCGGGGACGCCGGCCACCTGGTCGGCGATGTCCGCGGGGCGGTCGACGGCCGGTTCGGTCAGCCGGGTCCTGGCGTCCGCGTAGCGCGCCCAGTAGACCTCTTTGCGGCGGGCGTCCGTCGCCACTACGAAGGGCTCGTCCAGGCCCGCGGCGTACGCGAGGCCGTCCAGCGAGCACAGGCCGTGGACGGGAACGTCCAGCACGGCCCCGAACGTCGCCGCGGTGACCAGGCCGACCCGCAGGCCGGTGTACGGGCCGGGGCCGACTCCGACCACGATGTCGCTGACCGCGTCGAGCTTCAGGCCGGCCTCGGCCAGCACCCGGTCGACGGCGGGCAGCAGCAGCTCGCCGTGTCGGCGCGCGTCCACCTCGCGGGACTCGGCAAGGACGCGGGAACCGTCATGCAGTGCGACGGTGACGGCAGGGGTGGCGGTGTCAAGAGCTAGCAGCAGCACGTCCTTAAGCCTACGGCGCCGCAGATGGTCCCCGTTCCGGTGCTACCGTCCCCCGTATACCAAGCAGTCAGGCAGCCAGGCGGCCGGGCGCGGGGCCTCCCGCCGGCGGCCGGGGAGCGTACGGAAAGGTGGCACAGCGGTGCCCGCTAAGAGCAGCACGATCGTCACCGCTCTCACCGCGGCCGCCCTGGTCGCGGTCGGCGTGCTCGGCTACCAGGCCTCGGCGTCCGCACCGGACACGCTCGCCCCGGCCCGTCAGGACGGCAGTCACGGCAGCACAGCGCCCAAGAGCCCCGCGCAGGGGAAGAAGGACAAAACACCCCGGCCCGTCGCGGTCCCCGCGGGGTCTGGCGAGGGCCGGCGGGTGGTCTACTCCCTGGGTGCCAAGCGGGTCTGGCTGGTCGGCGCGGACGGCACGGCGATCCGTACGTACGGGGTCGCGCCCAGCACCGTCAGCCCGCCGGCGGGGGCATACGCGGTCGTCTCTCGTTCGGTGAGCGTCACCGGCTCGGACGGCATCGCGATCGAGCATGTCGTGCGGTTCGCGAGCGTCGACGGCGTGGTGATCGGTTTCAGCGCGGCGGTCGACGGCTCCACACCGAACCCGGACGCGTCGAAGAAGACCGGCGGTATCCGTGAGTCGCGGGACGACGGCAAGGCGATGTGGGAGTTCGCGCTGCGCGGCGTGAAGGTCGTCGTCGTTTCCTGACCGGACCCTGGTCCCAGGACCCTGCGACACCTTCGCCCCTACGGGTTACGCGGCGTCGCGCCCCTCGGTGGACGCGGCGGCCGCCGCTCCGGTCTCGGCCGGCTTGGCCGCACGGGCTTCCTCGGGGGCGTCGGGGGGTGTGGAGACGGCACTGGCCGCGGCACACGCCGCCAGCAGTTCGTTCATGGTCGGCGGCTGCTCGCGCGCATCGCGCTCGGCGCGCCGGGCCGCGGCGACGGGGGTGCCCCCGCGCCCTTCAGACGTGGGGGAGGGCTGGTGGGCCGACATGGACGCCTCCCGGGCTCCTGGGGCAAGCGACAGAAGTTAGGCTGACCTAACTGGGTCTCTGCACCCCATGTCACCACGCCTGGCGCCACACGCGCAACATCATACCGACACCTTGTCGGAAACTACGGGCCGGACGGCCGGAACCGGGGCGCCACGGGGTGTCGTCGGACTCCCTCCAGGGCCTTTCGGACCCTGATCCACAGACCGACCCCAGGGCTGCGACCTGCTGTCCGTGCGGTCAGCAGGTCGCGAGGGCGGGCAGTCCGGCATCCGCCCACCGCGGGCCGCGACCGATGACCGTCACCTCGCGTACGTCGTCCGGGGCGCGCTCCAGCCCACCCTCCGGGCCGCTCTCCAGGACGCCGTCCGGGCCGCCCGGCGCGTCGCCTCCCACCGCCCGGCCGATGACGACATGCAGCCGGTCCTCGGACAGCTCCTCGACCTTGCCGTCGCCCCACTCCACGACCACCACCGACTCCGGCAGCGAGACGTCGAGGTCCAGGTCCTCCATCTCGTCGAGGCCGCCGCCGAGGCGGTACGCGTCTACGTGCACCAGCGCCGGGCCGCCGGTCAGCGAGGGGTGCACCCGGGCGATGACGAAGGTCGGTGAGGTGACGGCGCCACGCACACCCAGGCCCGCGCCCAGGCCCCGGGCCAGCGTCGTCTTGCCCGCGCCCAGCTCACCGGTGAGCAGCACCAGGTCGCCGGGGCGCAGCAGTGCGGCCAGTCTGCGGCCCAACTCCTGCATCTGATCGGGAGTCTTGACGGTTACCTGTGCAGTCGCAGCCGTGGTGCTCATGCCGAAACCTCGCTTCGCTCGGCCCTGCATTCGCACGGCGCGCACCTCTCAACGACTCGCTCGCTGGGCTCGCTCATGCCGCAAATGGTACGGCCCGGACGGGCCTCGGGTCCCGGACCTCGGGGCGGTGGAAACGGCCTGCCCTCAGGCCCGGGCCGTCCGGGAACTGCGCGCCGCCGCGCTCGCCCGTTCCACCAGCGACACCAGCTGCTCATTGACCAGTTCCGGCTGCTCCAGCATCACCAGATGACCGGCGCCTGGGACGCACAACAGCTCGGCGTTGGGCAGCAGCTCGGCGATCGTCTGACTGTGGTCGGCGGGGGTGATCAGGTCCTTCTCCCCCGCCAGCACCAGCGCCGGCACCTTGTCGTAGGCCACCAGCGCATCGGTTTTGTCATGCACCGCGAACGCCGGGTAGAACTCGGCGACCACATCGATCGGGGTCGCCTCGATCAGCCGCTCGGCGAACCGCGCGACGCCGGGGTCCACGTCCTTGGGCGTGCCGAACGAGTACCGCTTGATGATCCCCGCGAACAGATCGGCGGTGGCCCGCCGCCCGCGCTCGACGATCTCGCTCTGTGCGCCCAGTGCCTTGAGCACACCCGGCGCGAGGCGGTGGAACGCCTTCACGCCCAGCGACGGCAGCCCGAACGCGACCTCGCTCAACCGGCCCGCCGAGGTGCCGATGAGGGCCACCCCGACCACCCGTTCCGCCACGAAATCGGGGAACTGGTCGGCCAGCGCCATCACCGTCATCCCGCCCATGGAGTGCCCGACCAGCACGATCGGGCCCTCGGGGACGGCGGCGTCCAGCACCGCCTTCAGATCCCGGCCCAGCAGATCGATGGTGACCGGTTCGGTGCCGTCGATCTGGCCGTGGCCGCGCGCCGACCGGCCGTGGCTGCGCTGGTCCCAGTGGACGGTGCGCACCGTGCCGCGCAGTGCCGCGCGCTGGAAGTGCCAGGAGTCCTGGCTGAGGCAGTAGCCATGGCTGAAGACGACCGTGGGGGCCGTGGAGCGCCGCCCCAGCACCGCCAGCAGCCGCTTACGGAAGCCGCTCTGGGCCTCCTGGACGGCGCGGGCGGCCTTGTCGGCCTTGCTCCCCCTGGCCTGGTCGCCCTTGCCCGCCCGCGCGCCCTTCTCCGGCCTGCCCGGCACACCGCCGGGCTCGTCCACCTCGTAGTAGAGCTCGGTGCCGTCCTCCGCGACCGCCACGCCCGGCGTGCCGCGCAGCGTGCCGTACGGTCCCGCCGCGTCCAGCGCCAGCCGCGCCTTGCGGCGCATCCCGCGGCCGACGGTCAGCCGCTCTATCGCCACACCGGCCGCCGCACCCGCCGCGACCACACCGATCGCGGCGCCCGCGATGCCCGCGTGCCGCCCGGCCTTGGCCCAGTTGCCGGCCACGTCGGCCGCCGCCTCCACCGCCTGCGCGGCGGCCTCCTTGCCCTCCGTCATGCCGTACCCCCCGTGAGCGCCGTGTCCCCGTCCGCGTCGGCCCCGTCGGCCTGGTGGATCTCCATTTCACTGTCCACGTAGACGCGCGGCACCCGGGTTCCGATGCGTGTGACGATTTCGTACCCGATGGTTCCGGCCGCCCTGGCCCAGTCCTCCGCGGTCGGCTCGCCGCGGTCGCCGGGGCCGAAAAGCACCGCCGGATCACCCGCGTGCGCGGTGTCACCGCCGAGATCGACCACGAACTGGTCCATCGCGACCCGTCCCGCGATCGTCCGCCACTTGCCGGCGACCAGCACCGGGCCGCTGCCGGAGGCGTGCCGCGGGATGCCGTCGGCGTAGCCGAGCGGGACCAGCGCGAGGGTGGTGTCGCCGGGCGTCGTGTAGGTGTGCCCGTAGGAGACGCCATGGCCGCCCGGGGCGCGTTTGACGGACGCCAGCGAGGCTTCCAGCGTCATCGCGGGCCGCAGCCCGAGCTCCTGGGACGTGCCGACCTCGGGGGCGGGCGAGATGCCGTAGATGCCGATACCGGCGCGTACCAGGTCGTAATGGGCCTCGGGGAGGGTGAGCAGCGCCGGGGTGTTGGCGATATGCCGCACCTCGGGGCGGAGCCCGGCCGCCTCGGAGAGGGCCAGCGCATCCTCGAAGGCGGCCAGCTGGGCCGCGATGGAGGGGTGTCCGGGCTCGTCGGCGCAGGCGAAGTGCGACCAGATGCCGGTGACCTTGATCGTGCCCTCGGCCTCGGCGGCCGCGGCGGCGGCGATCAGTTCCGGCCAGTGGGCGGGCTGGCAGCCGTTTCGGCCGAGGCCGGTGTCGGCCTTGAGCTGGACGCGGGCGGCGCGGCCGAACCCCCGCGCCGCCGCGGTCACCTCGTGCAACGACCACAATCCGCTCACCGAGACATCGATGTTCAGCTCGATCGCCCGGTGCCAGGGGCCGCCGGGCGTCCACAGCCAGCACATCAGCCGGCCCGTGTCGCCGGCCTCGCGCAGCGCGAAGGCCTCCTCGGGAAGCGCCGTGCCCAGCCAGGTCGCGCCGGCCTCGCGGGCGGCCTGCGCGCAGCGCACCGCACCGTGTCCGTAGCCGTCGGACTTGACCACGGCCATCAGCTCTGCCCGGGGTGCGCGGGCCCGCAGCGCACGCACATTGGCTCGCACGGCGGCGAGGTCAATGGCGGCACGGGCGCGCTTCGCTGTCTCGTTCATCCCCCTCAGTGTCTCAGGCGGCGCCGCGACACCCCGGGGGGACGGGCTGTACGGCACCGTGCCGCTCACGGACGCCGGCCTCACACACCGGTCTTTCGGCCCCAGACGTGGACGATGTCGCGGTTCCTCAGCACCTGCCACAGCTTCTCGCCGTCCGCGAACTTGACATTGACGCAGCCGTGCGAGCCGGGCAGTTTGTACAGGTCGCCGTAGACGCCGTGCACCGCCTCACCGCGGTCGAAGAACTGGGCGAACGGCATCGGCGAGTGGTAGAGCGACGAGGTGTGGTTCAGGTTCCGGTAGTAGATGCGGTACGTGCCGGTACGGGTCTCCCTGGTCGCCCGGCCGGAACGGATCGACACCGGGCGGAAGATCACCTTCCCGCCCTGCTGCACCCACATGAGCTGCCGCGACAGATCGACGCAGGCGACCCGCTCGGGACGGTTCGGGCAGTGCCCGGCCCGGTTCGGGTCCTGCTGGGCCTCCAGCAACCGCAGCACGGCACCGGTGACCGGCCCCGCGAAGCCGGTGGCCGGCTCGATGTGCTGCGCCTCCTGGAATCTGCGGATCGCCTCG
This sequence comes from Streptomyces sp. NPDC050636, assembly GCF_040654775.1. NCBI lineage: Bacteria > Bacillati > Actinomycetota > Actinomycetes > Kitasatosporales > Streptomycetaceae > Streptomyces > Streptomyces sp. NPDC050636. The sequence goes on from NZ_JBFAIP010000001.1 coordinate 315,655, forward strand.
CAGTCCCCGGCGGACTGCCTGCCGTCCACCGGCTGCCTCAAGTAGCGCTCGGCCTGCCTCTGATGGGGGCCGGTGGACGGACTGCAGGACGGCGGCCCATCGTTCCCGCCGTCGCCGTCGCGCTGCACCTCGGACCGCGGTACGTACTCGACATGCCACTCCGGCTCGGCTGGCCGCGGTGGCTTCGACTTCTCGGCCGTACGCTCCTTCCGGTCCGGCGTCCCGCGCTGCTCTCCCACGTACGGGGTGTCCGGGATGCCGCGGACCAGATCGGACTCGGCGACCGCGTCTCCGGAGACCGCGTCCGGGGCGGGTGTCCGCGCGGTGGCCGGCGCGGGCCCGCCGACGAGGGTGAGCAGCGATGCAGCGCCGACCAGCAGCGCCGGGAAGGTGCGTTTCATGCCACCACCATCCCGTGACCGCCCGACCGCACCGCCAATCGGACGACAGGTTCGCCCTGGTGTCGCGCGGCGTTCCCTCACTGGGCGTAACGCCGGGCCCAATGCCGACGGTAACGCCGGGAAGCCCAGGGCGTGTTACGGCGTTGTGGAACGAAGGGGCTCCCGGTCAGTCCAGCACGTCCCGCCACGCCGCCCCCAGTTCCTCTGCCACCTCCGACGCCAGGATGGGCGCGCCCTGCGGTCCGGCCACGCGGCGGGCCGCCAGGCCGTGCAGATACGCGCCGACGGACGCCGCGTCACGGGCCGGCAGCCCGGTGGCGAGCAGCGAGCCCGTAAGCCCCGAGAGCACATCGCCACTGCCTGCGGTCGCCAGCCAGCTGGTCCCGGTGGGGTTGACCCGTACGGGCCCGGCGGCGTCCGCGATCAGCGTCGTCGAGCCCTTGAGCAGCACCGTGGCGCCGTATTGCGCGGCCAGCGCCCGCACGGACCGCAGCCGGGCCGCCTCGATCTCCCCGCGGCCGTGGCCGAGCAGCGCGGCGGCCTCGCCGGCGTGCGGGGTCAGCAGGGTGGCTGCGGTCCGCGCGTGGACCTGCTGCGGCGTCAGAAAGCGGAGCCCGTCGGCGTCCACGAGCACCGGCACATCCGCGGCCAGCACGTCCTCCAGCACATCCGCCGACGCGTCCGGGTCATCGCCGAGGCCGGGCCCGATCACCCACGCCTGGACGCGGCCCGCCTTGTCCGGCGGCCCGGCATGCACCAGCGTCTCCGGAAAACGCGCCAGCACGGCGTCCGCAGCCGGGCCGACATACCGTACGGCCCCCGCGCCGCCGCGCAGCGCGCCCGCCACCGCCAGCACGGCCGCGCCCGGATAGCGCGCGGAACCGGCCACCACGCCCACCACACCGCGCCGGTACTTGTCGCTCTCGGCCGCCGGCCGCGGCAGCAGGTCCGCCACGTCCGCGTGCTGCAGCGCTTCCACGTCTGCCTCCTCGGGCAGCGTGAGGCCGATGTCCACGAGCCGCAGCGCGCCCGCCCGCTCCCGTGCCGGATCGATCAGCAGCCCCGGCTTGTACGCCCCGAACGTCACCGTCGCATCGGCCCATACGGCGTCCCCGCCGACCTCGCCGGTGTCCGCATCCACGCCGCTCGGCAGATCGACGGCCACCACGAGCGCCGACTCCCGTGCCGCGTGGACGAGTTGGGCCGCCTCGGGGCGCAGTCCGCCGCGGCCACCGATCCCCACGATCCCGTCCACGATCAGATCGGCCCAGGCGATGTCCCGCAGTGGATCGGCCGACACCCGCCCGCCGGCCGTCCGCAGCGCGGCGAGACCGCCCTGGTGCGCCCGCTCGGGCGACAGCAGTACGGCGACGACCCCGGCGCCCCTGCGGGCCAGCCGGGCGCCCGCGTACAGCGCGTCCCCGCCGTTGTCGCCGCTGCCCACCAGCAGCGCCACCCGGGCGCCGGACACCCGGCGCAGCAACTCCCCGCAGGCGACGGCCAGTCCGGCCGCCGCCCGCCGCATCAGCGTCCCCTCGGGCAACCGGGCCATGAGCTCCCGCTCGGCGGCCCGCACGGTCTCCACGCTGTAGGCAGTCCTCATGGCGCCAGTCTCACACTCCAGCACCCCACCCGCGGTGAGCGGAACCAACACGGCGCCGCACCCGGCAACGGACGACACCGCGCCGCAGGCCTAGGGTCTGTCCGATGGGTCAGGGTCGGAAAGGCCGCGGCGTCTGGTGCGGTGCATCGCAAGGCGCCGGAGCGGCCCGATAGCGGAGCTATTGGGACGTTTCGGCAACGCCGCGAGGTGCCGTGCCAGACGCCGCGGGCCCGGCCATGACCCATCGGACAGGCCCTAAGCCTCCGCGATCACCACCGCCGACGCGATCCCCGCGTCATGGCTGAGCGACACATGCCACGACTGCACCCCCAGCTGCGCCGCCCGTGCCGCGACCGTGCCGCGGACCCGCAGGCGCGGCTGGCCGCTGTCCTCGACGTACACCTCGGCGTCGGTCCAGTGCAGGCCGCCCGGCGCTCCGAGCGCCTTGGCGATGGCCTCCTTGGCGGCGAACCGGGCCGCCAGCGAGGCGATACCGCGGCGCTCGCCGCTCGGCAGCAGCAGTTCCGACTCGATGAACAGCCGCTGCGCCAGCTCCGGCGTCCGTTCCAGCGCCGCCTCGAACCGGTCGATCTCGGCGACGTCGATACCCACCCCAATGATCATTTGCTCACTCCACCGTCACCGACTTGGCGAGATTACGCGGCTGGTCGACCTCGTTGCCCCGGGCGGTCGCCAGCTCGCATGCGAAGACCTGGAGCGGCACCGTGGACACCAACGGCTGAAGCAGCACCGGGGTACGGGGAATCCGTACGAGGTGGTCCGCGTACGGCACCACCGCCTCGTCGCCCTCCTCCGCGATCACGATCGTGCGCGCGCCACGGGCCCGGATCTCCTGGATGTTCGACACGATCTTGTCGTGGAGTACGGATCGCCCGCGCGGCGACGGCACGACCACCACCACCGGCACGTCGTCCTCGATCAGCGCGATCGGCCCGTGCTTGAGCTCACCGGCCGCGAAGCCCTCCGCGTGCATGTACGCGAGTTCCTTCAGCTTCAGCGCGCCCTCCAGCGCCACCGGGTAGCCGACATGCCTCCCCAGGAACAGCACGGTGTTCTTGTCGGCGAGCCCGCGCGCCAGCTCCCGTACCGGCTCCATCGTGCCCAGCACCTGCTCGACCTGGGTGCCGATGGCCGCCAGCTCCTTCACCACGGCGCGCACCTCGTCACCCCACTTGGTGCCCCGCACCTGCCCGAGATAGAGCGCGACCAGGTAGCAGGCCACCAGCTGGGTGAGGAACGCCTTCGTCGACGCCACCGCGACCTCCGGCCCGGCGTGCGTGTAGAGCACGGCGTCCGACTCCCGCGGAATGGTCGAACCGTTCGTATTGCAGATGGCGAGCACCTTCGCGCCCTGCTCACGGGCGTGCCGCAGCGCCATCAGGGTGTCCATGGTCTCGCCGGACTGACTGATGGCGATCACCAGCGTCCGCCGGTCCATGATCGGGTCGCGGTAGCGGAACTCGCTGGCCAGCTCCGTCTCACAGGGGATCCGCGTCCAGTGCTCGATCGCGTACTTGGCGATCATGCCCGCGTGGTACGCCGTCCCGCACGCCACGATGACGACCTTGTCGACCTCGCGCAGCACCTCGGACGGGATCCGCACCTCGTCCAGCGAGAGCTCCCCGGACGCGTCGATCCGCCCCAGCAGCGTGTCCGCGACGGCCTTCGGCTGCTCGGCGATCTCCTTGAGCATGAAGTAGTCGTAGCCGTCCTTCTCGGCCGCCGACGCGTCCCAGTCGACGTGGTACGCCCGCACCTGGGCGGGCGCCCCGTCGAAGTCGGTGACCGTCACACCGTCCCGGCGCAGCTCCACGACCTGGTCCTGGCCCAGCTCGATGGCCTCCCGGGTGTGCGCGATGAACGCCGCCACATCCGAGGCCAGGAACGCCTCGTCCTCACCGATGCCCACCACCAGCGGCGAGTTGCGGCGCGCACCGACGACCAGGTCCGGTGCGTCGGCGTGCACCGCGACCAGCGTGAACGCGCCCTCCAGCCGACGGCACACCTGGCGCATCGCCTCCGGCAGCTCACCGCACGACGAGTACGCCTCGGCCAGCAGATGGGCGACGACCTCGGTGTCCGTCTCGGACGCCAACTCATGGCCCCGGTCCGTGAGTTCGGCGCGCAGCGCGGCGAAGTTCTCGATGATGCCGTTGTGGACGACGGAGACCCGGCCGGCGTTGTCCAGGTGTGGATGGGCGTTGGCGTCGGTGGGTCCGCCGTGCGTGGCCCACCGGGTGTGCCCGATACCGGTCGAGCCGGTCGGCAGCGGACGGTCCGCCAGCTCCTTCTCCAGGTTGGCGAGTTTGCCCGCCTTCTTGGCCGAGGCCAGCCCGCCGTCGGCCAGCACGGCGACGCCCGCCGAGTCATAGCCGCGGTACTCCAACCGCTTCAGCCCGGCCAGAACGACGTCAAGAGCGGGCTGCACGCCCACATATCCCACGATTCCGCACATGGGTGCAGCCTACGACGGGCGCCCGCCCTGACCGCCGTTACCGTCGTTCTATCCGGTCCAGCGCCGCCCGCACCGTCTCCAGGAACTCCTCGTCCTCATCCGCGTCCGCACCGGGCCGGCTGCCCCGCTCGTAGTGCTCCAGGAAGTCGGCGAGGTCCTCCCCGAGGTCTTCGTCGGGTAGCTCCTCGGTAAGTTCGGCATGCACCCGCGCCACGAATCCGTCCGGCGCTGCGTCCGTCCCCCGGCCCTTGTCGCGGGCCCGCGGTCGCAGCATTCCTAACAGGCGTGCTCGCACGCCCACCCCCTAAATACGTCCTGCGGCCCGCACTCGGCACGCCGCCCCCGCCACCGACCGTACCGGCCTCAATCCGCCGGGTACAGGCAATTCGGGCCAACAACCGGCGCCTGTGTGCGGGCCCCTCGGTACGGACATGTGCCGGACCCCACACGGCCCCCGAGATGAACCGCCCGGCGGGCCTGCGCACAATGGGCGCGTGCCCCTGACGACAGAGCCGCAGCAACGACGCCGCGCCGACAGCTCCCCGTACGTCGACCTGACACGCGAGCAGTGGAGCGCGCTGCGCGAGAAGACCCCGCTGCCGCTGACCGCCGAAGAGGTCGAACGGCTGCGCGGCCTGGGCGATGTCATCGACCTCGACGAGGTACGGGACGTCTACCTCCCGCTGTCCCGGCTGCTCAACCTCTACGTCGGCGCCTCCAGCAGTCTGCGCGGGGCGCTGAACACCTTCCTCGGCGACGCGGGCGGGGGCCAGGGCGCCCAGCCCGGCACCCCGTTCGTCATAGGCGTCGCGGGCAGCGTCGCGGTCGGCAAGTCCACCACCGCCCGGCTGCTCCAGGCGCTGCTGGCGCGCTGGCCCGAGCATCCGCGCGTCGAGCTGGTCACCACCGACGGGTTCCTGTTCCCCAACGCCGAGCTGCACCGGCGCGGCCTGATGTCCCGTAAGGGCTTCCCCGAGTCCTACGACCGCCGGGCGCTGACCCGCTTCGTGGCCGATGTGAAGTCGGGAAAGGCCGAGGTCACCGCGCCCGTCTACTCCCACCTGATCTACGACATCGTGCCCGGCGAACGGCTGACCGTGCACCGCCCGGACATCCTGATCGTCGAGGGCCTCAACGTCCTGCAGCCGGCCCTGCCCGGCAAGGACGGCCGTACCCGGCTGGGCCTCGCCGACTTCTTCGACTTCTCCGTCTACGTCGACGCGCGCACCGAGGACATCGAGAAGTGGTACCTGGGCCGGTTCCGCAAGCTGCGCGAGACCGCCTTCCAGAACCCGTTCTCGTACTTCCGCAAGTACACCCAGGTCTCCGAGGACGAGGCGCTGGACTATGCCCGGATGATCTGGCGCACCGTCAACAAGCCCAACCTCCAGCAGAATGTCGCCCCGACCCGCGGCCGCGCGAACCTGGTGCTGCGCAAGGGGCCGGACCACAAGGTCCAGCGGCTGTCGCTGCGCAAGCTCTAGGGAGTACGAACCCATGCTGCATCTGCGTCTGATCGTCCCGGAGGACCGTACGGAGGACGTTCTGCGCCTGCTGGAGACCACCGTCGGCACCACCCACCTGGCGGTCATGGCCGGCGCCGCCCGCGATCCGCAGGGCGATGTGGTGTTGTGCGATGTCGCCCGGGAGGCCGGTGACGGGCTGCTGACCCGGCTGCGTGCGCTGGGCCTGGACAAGCACGGGTCGATCGCGGTCGAGAACATCGATCTGTCGCTGTCCGCGCGCGCCGACCGGGCGGAGGAGGACGCGCCCGGCGAGGGCGCCGACGCGGTGCTGTGGGAGTCGCTGACCGACGCCACCCACGAGGAGTCCACGCTCTCCGTCACCTTCCTGGCGTTCCTGACGGTCGCAACGATGATCGCGGCCTGTGGTGTGGTCCTCGACAACGCGATCCTGATCGTGGGCGCGATGGCGGTCGGGCCGGAGTTCGGCCCGGTGGCCGGCATCTGCACGGCGCTGGTGCAGCGCGCACCCCGGCTGGCCTGGCGCTCCACGCAGGCGCTGGTCGTCGGCTTCGCGGTGGCGATGGCGCTGACCGTCGGCTTCAGCCTCTTCATGGACGCGGTCGGCCTCTTCCACGTCGACGCGCTGCAGGCCAAGCGGCCGAACACCAACTTCATCTACCGGCCCGACGCGTTCTCCTTCGTCGTCGCCGTCCTCGCCGGCATCGCCGGAGTGCTCTCGCTGACGTCCGCGAAATCCGGTGCCCTGGTCGGCGTGGCGATCTCCGTGACCACCGTCCCCGCCGCCGCCAACGCCGCGGTCGCCTTCGGCTACACGGAATACGTTCAGGCCTGGCGCTCCATGGAGCAGCTGCTGCTGAACCTCGTCGGGATCATCGTCGCCGGTGTCCTCACCCTGGTCGTCCAGAAGGTCCTGTGGGCCCGGCAGCGCGCACGGGCGGGCGCGTAACGGCCGAACGCGAACGGGCGGGCGCGTGGCCGCAGCCACGCACCCGCCCGACGGCGTCTTCCCGGTGGTTTAGCCCAGGGCGGACTTCACCGCATCCGCGAGCCGCTCGGCGACCGCCCGCGCCTGCTCGATGTCCGAGGCCTCGACCATCACCCGTACGAGCGGCTCGGTGCCGGACGGACGGAGCAGCACCCGGCCGGTGGCGCCGAGCTCCTGCTCCGCCTCGGCGACCGCAGCGGTCAGCGTGGGCGCGCTGGCGACCCGCGACTTGTCGACGTCGGGGACGTTGATGAGGACCTGCGGCAGCCGCTCCATGACGCCCACCAGGTCGGCCAGGGACCGTCCGGTCGCGGCGACCCGGGCGGCCAGCATCAGACCGGTCAGCGTGCCGTCGCCGGTCGTGGCATGGTCCAGCACGATGACGTGCCCGGACTGCTCGCCGCCCAGCGCGAAGCCGTGCGCCTTCATCTCCTCCAGGACATAGCGGTCGCCGACCGCGGTCTCGACGAACTCGATGCCCTCGCGCTCCATGGCCAGCTTGAAGCCCAGGTTGGACATGACGGTGGCGACGACGGTGTTCTTGCGCAGCGCACCGGCCTCACGCATACCGAGGGCGAGGACGGCCAGGATCTGGTCGCCGTCGATCTCGTTGCCGTCGCGGTCCACGGCCAGGCAGCGGTCCGCGTCACCGTCGTGCGCGACACCCAGGTCGGCGCCGTGCTCGACGACGGCCTCGCGCAGCAGCCGCAGATGGGTGGAGCCGCAGCCGTCGTTGATGTTGAGGCCGTCGGGTTCGGTGCCGATGGTGATGATGTCGGCGCCGGCCCGGGCGAACGCCTCGGGCGAGACCCGCGACGCCGCGCCGTGCGCACCATCGATGACGATCTTCAGCCCGTCAAGGCGGTTGGGCAGCACACCGACCAGATGGGCGACGTAGTTGTCGAAGCCCTCGTCGTAGACGGTGACCCGGCCCACGCCGTCGCCGGTCGGCCGCTCCCACGGCTCGCCGGAGCTGTGGGACCGGTAGGTCTGCTCGATCCGGTCCTCCAGCTCGTCGGCGAGCTTGTGGCCGCCGCGGGCGAAGAACTTGATGCCGTTGTCGGGCATCGGGTTGTGGCTGGCGGAGAGCATCACGCCGAGGTCGGCGCCGAGCGCGCCGGTCAGATACGCGACCGCGGGGGTCGGCAGTACGCCCACCCGCAGTACGTCCACACCCGCACTGGCCAGCCCCGCGACGACCGCGGCTTCCAGGAACTCCCCTGACGCACGTGGATCACGGCCGACCACCGCGACCGGACGATGGCCTTCAAACGTGCCTGCCTCGGCCAGCACGTGTGCCGCCGCGACCGACAGACCGAGCGCGAGCTCCGCCGTCAGATCCGCATTGGCGACACCGCGCACACCGTCCGTGCCGAAGAGTCGTCCCACTGGTGTCCTCCGAGTAGATGAGCTTGGACCAGAGATTTAAGTCCAGGTATACGCCCCTGGTCCTGGATAGCCGAACGCCCCGGCAGCACGGAACGTGCCACCGGGGCGTTCGCCAAGAGCTGCAGAGTGCAGCGCGCGGGATTAGCGCTTGCTGTACTGCGGCGCCTTACGGGCCTTCTTGAGACCGGCCTTCTTGCGCTCGACCGCACGGTCGTCACGCTTGAGGAACCCGGCCTTCTTCAGCGCGCCGCGGTTGTTGTCCACGTCCGCCTCGTTCAGCGCACGGGCAACACCCAGACGCAGCGCACCGGCCTGGCCGGAGATGCCGCCGCCGGAGATGCGGGCGATGACGTCGTAGCGGTTGTCGAGCTCGAGCACCTTGAAGGGCTCGTTGACTTCCTGCTGGTGCACCTTGTTGGGGAAGTAGCCCTCAAGGGTGCGACCGTTGATCTTCCACTGGCCGGTGCCCGGAACGATCCGGACGCGGGCGATGGCGTTCTTGCGGCGGCCCAGGCCGGCCGCCGGCTGCGGCTCGCCGAAGCGGGACGCGAGGGACTCGGAGGTGTACTCGCCCTCCAGCGGAACCTCGGTCTCGGTGGTGTATTCCTCGACGGACGTCTCGTCTTCGATGACGGGGGTCTCGGGAGTGGTCTCGGCCACGATGCTCCTCAGATTCTTTTCGTCTTAGGGGGTGTGGCCGGACTTACTGCGCGACCTGGGTGATCTCGAACGGGACCGGCTGCTGAGCAGCGTGCGGGTGCTCGGCACCCGCGTAGACCTTCAGCTTCGAGAGCATCTGACGGCCCAGGGTGTTCTTGGGGAGCATGCCCTTGATGGCCTTCTCGACGGCCTTCTCGGGGTTCTTGTCGAGCAGCTCGTCGTAACGGACGGAGCGCAGACCACCCGGGAAGCCGGAGTGGCGGTAGGCCATCTTCTGGGTGCGCTTGTTGCCGGACAGGTGCACCTTGTCGGCGTTGACGATGATGACGAAGTCACCCGTGTCAACGTGAGGGGCGTAAACCGGCTTGTGCTTGCCCCGCAGGAGGGACGCGGCCTGAGAGGCCAGACGGCCCAGGACAACGTCCTGCGCGTCAATGATGTGCCACTGGCGCTGGACATCGCCGGGCTTGGGGCTGAACGTACGCACGTCTTAGCCTTCGCTGTCTTGTGAATGGGTCCTGTACTGGTCACCACGGTCGATCACACCAGCACTGGCAGCACTACGGGTGACGCAACCCGATCGTCTGCCGCTGGTCATCGGCCCGGTGGACCGGCGTAAGGGCCCCTCACGTGAGATAGAGCAAGCCAATACGCATAACGAACTGGCAGAATACCGGTCCGGCCCCGGCGGGGTCAAAACGCCTCCCGAACCGGCGTACGACCCCGGCCCGACTCCCCCCAGGGACAGCGCCCCGCCTACCGCTCCCGCTCCCAATTCCCAACGCCCCCCTCGCACCGCTCGGCCCTGGCGGGCCTCCCGGGCTTCGGGAGGCTGCGCCGGACTCCGTCCGTCGGCCCCGGGCCGAGGGCCGCCCCGCCTACCGCTCCCGCTCCACCCGCCGCTCATCCCAGACGGGCTCCGGCGTCTCCCGCACCCGTCCATCCGACCCGAACACCAGGTACCGATCGAACGACCGCGCAAACCACCGGTCGTGCGTCACCGCCACAACCGTCCCCTGATACGCCTCCAGCCCCTCCTGCAACGCCTCCGCCGACTCCAGGTCCAAGTTGTCGGTCGGCTCGTCCAGCAGCAGGGCCGTGGAACCGGACAGCTCCAGCAGCAGGATCTGGAAGCGGGCCTGCTGGCCGCCGGAGAGCCTCTCGAAGCGCTGCTCGGCCTGTTTCTCCAGCTCGTAGCGGCGCAGCGCCGACATCGCCTGGCCCTTGTTCTTGGCGTGCTCGGTCCACAGGATGTCGAGCAGAGTGCGGCCCATCAGCTCGGGGTGGGCATGGGTCTGCGCAAAGTGGCCGGGGACGACGCGCGCGCCCAGCTTCCAGGTGCCGGTGTGCGGCACGGGGTTCTCCCCGTCCCCGGCCAGCAGGCGAAGGAAGTGCGACTTGCCGGAGCCGTTGGAACCGAGGACCGCGACCCGCTCGCCGTAGAAGATCTCCAGCGAGAAGGGCTTCATCAGGCCGGTGAGCTCCAGATCCTCGCAGGTCACCGCCCTGACACCGGTCCGCCCTCCATGCAGCCGCATCGTGATGTCCTGCTCGCGCGGCGGCTCCGGCGGCGGGCCGGCCTCCTCGAACTTCCGCAGCCGGGTCTGCGCCGCGGCATAGCGAGAGGCCAGCTCATGGCTGATCGACGCCGCCTGCCGCAGCGACAGCACCAGCTTCTTGAGCTGGGCGTGCTTCTCGTCCCAGCGCCGCCGCAGCTCCTCGAAGCGCGCGAAGCGCTCCTTGCGCGCCTCGTGGTACGTATCGAAGCCACCGCCGTGCACCCATACGTCGGAGCCCGCCGGCCCCGGCTCGACACTGACGATCTTCTCCGCGGAGCGGGCCAGCAGCTCCCGGTCGTGCGAGACGAACAGCACCGTCTTGCGGGTCTCCCGCAGCTGCTGCTCCAGCCACCGCTTCCCCGGGACGTCGAGATAGTTGTCCGGCTCGTCCAGCAGCAGCACCTCGTCCGTGCCCCGCAGCAGCGACTCCAGCACCAGACGCTTCTGCTCACCGCCGGAGAGTGTGCGCGCCAGCCGCCACTGCGCCTTCTCGTACGGCATCCCCAGCGCCGCCATGGTGCACATGTCCCAGACCGTCTCGGCCTCGTACCCGCGCGCCTCGGCCCAGTCGCTGAGCGCCTGCGCGTACGCCATCTGCGCGGCTTCATCGTCATCAGCGGCCGTCATGACCGCCAGCTCGGCGGCGTCCACCGCCGCGGCCGTCTCCCGGATCCGTGGCTGCGCGACGGAGACCAGCAGGTCACGCACCGTCCGCTCATCCCGTACGGAGCCGACGAACTGCGGCATCACGCCCAGGCCCCCGCTGACCGTCACCGCCCCGCCGTGCGGCTGGAGCTCCCCCGCGATCAGCCGCAGCAGTGTCGTCTTCCCCGCGCCGTTGGCTCCCACCAACGCGACCGAGGCTCCCTCCCCCACCCGGAAGGACACATCTCCCAGCAGGACCCTCCCGTCCGGCAGGTAGTACTCCAGATGTCCGGCCTCAAGATGTCCCATGGGCTGGATTGTCACGGCACGCCGCGTATTCCACCAATCGGTTTACGAACAAGCCACCGGACAGCCGCTTCCGCCTCCCCCGTGGGTCGTTAGGATGCGCGGCATGAGCTTTGGGCAAGGTGGGCCGTTCGACGGCCCCGGGGGATCTGGGACCCCTGACTGGGACGCGCTGGCGCAGGAGAGCGAAGCGGCTTCCCGCCGCAAACGCTGGATGTTGATCGGCGGCGGCGCACTCGCCGCGGTCGCGGTGGCCGGCATCGTCACCGCAGCCGTGGTCACCAGCGGCAGCGGCTCAGGGGGCGGCACTGCCACCGCATCGCCCACCGCGCCCGACGCGACCCAGGCGCCGGACGACAAGCCGTCGTTCCCCGACGTCTCGGTGCCGCCCCCGCCGAACCCGCAGGACTACATCTCCGACCCCAAGAAGGACAAGGCGCCGCTCACCCCCGCCACGCTCTTCCCCGACAAGAGCATGGTCATCGGCGAGCGCGCCTACCCGCGCACCAACACGTCCGCCACCAAGGACTGCACGGCCGCCGCCCAGGGCGCCCTCGGCTCCCTGCTCTCCCACAACGGCTGCTCGCAGCTGCTGCGCGCCACGTACTCCAAGGGCGGCGTCTCGGTCACCGTCGGTATCGCCGTCTTCGACTCCCCGGCCAAGGCCGCCAAGGTCCGCGACCAGTACAAGGGCAACCTCACCCCGCTCTCCGGCGGCGGCGTCCCCGCGACCTTCTGCGTCGGCACGGGGTGCGTGACCACCGCCAATGCCGCCGGCCGCTACGCCTACTTCACGATCGCCGGTAACGACGACGGCAAGCGCGTCGAGAGCACCAAGTCCAAGGCGGGGCAGATCGGCCGGGACGGCGGCTTCTACGCCTTCAACCGCATCAACCAGCGCGGCAAGGACCAGGCAGCGAAGGCCGCCGCGGCCCAGACCCAGCAGCCGCAGTCCTGAGCGCCTGCCGCTGAGCCGTACGGGCGCCGCCCCTCCAGGCGGCGCCACCGCGGCCGGGCGTCCGGAGCCACCGCCTCAGCAGCAGCCGGCGCCCGGCAGAGTGCGCTTGTTACGGGCCTCCCGGTTGCGCGCCATCAGCAGGTCATCGGCCGGATAGCCGACTTCCTCCAGCGTCAGCCCGTGCGGCCGCACCACATGCACCGCCGAGTCCCGCACACCGGCCGCCAGCACCTTTCCGGCCCACTCCACCGGCCGGTGCCCGTCCCCGATGAACAGCATCGCGCCCACCAGCGACCGCACCATGTTGTGGCAGAACGCATCCGCCTTCACGGTCGCGGTGATGATCCCGGCCCCTGGTTCCCCTTCGGGGGCTCGCTCCCAGCTCAGCTCCTGCAGCGTACGGATCGTCGTCGCACCCTCCCGCCGCTTGCAGTACGCCGCGAAGTCATGCTCCCCCAGCAGCGCCCGCGAGGCCGCGTTCATCGCCTCGACGTCCAGCTCCCAGTCGTGCCACAGCACATGGCCGCGCAGCAGCGGGTCCACGCCACCGGGGTGATCCGTCACCCGGTACGCGTACCGCCGCCAGATCGCCGAGAACCGCGCGTTGAAGCCGTACGGCGCCTCCGTGACCCGCCACACCCGCACGTCCTTCGGCAGCCGCCCGGCCAGCCGCCGCAGCAGCCTGTCCGCGTGCTCGGTCCACACCGCCTCCGGCAGGTCCACATGCGCCACCTGGCCCCGGGCGTGCACCCCGGCGTCCGTCCGTCCCGCGACGGTGAGCTCATACGTCTCGTCCGACCGGGTCACCGTCCGCAGCGCGTTCTCCAACTCGGCCTGGACAGTGCGCCGTTCACGCTGCTTGGCCCAGCCCGAGAAATCCTTCCCGTCATAGGAAAGATCCAGCCGCACCCGTACGTACCCGGGCTCCACCTCATCGCTCACGCGCTGATCCTCTCAAAGCAAACAAACGGAACGGGTCCGCTCCCCGAGGGGAACGGACCCGTTCACGCAGCAGAAAGCCTGCGGAGCACCTGAAATCAGGCGTCCTTCGACTCCTCGGCCGGCGCCTCGGTGGCCTCGGCCTCAACGGCCTCGTCCTTCTTCAGCGCGTCTTCCTTGACCGCACGCTTGGTGGCGGCCTCGGCCTCACCGGTGGCCTCCTGGGCCACGGTCAGCGCCTCCACCAGCTCGATGACAGCCATGGGAGCGTTGTCGCCACGACGGTTACCGATCTTGGTGATACGGGTGTAGCCACCCGGGCGGTTCTCGAACCGCGGAGCGATCTCGGTGAAGAGCGTGTGGACGACGCTCTTGTCGGAGATCAGCTGCATGACCTGACGGCGGTTGTGAAGGTCGCCCTTCTTCGCCTTGGTCACCAGGCGCTCCGCGTACGGACGCAGACGACGGGCCTTGGCCTCGGTCGTCGTGATGCGGCCGTGCTCGAAGAGCGAGGTGGCCAGGTTGCGCAGCATCAGACGCTCGTGCGCTGCGCTGCCGCCCATACGGGCACCCTTGGCGGGCTTCGGCATGGTGTTTCTCCTTCATCGCTGCACCGGCCGTATCAGGTACCGGTGTCAGTTCCCACGAGGCGGCCGCCCCGCGGAAGATCACTGCATTCTCCGGGGGATAACCCCCGGCCCCCAGCCGGAAACCCAAGCCGGTGGTCAGCACGGCTGGGGCCCGGGAATCGCTCCCGGACCCCAGCCGGACAAGCTCAGTACTGCTCGGTCTCCACGCTGCGTGCATCCGGGGGACGACCCCCGGACCCCCAGCCGGAGACACGAGCCGCAGCTCAGTACTGCTCGGTCTCCACGAAACCGGCGTCCGCGTCGTCGTCGGCGCCAAAGGCGTCGGCGGCGGCGGTCGGGTCGAATCCGGGCGGGCTGTCCTTGAGGGCCAGGCCCATGCCGGCCAGCTTCGCCTTGACCTCGTCGATCGACTTCGCACCGAAGTTACGGATGTCGAGCAGGTCCGCCTCAGAGCGGGCCACCAGCTCGCCCACCGAGTGGATGCCCTCGCGCTTGAGGCAGTTGTACGACCGAACGGTGAGCTCCAGCTCCTCGATCGGCAGCGCCAGGTCGGCGGCCAGGGCGGCGTCCGTGGGCGACGGGCCCATGTCGATGCCCTCGGCGTCGATGTTGAGCTCACGCGCCAGACCGAACAGCTCGACCAGGGTCTTACCGGCCGACGCCATAGCGTCACGCGGACGCATGGCCTGCTTGGTCTCGACGTCGACGATCAGCTTGTCGAAGTCGGTGCGCTGCTCGACACGGGTCGCCTCGACCTTGTACGTGACCTTGAGCACCGGCGAGTAGATGGAGTCGACCGGGATACGGCCGATCTCCTGGCCCACCTGCTTGTTCTGGACGGCGGAGACATAGCCGCGACCGCGCTCGACGGTCAGCTCCATCTCCAGCTTGCCCTTGCCGTTGAGCGTGGCGAGGACCAGGTCCGGGTTGTGCACCTCGACACCGGCCGGCGGCGCGATGTCAGCAGCGGTGACCAGGCCGGGACCCTGCTTGCGCAGGTACATCACGACCGGCTCGTCGTGCTCCGAGGAGACGACCAGCTGCTTGATGTTGAGGATGAGGTCGGTGACGTCCTCCTTGACGCCCGGCACGGTGGTGAACTCGTGCAGGACACCGTCGATACGGATGGACGTGACCGCCGCACCCGGGATCGAGGAGAGGAGCGTACGACGCAGAGAGTTGCCGAGGGTGTAGCCGAAGCCCGGCTCCAGCGGCTCGATCACGAACCGGGAGCGGTATTCGTCGACGACCTCTTCGGTCAGAGAGGGACGCTGAGCGATCAGCATGGTGTTTGATCCTTCAGTCGTGGACGCCCGCTATTTGACGCCCGCTGTACTGACAAGGGTACGGGCGGTACGGCGCCAGAGGCCCCGTACCGCCCACACTCGTCAGCTCTTGCTCAGCTCTTACTTGGAGTAGAGCTCAACGATCAGCTGCTCCTGCACCTGGGTGTCGATCACCTGGCGCTCGGGCATGCTGTGCACGAGGATCCGGAGGTTCGAGGGGATCGCTTCCAGCCAGGCCGGAACGGTCTTCTCGCCGGCCTCCGCCTGAGCCACCTGGAAGGGGGTCAGGTTCTTGGAGGCCGCACGGATCTCGATGATGTCGTTCACAGCCACACGAGCCGACGGAATGTCGTTCTTGCGGCCGTTCACAGTGACGTGTCCGTGACGGACCAGCTGACGGGCGTGGTCGCGGGACTTGGCGAAGCCGGCCCGGTAGACCACGTTGTCGAGACGAGTCTCAAGGATGCGCAGAAGGTTCTCACCGGTCTTGCCGGTCTTCTGGTTCGCTTCCTTGTAGTAGTTCACGAACTGCTTCTCAAGGACACCGTAGATACGGCTGCACTTCTGCTTCTCACGAAGCTGGAGCAGGTACTCGCTGTCCTTGGTGCGCCCGCGTCCGTGCTCACCCGGGGGGTAAGGACGAATCTCGATCGGGCACTTTGCGCTCTCACACTTGCTGCCCTTAAGGAACAGCTTCTGCTTCTCCCGACGGCAACGCTTGCAGTCGGCCCCGGTGTAACGCGCCATGTTGTGTTGTCTCCTACTTCAGCAGCTGGTCAGACGCGGCGGCGCTTGGGCGGGCGGCATCCGTTGTGCGGGGTCGGGGTGACGTCCTGGATCGAACCCACCTCAAGGCCGGTGGCCTGGAGGGAGCGGATCGCGGTCTCACGGCCGGAGCCGGGACCCTTGACGAAGACGTCGACCTTGCGCATGCCGTGCTCCTGCGCGCGGCGGGCGGCCGACTCGGCGGCCATCTGCGCGGCGAAGGGGGTGGACTTGCGCGAGCCCTTGAAGCCGACGTGGCCGGCAGAGGCCCAAGAGATCACGTTGCCCGTGGGGTCGGTGATCGAAACGATGGTGTTGTTGAACGTGCTCTTGATGTGAGCGTGCCCGTGGGCAACGTTCTTCTTCTCCTTGCGGCGCACCTTCTTGGCGCCGGCCGTACGGCCCTTCGGAGGCATGAATTTCTCCCGTGGAGGTGGTCGGTCCTACAGCGAAGACCGCTGATGAGCGTCCTGCTGAGGACTACTTCTTGCCCGGCTTCTTCTTGCCGGCGATCGCGCGACGCGGACCCTTGCGGGTACGGGCGTTCGTGCTGGTGCGCTGACCGTGCACCGGCAGACCGCGACGGTGACGCAGACCCTGGTAGCAGCCGATCTCTACCTTGCGGCGGATGTCGGCCTGGATCTCGCGACGGAGGTCACCCTCGGTCTTGAGGTTGTTGTCGACGTACTCGCGGATCTTGACGAGGTCTTCCTCGGCCAGGTCGCGGACCCGGGTGTCCGGGTTCACGCCGGTGGCGGCGAGGGTCTGCTGAGACAGCGTCCGCCCGATACCGAAGACGTAGGTGAGGGCGACCTCCACACGCTTTTCGCGCGGGAGATCAACGCCTGCGAGGCGTGCCATTGATGTGGCTCCTGATGGCTATTCGGAGGTCTTCCGCAGCACCGTTCCCGTAAGACTCTGAAGAATTACGAGCCGGGTCCCCGGCCTCCGAGCCGGGGGTGTCGTCCCCACGCGAGAGATGCGGGGGTCGGGTGACTGCGTATGTACGTATTTGCTTGCGTCGCGCGAACTGCGAAGTTGCAGGTGGTCGGCGTGCGTCAGCCCTGGCGCTGCTTGTGGCGCAGGTTGTCGCAGATGACCATGACCCGGCCGTGACGGCGGATCACCTTGCACTTGTCGCAGATCTTCTTGACGCTCGGCTTGACCTTCATGGGATGTGAGGTTCTCCGGGTCAGTGCCGTCACCCCACGGGAGCGGGGCGCCGACAAGATCTACTTGTAGCGGTAGACGATCCGGCCACGCGTCAGGTCGTACGGGGAAAGCTCCACCACGACCCGGTCATCCGGGAGAATACGGATGTAGTGCATCCGCATCTTGCCGCTGATGTGCGCGAGGACCTTGTGACCGTTCTGGAGCTCCACCTTGAACATGGCGTTCGGGAGGGACTCGATCACGGTGCCCTCGATTTCGATGGCACCTTGCTTCTTGGCCACGCTTCGCCCTTCGAATCGGCTACCTTGATCAGCTCCGTGCGTCGTGACATTCAGAGAATGCCGCCCGACTTGCAGGCATACGGATGCACGAGAGCCGACGCGTCAGTCTACGCCAGCGCCCAGGAAAAGACGAATCCAGGAGTATTGCCCACCCGGAGTGATCCTTACGCCAGGGGGTCCGGCGCGGCGGTGATCCCCAGCTGCGCGAGCCTCGCCTTACCGCCGTCCGGCGCGGTCAGCACCAGCGGGCCGTCCTCGGTCACCGCGACCGAGTGCTCCCAGTGCGAGGACCAGCTGCCGTCGTTGGTCTTGACCGTCCACTCGTCGTCGAGGACGTGCGTCTTGTGCGTACCGAGATTGATCATCGGCTCGATCGCGATGCAGAATCCGGGCACCAGCTTGGGCCCACGTCCCCGCCTGCGCTCGACGTAGTTCAGCACATGCGGCTCCATGTGCATCTGCGAGCCGATGCCATGGCCGCCGTACTCCTCGACGATGCCGTACTTGCCGCTGGACGGCCGCGGCTGCCGCCGGATGAAGCCCTCGATCGCCTTGGAGACGTCCACCAGGCGGTTGCCCTTCGCGACGGCCGCGATGCCCGCCCACAGGGACTCCTCGGTGACCCGGTTGAGCTCGGTCACCTCCGCAGAGTGACCGGACCCGATGAGGGCGGTGTACGCCGCGTCGCCGTGCCAGCCGTCGATGATCGCGCCGCAGTCGACGGAGATCAGGTCACCGTCCTGAAGGATCGTGTCCGCGTCGGGGATGCCATGCACCACGACGTCGTTCACCGAGGTGCAGATCGTCGCGGGAAATCCGCCGTAGCCGAGGAAGTTCGACTTCGCGCCGTGCTCGGCCAGCACCTTGCGTGCCACGTCGTCCAGATCCTTGGTCGAGGCGCCCGGCACCGCGGCCTCGCGGGTCGCCGCGTGGATGGCGGCGACCACCAGCCCCGCCTCGCGCATCTTGGCGATCTGCTCAGGGGTCTTGATCTCGACCATTGCGGCGCCTTCCACCTTCGGTGATTCTGCTTACTGTGGCTTTCAACAGTACGGCCGCGATGCCCTTCCGGGCACCGCGGCCGTACTGAGTGGAACTCGTCGCGGTTAGCTCTCGCCGCGACCCAGCGCGTTCATCGCCCGCTGGGTGACCTCTTCGACCTTGCCGAGGGCCGGGATCGTGACGACCAGATCCTGGGCCTTGTAGTAGTCGATGATCGGCTCGGTCTCCGAGTGGTAGACCTCCAGGCGCTTGCGCACCGTGTCCTCGTGGTCGTCGTCACGCTGGTAGAGCTCGCCACCGCAGGTGTCGCAGACGCCCTCGGCGGCCGGCTTCTTGTACTCGACGTGGAAGACATGCGCCGAGTTGCTGCGGCAGATCCGCCGGCCGGCGATCCGCTTGACGACCTCGTCCTCGGGGACCTCCAGGTCGAGCACGGCGTCCAGCACGATGCCCTTGGCCTTGAGGTAGACGTCCAGCGCCTCGGCCTGCTTCAGGTTCCGCGGGAACCCGTCCAGCAGGAAGCCACCGGTCGCGTCCGGCTGCTCCAGACGGTCCTCGGCCATGCCGATCGTGACCTCGTCCGGCACCAGGTTTCCGGCGTCCATGTAGGACTTGGCCTGCACACCCAGGGGCGTGCCCTGACTGATGTTGGCGCGGAAGAGGTCGCCCGTGGAGATGTGCGGGATCTCCAGGTTCTGGGCAAGGTACGCAGCCTGCGTACCCTTGCCGGCCCCCGGAGGTCCGACGAGGACGATTCGCATCAGCGGAGGAACCCTTCGTAGTTGCGCTGCTGGAGCTGGCTCTCGATCTGCTTCACGGTCTCCAGACCCACACCCACGATGATCAGGATGCTCGTCCCGCCGAACGGGAAGTTCTGGTTCGCATTGAAAAGCACCAACGCCACTGTTGGTACGAGCGCGATCAGCCCCAGATACAGCGAGCCCGGCCACGTGATCCGGTTGAGCACGTAGCTGAGGTACTCGGCCGTCGGGCGACCAGCCCGGATACCCGGGATGAAGCCACCATACTTCTTCATGTTGTCGGCAACTTCTTCGGGGTTGAAGGAGATGGCGACGTAGAAAAAGGCGAAGAAGACGATCAGCAGGAAGTACGTAACGATGTAAACTGGGTGATTCCCCTTGGTGAAGTTGGTGGCGATCCAGTTCGCCCATTCCGCTTTCGACCCGCTGAACTGTGCGATGAGGGCTGGAATGTAGAGCAGTGATGACGCGAAGATGACGGGAATCACACCCGCCTGATTCACCTTGAGCGGGATGTACGTGGACGTACCGCCATACGACCGGCGGCCGATCATCCGCTTCGCGTACTGCACCGGAATGCGCCGCTGAGCCTGCTCGACGAAGACCACCAGGGCGACCATCGCCAGACCCACCGCGATGACCGCGAAGAACTCGATCCAGCCGTCGGCCAGCTTGCCGGTGAGCTTGATCTGCCACAGCGCGCCCGGGAAACCGGCGGCGATCGAGATGAACATCAGCATCGACATGCCGTTGCCGATACCGCGGTCGGTCACCATCTCGCCAAGCCACATGATCAGGGCCGTACCGGCGGTCATCGTGATGACCATCGTGATGGTGGTGAAGATCGAGTCGTTGGGCACGATCTCCCTGGCAACCTGACAGTTCTGGAAGAGCGCACCGCTACGGGCGGTGGCCACCAGGCCGGTGCCCTGCAGAATGGCGAGCGCCACGGTCAGATAGCGGGTGTACTGGGTAATCTTCGCCTGGCCGGACTGCCCCTCCTTCTTGAGGGCCTCCAGCCGCGGAATCACCACGGTCAGCAGCTGGAGGATGATGCTCGCCGTGATGTACGGCATGATCCCCAGCGCGAAGATCGTGATCTGGAGCAGCGCACCACCGCTGAACATGTTCACCAGGGCGAACAACCCGCTGTTGCCGCCAGCCTGTTTCATACAGGTCTGGACGTTCGCGTAGTTCACCCCGGGGACCGGGATCTGTGCTCCGATCCGGTAGAGCACGATGATGCCCAATGTGAACAGCAGCTTCTTGCGCAGGTCGGGCGTCTTGAACGCTCGGGCGAACGCGGTGAGCACGGTGCCTCCTGCGCCTCCCGCCTCAGGCGAGAGGTGACGGTCTTGAGGATCGACGAATACTTAGTGGCCAAACACCGCACAGAATCTGCCCGTGCGGCGCGAGTCCGGGGCAAGCCCGGAAAAAACAACAGTGCAGGCCACCTTACCGGCGACCGTACCCCCTTGGAACGACCAACCGGGGATGCCCCAATCAATGGGCATCCCCGGTCAGTTGAACCAACGAACTCAGATGAGCTCGGTGACGGTGCCGCCGGCAGCGGCGATCTTCTCCTTGGCGGAGCCGGAAACGGCGTCAACCGAAACCTGCAGCGCCACGGAGACCTCGCCCTGGCCCAGGACCTTGACGAGCTCGTTCTTGCGCACCGCGCCCTTGGCAACCAGATCGGCCACCGTGACCTCGCCACCCTGCGGGTAGAGCTCGGCCAGCTTGGCCAGGTTCACGACCTGGAACTGCTTGTGGGCGGGGTTCTTGAAGCCCTTCAGCTTCGGGAGGCGCATGTGGAGGGGCATCTGCCCGCCCTCGAAGCGCTCCGGAACCTGGTAACGGGCCTTGGTGCCCTTGGTACCACGACCAGCGGTCTTACCCTTGGACGCCTCACCACGACCGACACGGGTCTTGGCGGTCTTGGCGCCCGGGGCAGGACGGAGGTTGTGGACCTTCAGCGGGTTGTTCTCCGCCATGTCAGTCGACCTCCTCAACCGTCACGAGGTGGCGGACGGTGTGCACCATGCCGCGGAACTCGGGGCGGTCCTCCTTGACAACCACGTCGTTGAGCCGCTTGAGGCCCAGCGAACGAAGGGTGTCGCGGTGGTTCTGCTTGCTACCGATGTAGGACTTCGTCTGCGTGATCTTGAGGTGCGCCATTACGCGGTCACCCCGGCACGCGCCCGCAGCAGAGCGGCGGGAGCAACGTCCTCCAGCGGCAGGCCACGACGGGCCGCGATCTCCTCGGGGCGCTGAAGGCCCTGAAGCGCGGTCACCGTGGCGTGCACGATGTTGATCGGGTTCGACGAACCGAGCGACTTGCTCAGCACGTCGTGGATGCCCGCGCACTCCAGGACGGCACGCACGGGACCACCGGCGATCACACCGGTACCGGGGGAAGCCGGCTTGAGCAGGACAACGCCCGCAGCCTTCTCGCCCTGGATGGGGTGCGGGATGGTGCCCTGGATACGGGGGACCTTGAAGAAGTTCTTCTTGGCCTCTTCCACGCCCTTGGCGATGGCAGCCGGAACTTCCTTGGCCTTGCCGTAACCGACACCTACGGTGCCGTCACCGTCGCCCACCACGACCAGCGCGGTGAAGCTGAAACGGCGACCACCCTTGACAACCTTGGCGACGCGGTTGATCGCGACAACGCGCTCAACGTACGCGGTCTTCTCGGCGGCAGCGCCACCGTCGCGACCCTTCCGGTCCCGCCGCTCGCCGCCACCGGCACCGCTTCCGCGGCGCTGGGGTCCAGCCATTGGATTTACCTCTCTCTGTTACGTCCGCTAGCTACGGAACCGGGGCTTAGAACTTCAGCCCGGCTTCGCGGGCGGCGTCGGCCAGAGCGGCAATCCGCCCTGCGTACTGCTTGCCACCACGGTCGAACACGACGGCCTCGACGCCGGCGGCCTTGGCACGCTCGGCGACCAGGGAACCGACCTGCTTCGCGAGGGCGGTCTTGTCGCCTTCACCACCACGGATCGACGCGTCCAGGGTCGACGCCGACGCGAGCGTGTGGCCCGCGATGTCGTCGATGACCTGAGCGGTGATGCCGCGGTTGGACCGCGTCACGACCAGACGCGGACGCTCCGCGGTACCCGAGATCCGCTTACGGATGCGGATGTGGCGCCGCTTCGCGGCGGCACGCTTGTAAGCGTCGCCCTTGGCGATCTTCACACCGTATGCCATGGCTTACTTACCAGCCTTTCCGACCTTGCGGCGGATGACCTCGCCGGCGTACTTGACGCCCTTGGCCTTGTACGGGTCAGGCTTGCGCAGCTTGCGGATGTTGGCCGCAACCTCGCCCACCTTCTGCTTGTCGATGCCCTCGACGCTGAGCTTGGTCGGGGACTCGACCTTGAAGGTGATGCCCTCGGGGGCCTCGATCAGGATGGGGTGGCTGTAGCCCAGCGCGAACTCCAGGTTGGAGCCCTTCGCCTGGACGCGGTAACCGACACCGCTGATCTCGAGAGCCTTGCTGTAGCCCTGGGTCACGCCGGTGATCATGTTCGCCACCAGCGTGCGGGACAGGCCGTGCAGGGCCTTGTTCTGACGCTCGTCGTTCGGGCGGGTGACGGCGATGACGCCGTCCTCACCCTTGGCGACCTCGATGGGCGCGGCAACAGTGTGCGAGAGGGAACCCTTGGGGCCCTTCACCGACACCGTGCGGCCATCGATGGTGACGTCCACACCAGCGGGAACCTGGATGGGCAGCTTGCCAATACGCGACATTAGCTATTCCTCCGTTCCCTGGTTACCAGACGTAGGCGAGGACTTCCCCACCCACGCCCTTCTTGCTGGCCTGCTGGCCGGTCAGGAGACCGTGGGACGTGGAGATGATCGCCACGCCCAGGCCGCCGAGGACCTTCGGCAGGTTGGTGGACTTTGCGTAAACCCGCAGGCCCGGCTTCGAAATCCGCTTGATGCCGGCGATCGAGCGCTCGCGGTTCGGGCCGAACTTCAGCTCGAGGGTGAGGTTCTTGCCAACCTCGGCGTCCTCGACGCTCCAGCCGGTGATGTAACCCTCCTGCTGGAGGATCTCCGCGATGTGCGACTTGATCTTGCTGTGCGGCATCACGACGGTGTCGTGGTACGCCGAGTTCGCGTTACGCAGACGGGTCAGCATGTCTGCGATGGGATCAGTCATGGTCATGAATTGGCCTTCGGCCTCTCTCGCCGGGGTTTCCTATGTGCGCCATCCCTCTCCCCGATCTGAGTCGGGACGGGTGCGGCGCGGGGACCTACGGCGTAGTAAGCGACTATGCGGGCTGGGCCCGCGGTCAGTCCTGGGCGCGGCGGGCGCCCAACCCTTCCACCTTACGGGAAGAAGGGCCGGGGCTCCCGCCGGACCAGATGCTTACCGAGAGCCTCCGGTAATCCCAACTAGGGGATTACCAGGAGCTCTTGGTCACGCCCGGCAGCTCGCCACGGTGAGCCATCTCACGAAGGCACACGCGGCACAGGCCGAACTTGCGGTAGACGGAGTGCGGCCGGCCGCAGCGCTGGCAGCGCGTGTACGCGCGGACAGCAAACTTCGGCTTACGAGCCGCCTTAGCGATCAGAGCCTTCTTCGCCACGGTCAGTTCTCCTTGAACGGGAAGCCGAGGTGACGAAGCAGGGCGCGGCCCTCATCGTCGTTGGACGCCGTGGTGACCACGGTGATGTCCATGCCCCGCGTCCGGTCGATCTTGTCCTGGTCGATCTCGTGGAACATGACCTGCTCCGTGAGACCGAAGGTGTAGTTGCCCCGACCGTCGAACTGCTTCGGGGACAGACCACGGAAGTCGCGGATGCGCGGCAGCGCGAGCGACAGCAGGCGGTCCAGGAACTCCCACATGCGGTCACCACGGAGGGTGACGTGGGCACCGATCGGCTGGCCCTCACGCAGCTTGAACTGCGCGATGGACTTACGGGCCTTGGTGACGGCCGGCTTCTGGCCGGTGATCGTGGTGAGGTCCTTGATGGCACCGTCGATCAGCTTGGAGTCGCGGGCGGCGTCGCCCACACCCATGTTGACCACGATCTTGGTCAGACCGGGGATCTGCATGACGTTCTCGTACGAGAACTCGTCCTTCAGCTTCCCGGCGATCTCTTCGCGGTAGCGCAGCTTGAGACGCGGCGCGTTGGTGGTGGCAGTCATCAGATGTCCTCACCGGTCCGCTTGGCAACGCGGATCTTGTTGCCCTCGTCGTCGAAGCGGTATCCGACGCGCGTCACGACCTTGTTGCCGTCCTTCTCCACGACGAGCTGAACGTTGCTCACGTGGACGGGGGCTTCGGTCGTCACAATGCCGCCGGTCTTCGAACCACGAGCGGTCTGACCGGCCTTGGTGTGCTTCTTGACCCGGTTGACACCCTCGACCAGGACTCGGTCCTCGCGGGGGAAGGCCTGAATGACCTTGCCCTGCTTGCCCTTGTCCTTACCGGTGATGACCTGGACCAGGTCGCCCTTCTTGATCTTCATCGGTTACAGCACCTCCGGCGCGAGCGAGATGATCTTCATGAACTTCTTCTCGCGCAGCTCCCGGCCCACGGGGCCGAAGATGCGGGTGCCGCGGGGGTCGCCATCGTTCTTGAGGATGACGGCCGCGTTCTCGTCGAAGCGGATGTACGAGCCGTCCGGACGGCGGCGCTCCTTGACGGTGCGAACGATGACGGCCTTGACGACGTCACCCTTCTTCACGTTGCCACCGGGGATCGCGTCCTTGACGGTGGCGACGATGACGTCACCGATGCCCGCGTAGCGGCGACCGGAGCCACCGAGAACACGGATGCAAAGGATTTCCTTCGCACCAGTGTTGTCGGCGACGCGCAGTCGCGACTCCTGCTGGATCACGTCTATCTCCTGATCGTCTGCCGGTTCCCGGTGCGGGGGCGATTGCAAACTCTCGCAATCGCCCCGCACCGAGCCTGGCGGAACTGAACCTGAGGGGTAACCCCCACAGGCGTTTCTATCGGAATTCCCTTACGGGAATTGCCTACTTGGCCTTCTCGAGGATCTCGACGATGCGCCAGCGCTTCGTGGCGGACAGCGGCCGGGTCTCCATGAGGAGGACGCGGTCGCCGACACCAGCGGCGTTCTGCTCGTCGTGCGCCTTGAGCTTGTTGGTACGGCGGATGACCTTGCCGTACAGCGCGTGCTTGACGCGGTCCTCGACAGCGACGACGACGGTCTTGTCCATCTTGTCGCTGACGACGAGACCCTCACGGGTCTTGCGGAAACCGCGGTCGTTGGTCTCAGTCACATTCTTCTCGCTCATCAGGCGCTCTCCACCGTCTCGATGCCCAGCTCGCGCTCACGCATCAGGGTGTAGATCCGGGCGATGTCCTTACGGACGGACTTGAGCCGACCGTGGTTCTCGAGCTGTCCGGTCGCCGCCTGGAAGCGGAGGTTGAACAGCTCTTCCTTGGCCTCACGGAGCTTCGCGACGAGATCCTCGTCGGTCAGCTCGCGCAGCTCGGACGCCTTGGTAACGGCCGACATCACGATTCACCTGCCTCGCGCCGAACGATGCGGCACTTCATCGGAAGCTTGTGGGCGGCGCGGGTCAGCGCCTCCTTAGCAACCTTCTCGTTCGGGAAGGACAGCTCGAACATCACCCGACCGGGCTTGACGTTCGCGACCCACCACTCCGGAGAACCCTTACCGGAACCCATGCGGGTTTCGGCCGGCTTCTTCGTGAGCGGGCGGTCCGGGTAAATGTTGATCCAGACCTTGCCGCCACGCTTGATGTGACGGGTCATCGCGATACGAGCGGACTCGATCTGACGGTTCGTCACGTAAGCCGGGGTCACGGCCTGGATGCCGTACTCACCGAAGGCCAGCTCGGTGCCACCCTTGGCCATACCACTGCGCTTCGGGTGGTGCTGCTTGCGGTGCTTGACCCTGCGAGGGATCAGCATGTCGGTCAGGCCTCCGTTCCGGGGGTCTCCGCCGGAGCAGCGGCAGCGGCCTCGGCCTTGGGGGCCTCGGCAGCGGCGCTCTGCTGCTGCGGCTTGCGGCCGCCGCGGCCGCCACGCTCGCCACCGCGACGCGGGCGGTCGTTGCCGCCGCCACCACCACGGGCCGGGCGGTTACCCGCACGGGCCGCGGCGTTCTCGGCACGCACCTCGGCGATGTTCTTGACGTCGCCCTTGTAGATCCAGACCTTCACGCCGATACGGCCGAAGGTGGTCTTGGCCTCGAAGAAGCCGTAGTCGACGTTCGCACGGAGCGTGTGCAGGGGCACACGGCCCTCGCGGTAGAACTCCGAGCGGGACATCTCGGCGCCGCCGAGACGGCCACCGCACTGGATCTTGATGCCCTTGGCGCCGGCCTTCATCGTCGACTGCATGCTCTTACGCATGGCGCGACGGAAGGAGACGCGGGAGGACAGCTGCTCGGCGACGGCCTGGGCCACCAGCTGAGCATCGGTCTCGGGGTTCTTGACCTCGAGGATGTTCAGCTGGACCTGCTTGCCGGTCAGCTTCTCCAGCTCGCCGCGGATGCGGTCCGCCTCGGCGCCGCGGCGGCCGATGACGATGCCCGGACGAGCGGTGTGGATGTCAACGCGGACGCGCTCACGGGTGCGCTCGATCTCCACCTTGGAGATACCGGCGCGCTCCATGCCCTTCGTCATCATGCGACGAATGGCGACGTCTTCCTTGACGTAGTCCTTGTACAGCTTGTCGGCGTACCAGCGCGACTTGAAGTCGGTGGTGATGCCGAGCCGGAACCCGTGCGGGTTTACCTTCTGGCCCATTACCGGGTTCCTTCCTTGCTGCTGACGACCACGGTGATGTGGCTGGTCCGCTTGCGGATCCGGTAGGCACGGCCCTGGGCACGCGGACGGAACCGCTTCAGGGTCGGGCCCTCGTCGACATACGCCTCGGAAATGAAGAGGCTGCCGGCGTCGGTGTGGTCGTAGTTGTGCGCGGCGTTGGCAATGGCGCTGTCCAGCACCTTGCCCACGGGCTCACTCGCGGCCTGCGGGGCGAAACGCAGGACCGCCTGAGCCTCCGTGGCATCCATGCCACGGATAAGGTCCACCACGCGGCGGGCCTTCATGGGCGTGACGCGGATGTACCGCGCCTGGGCCCTGGCTTCCATGGTTGTCCCTTCGGTGTCAGTCATAGTCTTCGCACTCCGCCGATCAACGACGCCGCGACTTGCGGTCGTCCTTCTCGTGGCCGCGGAAGGTGCGGGTCGGCGCAAACTCGCCGAGCTTGTGGCCGACCATCGACTCGGTGACGAACACCGGGACGTGCTTGCGGCCGTCGTGCACCGCGATCGTGTGGCCGAGCATGGCCGGGACGATCATGGAGCGGCGGGACCAGGTCTTGATGACGTTCTTGGTGCCGGCTTCGTTCTGAACATCCACCTTCTTGGAAAGGTGGTCGTCGACGAAGGGCCCCTTCTTGAGACTGCGCGGCATCTAAACCCGCTCCTAGCGCTTCTTGTTCGTCTTGCGGCGGCGGACGATGTACTTGTTGCTGGCCTTCTTCGGCGAGCGAGTACGACCCTCCTTCTGGCCCCAGGGCGAGACCGGGTGGCGACCACCGGAGGTCTTGCCCTCACCACCACCGTGCGGGTGGTCGACCGGGTTCATCACGACACCACGCACGGTCGGGCGGACGCCCTTCCAGCGCATACGGCCGGCCTTGCCCCAGTTGATGTTCGACTGCTCGGCGTTGCCGACCTCGCCAATGGTGGCGCGGCAGCGGACGTCGACCAGACGGATCTCGCCGGAGGGCATACGAAGGTGGGCCATGGAGCCCTCCTTCGCCAGCAGCTGCACGGAGGCACCCGCGGAGCGGGCGAACTTCGCGCCGCCGCCGGGCCGCAGCTCGATGGCGTGGATGGTCGTACCCACGGGGATGTTGCGCAGCGCCAGGTTGTTGCCGGGCTTGATGTCGGCGCCAGGGCCGTTCTCAATCCGGTCGCCCTGGTTCAGGTTGCGGGGCGCGATGATGTAGCGCTTCTCGCCGTCTGCGTAGTGCAGCAGCGCGATGCGCGCGGTGCGGTTGGGGTCGTACTCGATGTGCGCGACCTTGGCCGGCACGCCGTCCTTGTCGTGACGACGGAAGTCGATCACGCGGTAGGCGCGCTTGTGGCCACCACCCTGGTGGCGAGTGGTCACACGACCGGCGTTGTTACGGCCGCCCTTGCTGTGCAGCGGGCGGACCAGCGACTTCTCCGGCGTGGACCGCGTGATCTCGACAAAGTCGGCGACGCTGGAGCCACGACGGCCCGGGGTCGTCGGCTTGTACTTGCGGATACCCATTTCTCAGTCCTCGTCCGATTCCGGACGACTCGGACTCCGTTAGGAGACCGGGCCGCCGAAGATGTCGATACGGTCGCCCTCGGCGAGGGTCACGATGGCGCGCTTCGTGTCGGCGCGCTTGCCGAAACCGGTGCGGGTGCGCTTGCGCTTGCCCTGACGGTTGATCGTGTTGACCCCGGTGACCTTGACCGAGAAGACCGCCTGGACGGCCTGCTTGATCTGGGTCTTGTTGGCGCGCGGGTCGACGATGAACGTGTACTTGTTCTCGTCCAGCAGCGCGTAGCTCTTCTCGGAGACAACCGGCTTGACGAGAACGTCACGCGGGTCCGAGAGCGACTTGCTCAGCGGCGTCGGCTCGACGGCCACGGGGGCCTTCGCAGCCTTGGCGATGCGCTTTGCCTTCGCGACCTTGGCGGCCTTGGAGGCAATGCTGGGGTGACGCGTAGCCATCAGGCCTCGCTCCCTTCGGTCTCATTGGCCTTGGGGCCAGACACGAAGGACTCGAAGGCGGTCTTGGTGAAGACCACGTCGTCGGAGACGAGCACGTCGTACGTGTTCAGCTGGCCCGGCTCCAGGATGTGAACCTGGGGCAGGTTGCGGGCGGAGAACCACGCGGCCTCGTCGCTGCGCTCGACGACCAGGAGCACGTTCTTGCGCTCGCTGACCTTGCCGAGAAGAGCCTTGGCGGCCTTCGTGGAGATCCCGCCGTCGACCACGCCGGAGACGACGTGGATGCGGCTGCTGCGGGCCCGGTCGGTGAGGGCACCGCGCAGGGCGGCTGCCTTCATCTTCTTGGGCGTCCGCTGCGAGTAGTCACGCGGCTGCGGGCCGTGGACGACGCCACCGCCGGCGAACTGCGGCGCACGGGTCGAACCCTGGCGCGCGCGGCCGGTGCCCTTCTGGCGGTACGGCTTCTTGCCGCCACCACGGACTTCGCCGCGGCGCTTGGTCTTGTGCGTGCCCTGACGGGCAGCGGCCAGCTGTGCGACAACGACCTGGTGGATCAGCGGAATGCTGACCTTGGCGTCGAAGATCTCCGCGGGGAGTTCGACGGTCCCGGCCTTGTCGCCTGCCGGCGAAAGGATGTCAATGGTGCTCATCGGTTACCTCAGGCCCCCTTGGCCGCGGTACGGACCAGGACGAGGCCGCCGTTCGGACCAGGAACTGCGCCCTTGATGAGCAGCAGGCCCTTCTCCGCGTCAACGGCATGGACGGTCAGGTTCTGGGTGGTGACCCGCTCATTGCCCATACGGCCGGCCATCCGCATGCCCTTGAACACGCGGCCCGGGGTGGCACAGCCACCGATGGAACCAGGCTTACGGTGCACGCGGTGGGCACCGTGAGAGGCCTTGCCGCCGTGGAAGCCGTGACGCTTCATGACACCGGCGAAGCCCTTGCCCTTGCTCTTACCGGTCACGTCCACCTTGACGCCGGACTCGAAGGTCTCAGCGGTCAGCTCCTGGCCGAGGGTGTACTCACCGGCATCGGTGGTACGGACCTCGACGAGGTGGCGGCGGGGCGTGACGTCGGCCTTGGCGAAGTGGCCCTTGAGGGGCTTGTTCACCTTGCGCGGGTCGATCTCGCCGAAGGCGATCTGGACGGAGTCGTAACCGTCCTGGTCATTGGTGCGCACCTGGGTAACGACGCAGGGGCCGGCCTTCACCACGGTCACCGGGACGACACGGTTGTTCTCGTCCCAGACCTGGGTCATGCCGAGCTTCTCGCCCAGGATGCCCTTGATCTGCTTAGCCATCTGTTCCGCGCCTCTCAGAGCTTGATCTCGATGTCAACGCCGGCCGGAAGGTCCAGGCGCATCAGCGAGTCAACGGTCTTGGGCGTCGGGTCGAGGATGTCGATCAAGCGCTTGTGCGTGCGCATCTCGAAGTGCTCGCGCGAGTCCTTGTACTTGTGCGGCGACTTGATGACGCAGTACACGTTCTTCTCAGTGGGCAGCGGCACCGGGCCTGCGACCGACGCACCAGTGCGGGTCACCGTCTCGACGATCTTCTTCGCCGAGGAGTCGATGACCTCGTGGTCGTAGGCCTTGAGCCGGATGCGGATCTTCTGTCCCGCCATGGCTACTCAGTAGTCCTGTCTCTCGTAACGCTCTGGGACCCGATGCGCTGTGCTCCATGCGGAGCACCGTCCAACCTCCGACCCACGCGGTCGGGCGTGTCGCACCCCTTCCCGTAAATCTCCGCAGGGGAGATCCTTCGAGAAGGAGATTGTGGGGGAAGAACACCCACCGGGCGCCTGGCTGGTACCCCGCTGACACTTCCCGGAAGATTCCCGTACTTCCGCCCCTGCATCTCGCGATACACAACCTGGGACGACGAATACCTGGGACTCGCTTCCGGTCCTCCCGGCGGGAGGCGCGCAGCATCGGCACTCAACCGAGCAACCTGGACAGTGTGCCACACGCGGGACGCCTAAGGCCAATCGGGGCCCAACTGTCAAGGAGCCCCGCCCACCTAATGGTGGACGGGGCTCCTCAGCTGCTCTTAAGAGCTACCGGATCGACCGGATCAACACTTACTTGTTGATCTTGGTGACCTGGCCGGCGCCGACGGTCCGGCCACCCTCACGGATGGCGAACTTCAGGCCCTCTTCCATGGCCACGGGCTGGATCAGCGAGACGACCATCTCGGTGTTGTCGCCCGGCATGACCATCTCGGTGCCCTCGGGGAGGGTCACAACACCGGTCACGTCAGTCGTACGGAAGTAGAACTGCGGACGGTAGTTGTTGAAGAACGGCGTGTGGCGGCCACCCTCGTCCTTGGAGAGGATGTAGGCCTGCGCCTCGAACTCGGTGTGCGGGGTGACCGAGCCCGGCTTGATGATGACCTGGCCGCGCTCGACGTCCTCGCGCTTGATACCGCGAAGCAGCAGACCGACATTCTCACCGGCCTGGCCCTCGTCGAGGAGCTTCCGGAACATCTCGATACCGGTGACCGTGGTGGTGGTCTTCTCGGTCTTGATGCCGATGATGTCGACGGTCTCGTTGACCTTGAGGACACCACGCTCGATACGACCGGTGACAACGGTGCCACGGCCGGTGATCGTGAAGACGTCCTCGATCGGCATCAGGAACGGCTTGTCGACGTCGCGCTCGGGCTGCGGGATCGACTCGTCGACGGCCTTCATCAGGTCGAGGACGGACTTGCCCCACTCGGCGTCGCCCTCGAGCGCCTTGAGCGCCGAGACCTTGACGACCGGAACGTCGTCGCCCGGGAACTCGTACTCGGAGAGGAGCTCACGGACCTCGAGCTCGACGAGCTCCAGGATCTCCTCGTCGTCCACCATGTCGGCCTTGTTCAGGGCGACAACGATGTAGGGAACGCCGACCTGGCGGGCCAGGAGCACGTGCTCCTTGGTCTGCGGCATCGGGCCGTCGGTGGCGGCAACCACGAGGATCGCGCCGTCCATCTGCGCGGCACCCGTGATCATGTTCTTGATGTAGTCCGCGTGACCGGGGCAGTCGACGTGGGCGTAGTGACGCGACTCGGTCTGGTACTCGACGTGCGCGATCGAAATCGTGATACCGCGCTGGCGCTCCTCAGGAGCCTTGTCGATCTGGTCGAAGGCCGAGGCCTCGTTCAGGTCCGGGTACGCGTCGTGCAGCACCTTGGTAATGGCGGCCGTGAGGGTCGTCTTACCGTGGTCAATGTGACCGATGGTGCCGATGTTGACGTGCGGCTTAGTCCGCTCGAACTTCGCCTTCGCCACTGGTTCCTCCTGAAGTGGTTCTGTACGCCTTACTCATCGGCGCCAGGTGATCTTTGCTGGGATGCCGGCTGCCGGGGCATTCCTCACGGATTGCAGGGATTACCCCGGCAGACGGTGTCAAGCCTAAAGCGTGTTCCGGCTCTCGGGAGACGGAGCTATTCGCCCTTGGCCTTCGCGATGATCTCCTCGGCGACGTTCCGGGGAACCTCGGCGTAGGAGTCGAACTGCATCGAGTAGCTTGCGCGACCCGACGTCTTGCTGCGGAGGTCTCCGACGTAGCCGAACATCTCCGAGAGCGGAACCAGGCCCGTGACGAGCTTGGCGCCGCTGCGGTCCTCCATGGACTGGATCTGACCACGGCGAGAGTTGATGTCGCCGATCACGTCACCCATGTAGTCCTCGGGCGTGGTGACCTCGACCTTCATCATCGGCTCGAGCAGGGCCGGGGAGGCCTTGCGGGCGGCCTCCTTGAAGGCCATCGAACCGGCGATCTTGAAGGCCATCTCGGACGAGTCGACCTCGTGGAACGCACCGTCGAGCAGCGTGACCTTGACGCCCGTCAGCGGGTAGCCGGCGAGCACGCCGAACTCCATGGCCTCCTGGCAGCCCGCGTCCACGGACGGGATGTACTCCCGCGGGATACGGCCACCGGTGACCTTGTTCTCGAACTCGTACCCGTCGCCCTCGAGCGGCGCGATCGCGATCTGCACCTTGGCGAACTGGCCGGAACCACCAGTCTGCTTCTTGTGCGTGTAGTCGAGACGCTCGACGGCCTTGCGCAGGGTCTCGCGGTACGCGACCTGCGGCTTGCCGACGTTGGCCTCGACCCGGAACTCACGGCGCATACGGTCGACCAGCACGTCGAGGTGCAGCTCGCCCATACCCGCGATGATGGTCTGGCCGGTCTCCTCGTCGGTGTGGACCTGGAACGACGGGTCCTCTTCGGCGAGGCGCTGGATGGCGACACCCAGCTTCTCCTGGTCGCCCTTGGACTTGGGCTCGATGGCGACCTGGATGACCGGGGCCGGGAACTCCATCGACTCCAGGATCACCGGGTTGCCCGAGTCGGACAGGGTCTCACCGGTGGTGGTCTGCTTCAGACCCATGACGGCGACGATGTCACCGGCACCCACCGAGTCGATCTCCTCACGCTTGTTCGCGTGCATCCGGTAGATCTTGCCGATGCGCTCCTTCTTGCCCTTCACGGAGTTCAGCACCTGGGTGCCTGCCTCCATGCGGCCGGAGTACACACGGATGAACGTGAGCTTGCCGAGGTGCGGGTCGCTCGCGATCTTGAAGGCCAGACCGGCGAAGGGGGCGTCGTCGGAGGGCTCGCGCGTGACGACCTCCTCGGCGTCCTTCACGGAGTGGCCCTCGACGGCGCCGATGTCCAGCGGCGACGGGAGGTAGCGCACGACCGCGTCGAGCAGGGGCTGAACGCCCTTGTTCTTGAACGCGGTACCGCAGAACACCGGGGTGACGGTGACGGAACCCTCGGCGCCGGTGGAGGCGATGGTGATGCGACGGATCGCCGCGTACAGCTGCTCCTCGGAGGGCTCCTTGCCCTCCAGGTACAGCTCCATCATCTCCTCGTCGTTCTCGGCGACGGCCTCGAGCAGCTTGCCGCGCCACTCGTCGGCCGCCTCGACGTGCGAGGCCGGGATGTCGACGGTGTCGTACATCTCGCCCTTGGCAGCCTCGGCCGACCAGACCAGGGCCTTCATGCGGACGAGGTCGACGACACCCTTGAAGTCCATCTCGGTGCCGATGGGCAGCTGCATGACCAGCGGCACCGCGCCGAGGCGGTCCACGATCATGTCCACGCAGCGGTGGAACTCGGCGCCCGTACGGTCGAGCTTGTTGACGAAGCAGATGCGCGGCACGCCGTAGCGGTCCGCCTGACGCCAAACGGTCTCGGACTGGGGCTCGACACCGGCGACACCGTCGAACACCGTCACCGCACCGTCCAGGACGCGCAGCGAGCGCTCCACCTCGACCGTGAAGTCAACGTGGCCCGGGGTGTCGATGATGTTGATGGTGTTGTCGATGTCGTTCAGCGGCCAGTGGCAGGTCGTCGCGGCAGACGTGATCGTGATGCCGCGCTCCTGCTCCTGCTCCATCCAGTCCATCGTGGCAGCGCCGTCGTGGACTTCACCGATCTTGTACGAGACACCGGTGTAGAACAGGATCCGCTCGGTGGTGGTCGTCTTGCCCGCGTCGATGTGGGCCATGATCCCAATGTTGCGGACCGTGGCCAGGTCAAGCGAAGTGGTGGCCATATCGGCTCAATCTTCTCTCGGTCTCGATGTGGGTTGCGACTACCAGCGGTAGTGCGCGAAGGCCTTGTTGGACTCGGCCATCTTGTGCGTGTCCTCACGCTTCTTGACCGAAGCGCCGAGGCCGTTGGAGGCGTCGAGCAGTTCGTTCATGAGGCGCTCGGTCATGGTCTTCTCGCGGCGGGCGCGGGAGTAGCCCACGAGCCAGCGGAGCGAGAGGGTCGCGGCACGGCCGGGCTTGACCTCGACCGGGACCTGGTAGGTCGCGCCACCGACGCGGCGGGACTTGACCTCAAGGGTCGGCTTGATGTTCTCGAGCGCGCGCTTGAGCGTGATGACCGGGTCGTTACCGGTCTTCTCGCGCAGACCCTCCATGGCGCCGTAAACGATGCGCTCAGCGGTGGAGCGCTTGCCGTTCAGCAGAACCTTGTTGATGAGGGAGGTCACCAGAGGAGAGCCGTAGACCGGGTCGATGATGACCGGGCGCTTCGGGGCGGGGCCCTTACGAGGCATTCTTACTTCTCCTTCTTGGCGCCGTAGCGGCTGCGAGCCTGCTTGCGGTTCTTGACGCCCTGCGTGTCGAGGGAGCCGCGGATGATCTTGTACCGAACACCCGGCAG
This sequence comes from Streptomyces sp. NPDC050636, assembly GCF_040654775.1. NCBI lineage: Bacteria > Bacillati > Actinomycetota > Actinomycetes > Kitasatosporales > Streptomycetaceae > Streptomyces > Streptomyces sp. NPDC050636. The sequence goes on from NZ_JBFAIP010000001.1 coordinate 350,826, forward strand.
GTCCTTCACACGGCCGCCGCGCACGAGCACGATCGAGTGCTCCTGCAGGTTGTGGCCCTCACCCGGAATGTAAGCGGTGACCTCGATCCCGCTGGTCAGACGCACACGCGCGACCTTACGCAGGGCCGAGTTCGGCTTCTTCGGGGTGGTCGTGAAAACACGCGTGCAGACGCCACGGCGCTGGGGCGAACCCTCAAGCGCGGGCGTCTTGTTCTTCTCGACCTTGTCCTGCCGGCCCTTGCGGACCAGCTGCTGGATCGTAGGCACCGTTTCTCCGGTTTCTGTGTGCCAGTCTCGGTAAAGCTAACCTGGAACATTCACCGACCCACGCGGTCGGGTGTGTCGAATACTGCAGACCGACCCCGCTGGAACGAGGGAGGCGGCAGATTGCGGTGTCAAAACCTGGCTTCCGTGCTGGTGGCACTCCCGGCCGAAGCTGGGGGAGATTGCGCGCACGGCAGCCCAGGGACACCCCAGGCACAAGGTCAGAGCGTACCTACCGCATGGGCTGCGGTCAAAACAAATGCACACGCGAAGGACACGCCGGACTCCTCACGGCGTTGCGGCCACCGTAGTGGGATCCACCCCCGTACGGAAGAAGGCAACACACCGCCGGCACCTGCCCCGACCACCGGGTGGCAAGGGCCGCACACCACCATGATCCTCCCCCATGCCTTAAGGGCATGGGAGGTGCCCCCATCCTGGCGGCGCGCGCTCAGCTCACCGCGGCCAGCAGCACGAACACCAGGAAGAACATCGCCCACGCGCCTATACCCAGCCAGCCGATCACCAGACCTGCGATGGCCTGGCCGTCGCCGCGCTCCCCCGTCCGGCGGATCTCGGCGCGCGCCTTGTGCCCCAGGATCACGGCCGGGATCGCCGTCAGCCCCCAGGTCATCGGCGCCATGATCCCGCAGACCAGGGCACCCGTCGCGGAGCTGTTGGTGTGCACCGGCATCGGCATCTGCATGGGCATCGGCATGAACGTCGCCGGCAGCGGCCGGGGATGGAAATCCGCCTGCGGCACCGGCCCCTGCGGCAGATCCGCGACCAGCATCTGCAGCTCGGAGTGGGTCTGCGCCTGATAGGCGCGCGTGATCCGCTGCTCGTACTCGGTCTGCCCGAGCCGCCCCTCGGCAAAGCCCGCCTTCAGCACATCGACCGCACGTTCACGATCGGCGTGCGAAGCGCGCATCGCCGGCACCTGATTCGGCTGAGCGGGCTGCCCACCCTGCCACGGCTGGAATGCCACTTCGCGAACCTCCCCCCGCTCGACAGTTCTCCCCATCTTCTCATCACAGACGCAGAGACGGGAGGACAAGTTCCCGTAGCCACGCGGGATGCCGCCATGGAACCGTTGGCCGACCCCAGAAGTTCGCACCACGCGCCGCCCACTGCCCGACGGAGCCCATGGGAATGCGCTGTTCCGATCTGGGCCTGTACATGGTCAACTACTCTCAGCTGCCTAAACTCGGGGGATCATGGCGATGGCGAGCCAGCACGATGCAGTCGATTCGGCGTCCCAGCCACACTTAACGCGCGGGAAGACACCAGGGAACTCTCTCGACGACGGGGTCCCGTTTCTCGCGCGCCTCGAAAAGGACGACCGGGCGGTCCTGCTCGCACTCGGTCGTCCCCTGGATTACGGCCCGCGCTGCCTCCTGCTGCGTCAGGACGAACCCTCCTCGCACGTCCTGCTCGTACTCAGCGGCTGGACCAAGGTCACCACCCTGGCCGCCAACGGCTACGAGGCGCTGCTGGCGCTGCGCGGCCCGGGCGACATCATCGGCGAATCCGCCGCGCTGCGCGGCCGGCCCCGGTCCGCGACGGTGACCACTCTCGGCCCGGTCCAGGCCGTGGCCGTGGAACAGGATCGGTTCACCTCCCACCTCACGGAGTCACCGCACGTGATGCTGCGGCTGACCGAGCTGATCAGCGACCGGATGCGCTCCAGCGACCAGCGTCGACTGGAGTTCGCGGCGCTCGGCGTGCGCGAGCGCCTGGCGATCCTGCTGCTGGACCTGGCCCGTACGCACGGCGAGCGGATCACCGAGGGGGTGCGGCTCACCGCCGGGCTCAGCCAGTCCGAGCTCGCAGGCTCGGTGGGATCCTCCCGCGAACGCGTCGCCCGGCTGCTCACGGAGCTGCGCCGGCGCGGCATCGTCGACACCAGCCGTCGAGGGCTGGTCATCATCTCGCCCGAGCAGCTGCGGCGCATCGGACGGGGCGGCCGGGCCGGCTGACCCTTCCTGCCGACCCCGCGCGGACGCGTCCGTGCGCTCTGTGCACTCGGTCACAGAGCGTCTGTGTCTTCATTCCTCCCGCCTCCCGCCGCTCGTACGTCACGGTGCTCCAGTGACGTACGAGCCGGCGAGAGGCGACCATGAGCGAGCCCGTTCACCACACCATCCTGCTCTTCGACATCGAGCGCTTCGGGGGGCATGACGACGTCGAACAGGCGTTCCTGCGACGGAAGTTGTACGACATCGTCGAGGACACCCTGGCCGACGCCGGGGTGGAACAGACCCGGCAGTACCGCGAGGACCGCGGCGACGGGGTGATCGCCCTGATCAGCTCGGAGATCTCCAAGACCGGGTTGTTGCGCACCCTGCTCACCACCACCCCCGGCCTGTTGCACCACTACAACCGGCTCGCGGCCAGCAGCACGCAGATGCGGCTGCGGATCGTGCTGGCCTCCGGCGAAGTCGCCCACGACCCGCGGGAGGGGGTGACCGGGGGCATCGTCGGCCACGACCTCAACGAGGCGTGCCGACTGCTGGACGCCGGTGTACTGCGCCGGGCACTGCGCGAGCGGACCGGCGAGGACTGCGTGCTGTGTGTCTCGGACCCGGTGTACTGGGGCGTCGTACGGCACGGACACCTCGGGGTGCCCCGCGACGACTTCCACCGGATCGAAGTGGCGGTCAAGGAGGGCACGCTCACGGCGTGGCTGCACGGACCCGTGCCGGAGGAAGAGGAGAGCGGGTCCCCGGGAGGCGCTGCGGAGCAGACCACGGGCGGCGTCCCCGGCCGCTCTTCGCAGACACCGGCCGGCACCGGCGGCGCCGGCCGTGGCGTGACGTTCAACTTCTTCGGGGGCGCCCCGTCCTTCGGCGGCAGCATGGTGGCCGGCGACCAGCACGGCGTCTCCAGCGGGACGAACCACGGCGATGTGCACCTCGGTGGCGGAGGTGACCGCCGATGAGCCACCCCGGACCTGCCGAGGAACAGCCCGCCGGCACAGACCAGCCTGCGGGCCGGCCGGATGGCGAGGCCCCGGAGGCTCCCGCCCCGGAGGCCGGCACCGAACCGGCCGAGGAGACCGACGCACCACAGGACGTCTGGAGTGCCCGCCGCGACCTGTGGCACCACAGCCCGGGAATCATGCTCGGCAGCTCCGCCGCCATCGGTGGCTCGCTGGTGGGCGGCGATCAGCATGCGGTCAGCGGCGGCCAGGTCGTCGGTGACGTGATCATGGGCAGCAAGACCGAGATCCACTACGTGGGCGCTGGCGGCCCCGCATACGCCTCGGGCGATCTGCCGCAGGACGTCCTGGAGCGGCTGACCGGCCTCTTCGCAGGATGCGAGACCTTCGATACCGCCCTGCAACTGCTCCGTACCGAGCGCGTGGTGGTGCTGACCGGGGCCCCTTTCACCGGACGCCGTACCGCGGCGCTGAATCTCCTGCACCAGGTCGGGGCCTCGCCCGTACGCATCCTTGACCCTGACACCTCCCCCACGGCCCTCGCCCATCAACTCGGCGGCTCCCAGGGTTTCCTGCTGGGCGATCTGACCACGCACCGCAACCAGCCGCTGCGCGAGTCCCATCTGCGGGCCGTGCAGGAGAAGCTGGCCGAGCACGGCGGATATCTCGTGATCACCGCTGGGCCGCACACCGTGTTCGAGGACACCGTACGCACCACCAAGTGGCAGCCGCCCGCGCCGAATGCGGTGCTGCAGGCACACCTGGACGCCATGGTGACCGAAGACCAGTCCCGGGAACTGCTGGGGTTGGCGGCCACCGGAGACTTCCTCACCCGCGAGCACCAGCTGCGCGAGGTCGTCGCCTTCGCCCAGGCGCTGGCCGCGTACGCCAGGGGCGAGACGAGCGCCGAAGAGCTGGACCGCTTCAGCCTGACCACGGTCGAGCGGCAGGTCCAGGAATGGTTCGACGACGGGAACGTTTCGCTGCACGACAAGGCGTTTCTGGTGGCGCTCGCGGCGTTCGACGAAGGGCCGTACGCCCTGACCGCGGAGCTGAGCGACCTGCTGTACGGCTTTCTCCTGAACATCGAGGAGGGCGGACTGCGTGCCAAGATCCCCGTCTTCGGCACCTCCATCGCCAAGCGCCTCCAGCTGGCTCGCGCACGCCGCTATCCCGAGAACGAGCACACCGAGTGGGGCCCGGTCCGGCAGATGAAGTCCGCCTTCCTGGACGATCGCACGCCGATGGCGCTGCTCATCGAGGTGTGGACGGGCCACCCGTCGTCCCGGCCCGCTCTGGTCCGATGGCTCAAGCACCTCGCGGAGGACGGCCGGCCGCTGGTGCGCAACCGGGCCGCAGCCACGGCGGCGGTTCTGGCCGCCGCGGATCTGCCGTCCGCCATGGCGTTGCTCATCGAGCCCTGGGCCGCCGCCCGGCGCTACCGCTTCTGCCTGGCCGCAGCCAACGCCCTCACCCTCTCGCACCTGCTCGGCACCCCGAACATCCCGCGCATCCTGCACGACTGGTGCACCGAGGAGAACGGCCGGATCCGCTGGACCGCGATCCGCGCGTACGCACTGCTCGGCCCGGAGATCCCGGAGGAGGCGCTGGCCGCGCTGTCCGGGGCGGCGCGGGATATGGATCCCGGCGATCCCGATGAGGAAGAGGCCGAGGAGTTGGTCGAGTCCACCGCTGTGCTGCTGCTCTCCGGCGCCGGCCCCGTGGTCCTGAGCCGACTGGCGGGCTTCCTCCAGGACGAGCAGTCGGTACGCGGCCTCGCGCTGCGGGCTTTCCTGGAAGCGTGCAAACAGACCGAGGACGACGAGGAAGGGGGTCGGCCCGCCCTGCTGGCGTGGCACGTCCGCGCCACTGAGGCAGCCGGGTCTGAGGACGACCGGCACCTGGTCACCCTCTGGCGGGCCGCGCTCGGCGACCGTACGCACACCGGTACCGCGCTCGACAGGCTCCGGGTCTGGGTGCAGCAGGCCGACACCGACCCGGTATCCGAAGCTGCCCTGGCCACCCTGCTCCCCTCGCTGGCCGTCACCGGCCCCGACCGCCAGCGCCTCAGCCATCTGCTGCGCACCCTCCCCGGTGAGCACGGCGGACCGCCCCCGCCTGTCGCCACCCGGCTGCTCGCCGCCCTCACGCCCGCCCTCTCCACCACAAGGAGCTGACCCGTGCCGGACTTCCGACGGCCGCCCGAGTGGGATCAACAGGCCGACCGCCATACGCAGTTGACCGACCCCGTGCTGACCGTCCGGCAGCTGGGGCGCTTCGAGTACGCCGCGCGCAAGACCCTCACCCGTATCGACAACGCGCTTGTCTTCGTCAACGGCAAGGGCGGCCACGACACCTTCATGCCGCCCCGCCGGCCCAGCCGGGCGGAGCTCGCAGCGGGCCGTTACACAGCCGTCTACGAAGTGGACACCGGCATCCATCAGCTGCAGATGGAGCTGGCACTGCCCAGCGACGACGACGCCTTCGAATTCGGTGCCGCGGCCGACATCACCTGGCAGGTCGAGGACCCCGCGGGTTTCGTCACGAGCCGTGAACGCGATGTACCGGCGTTTCTCGCCCGTCGCATCCGGCAGCGCTTGCGGCCGGTCACCCGCCGCCATCCCATCGAGAACAGCCCCGCCGCGGAACGGGCCGTCCAGGAGGCGCTGGACACCGATGACGTCCTCGGGGCCGCCGCCATCGGGCTGCGAGTGACCTGCGACGTACGCCTGCGACTCGACGACGCCGCCATCGCGCACCACCAGGAGCTGCGTTCGCTGCGCTACGCCGATGAGCAGCTGACGCCCGCACACGAGCTGCGCATGCGCGAGGACCGGCTGCAGACCCACCGCGCCCTGGAGCAGGGACGACAGCAGCACGACCTGGTCATGCAGCAACAGAACCTCGTGCATGAGCACGCGCTGCTCCAGGGCAGACAGCAGGTCGAACTACAGCAGATCGAGGCGGAGAAGATCCACTTCTATCAGTACTACCTGCAGCAGGAGGGGGTTGCCGCCTGGGCCTTCCACCTCTCGCAGCACCCCGAAGACTCTCGGCTGGTCATGGAGAACCTGCGGCAGGACCAGCTGATCCTCATCAAGAGCCAGATGGAGCTCGCCACGGAGATCATCAAGGGGGACGCCGCCGAGGAGTACGAGCTCGAAGAGCCGAAGCGGGTCGCCCTGCGGACGCTCAACGACATCCTCAACCAGCGACTGCCGGGGGTGGCGAACGGACCGGCGCCGGCCAGGCCACCGGAGATGGAGCCCCAGGTTCCGCATGTTCCGCCGCCGCCCGCACACCCACCGTACGTACCGCCCGGTCCGGGCACATACGGGAATCCCCCTTCGTACGGAACGCCTCACTACGGCCCGCCCCCGCACGGCACCCCGTCGGCACCACCCTCACTGGACAAGGCGGACACCGGCTCCGACGCGCTCGAAGACGCCCCGCCCCCGCAGCACTGACCACTTCAAGGAGGCCCTGCCGCCATGACCACCGGACCGTCCACCGCCGCCCCGCCGACCGCCGGCACCGCAACCGGCATCCGGCTGCTCGAAGACCTGCGCGGCGAGATCGCGCGCGCCGACAGCAAGGCATCGGTACTGGTCGGCGCGCTCGGTATGACAGCGGGCCTGCTCGGCGGGGTACTGACGGCGCGTGGCTGGCGGCCATCCGCCCTGCCCGCGCCGGCGGCCGCCGCTTGGTGGCTGGGCGCCGGAGCCCTGATCGTCTCGCTGGTCGCCCTCCTCATGGCCGTACTGCCCCGCTACCGCACCAGCCACTGGCAGCCGGGACAGCCGGTCGCCTACTTCGGAGACATCCAACGTGCCGCGGAACAGCACGAGTTGGCCCGCGCGCTCGCGGACACCGAGCGCGATCCGACCGCGGCACTCATCAACGCACTGATGGAGAACAGCCGCATCGTCGGCAGCAAGCACCGATGGATACGCATCGGACTGGGCGCGTTCTGCGCCGGCTCACTGCTGCTGCCTGGGGCGTTCCTCCTCGGCTGACCTGGGAAAAGGAACCCGCTCTCATGCCGAACCCGCCCCGGCCTCGCTACCCCGACGCCGATCCGCACCCCGCACCCGAATACCCCACGTCCGCACCCACGTACCCCACCGCTCCACCTCAGGACCAGGCAGCCACACCCCTGGATTCACACGGTTCGCCGTCTCCCGGCTCCGGTCCCGCCCAGCCGCCCCATCCGCACGACATGGCCTTCGCCCAGCGCCGGGTCCATCTCAAGGAACAGCAGCGCGGCGCCGATGCCACCACCGTCGGCCAGCTGCTTCTCCATGTCCCGGGCTTCGTGTGCAGCCTGGCCCTGGTCGCGGGCGTCTCCTACCTCCTGCTCCCCGACCTCGGCTGGCTGCCCACCGTGCTGTGGATCGCCTCCGGCGCACTGGCCTTCCACCGGCCGACGGAGAGCTTCTTCGCCCGCCATGTCCTGGGCCTGCGCTATCCCACACTCCAGGAACGTGACCAACTGGCCCCCGTGTGGCAGGAGGTGACCGCCCGCGCCGGCGTGGACGGCCGGACGTACGAGCTCTGGGTCGAGGAAAGCGACGACCTCAACGCGCTGGCGGCCGCCGGGCACATCGTCGGCGTCACCCGCTTCTCCCTCGACCATCTGCCCAACGGCCAGCTGGCCGCGGTACTCGCCCATGAACTCGGGCACCACACCGGCGGCCACGCCTGGTCCTCGCTACTGGGCTACTGGTACGCGCTTCCCGGCCGGCTGGCCTGGTCGGCGCTGCGCTCGGCGACCCGCTTCGCGCTCCTGGTCGCCCGCCATATCTCGCCGGCCGCGACCGGCGTGATCTTCCTGGTGGCCGGATCGTTCGTGGTGTTCCTGACCTTCTCCGTCTGGTTCATCGTGCTGCCGCTGCTGATCGCCCCATATCTGATCGCCGCGGTGGGGCGACGCGCCGAGCTGCGGGCCGACCGGCATGCCGCGGCGCTCGGCTTCGCCCCGATGCTCAGCGAGGTGCTGGTCGCGATGCACACCGAGGAAAGGGCCGCCGAGTCGGCGGCGTTGCAGGCCGGCGCCCCGGCCCACCGCCCCGGCTTCCTGGCCAGCCTGCTGTCCTCGCACCCGGACCACCACACCCGTCTGCATCACCTGGAGCCCTATCTGCGGCCCCGCGGCTGACCCCTCGCCCGGCACTCTCCGGCCCCCAACGCCGCAGGGCGGCCACCCCGAGTGGGGTGACCGCCCTGCTGAGCGTTTTGGCGCTTACTGGTTGTACGGACCGTAGTCGTAGTCCTCCAGCGGGACCGCCTGGCCGGAGCCGGTGCCGAAGGGCGAGTAGTCGATGTCGTCGTAACCGACGGCCGAGTACATCGCGGCCTTCGCCTCCTCGGTGGGCTCGACCCGGATGTTGCGGTAGCGGGACAGGCCCGTACCGGCCGGGATGAGCTTACCGATGATGACGTTCTCCTTGAGGCCGATCAGGGAGTCCGACTTGGCGTTGATCGCCGCGTCGGTGAGCACCCGGGTCGTCTCCTGGAAGGACGCCGCCGACAGCCACGACTCGGTGGCCAGCGAAGCCTTGGTGATACCCATCAGCTGCGGACGGCCGGAGGCCGGGTGGCCGCCTTCCGCCACGACCCGACGGTTCTCGCCCTCGAACTTCGTGCGCTCCACCAGCTCGCCCGGCAGCAGCTCCGCGTCGCCGGACTCGATGATCGTCACACGGCGCAGCATCTGCCGGATGATGATCTCGATGTGCTTGTCGTGGATCGCCACGCCCTGGCTGTTGTAGACCTTCTGGACCTCGCCGACCAGGTGGACCTGGACGGCACGCTGGCCGAGGATCCGCAGCACGTCGTGCGGGTTGATCGCACCCACGGTCAGCGGCTGGCCGACCTGGACGTGGTCACCCTCGCCCACCAGGAGACGGGCACGCTTGGAGACGCCGTAGGCCGTCTCGTCGCTGCCGTCGTCCGGGGTGACGACGAGCTTCTTGGTCTTCTCGGTCTCCTCGATCCGGACGCGGCCGGCCGCCTCCGAGATCGGGGCGACACCCTTGGGCGTACGGGCCTCGAAGAGCTCGACGACACGCGGCAGACCCAGGGTGATGTCGTCACCGGCCACACCACCGGTGTGGAAGGTACGCATCGTCAGCTGGGTGCCGGGCTCACCGATGGACTGGGCGGCGATGATGCCGACCGCCTCACCGATGTCGACCAGCTTGCCGGTGGCCAGCGAACGGCCGTAGCAGAAGGCACAGGTGCCGACCGCGGACTCACAGGTCAGGACCGAACGGGTCTTGACCTCTTCGACGCCCGCGTTGACCAGCGCGTCGATGAGCACGTCACCGAGGTCGACGTTGGCCGGGGCGACGACCTTGCCGTCGACGACGACATCCTCGGCCAGCATGCGTGCATAGACGCTGGACTCGACGTCGTCCGCCTTGCGCAGGACACCGGAGGCGTCCTTCGAGGCGATCCGCAGCTTGAGGCCACGCTCCGTGCCACAGTCCTCCTCGCGAATGATGACGTCCTGGGAGACGTCGACCAGACGACGGGTGAGGTAGCCGGAGTCGGCGGTACGCAGGGCGGTGTCCGCCAGACCCTTACGGGCACCGTGCGTGGAGATGAAGTACTCCAGCACGGACAGACCCTCACGGAACGACGCCTTAATGGGCCGCGGGATGGTCTCGTTCTTGGCGTTGGACACCAGACCACGCATACCCGCGATCTGACGCATCTGCATCATGTTTCCGCGAGCACCGGAGTCCACCATCATGAAGATGGGGTTGGTCTTCGGGAAGTTCTCATTCATCGCCTCGGCAACCTCGTTGGTCGCCTTGGTCCAGATGTTGATGAGCTCCTGCGTGCGCTCGTCCTTGGTGATCAGACCGCGCTCGTACTGCTTCTGGACCTTCTCGTCCTGGGCCTCGTAGCCCTTGACGATGGCCTTCTTGGCCTCCGGGACGACGATGTCCGAAACGGCGACGGTGACGCCGGAACGGGTCGCCCAGTGGAAACCGGACGCCTTCAGGTTGTCGAGCGTCGCCGCCACGATGACCTTGGGGTAGCGCTCGGCCAGGTCGTTGACGATCGCGGAGAGCTGCTTCTTGCCCACCGAGTAGTCGACGAACGGGTAGTCCTCGGGCAGCAGCTCGTTGAAGAGCGCGCGGCCCAGGGTCGTACGCAGCCGGAAGCTGTCACCCTGCTGCCACTCGGGCTCGCCCTCCTCCGGAACCGGCGGGGTCCAGCCGCGGGGCGGGACGGTGCCGATCGGGAAGCGGATGTCGACCTTCGCCTGGAGCGAGAGCTCCTTGGCGTCGAACGCCATGATCGCCTCGGCGGCCGAGCCGAACGCCCGGCCCTCGCCGATGACCTTGCGCTCCTCTTCATCCGTGGTGAGGAAGAAGAGGCCGAGCACCATGTCCTGGGTCGGCATGGTGACCGGACGGCCGTCGGCCGGCTTGAGGATGTTGTTCGAGGACAGCATCAGGATGCGGGCCTCGGCCTGGGCCTCCGCGGACAGCGGGAGGTGGACGGCCATCTGGTCACCGTCGAAGTCCGCGTTGAACGCGGTGCAGACGAGCGGGTGAATCTGAATGGCCTTGCCCTCGACCAGCTGCGGCTCGAAGGCCTGGATGCCCAGACGGTGCAGGGTGGGCGCACGGTTCAGCAGCACCGGGTGCTCGGCGATGACCTCTTCGAGCACGTCGTAGACGACCGTGCGGCCGCGCTCGACCATGCGCTTCGCCGACTTGATGTTCTGCGCGTGGTTCAGGTCGACCAGGCGCTTCATCACGAACGGCTTGAAGAGCTCCAGCGCCATGGCCTTGGGCAGACCACACTGGTGCAGCTTGAGCTGCGGGCCGACGACGATGACGGAACGCGCCGAGTAGTCGACTCGCTTACCGAGCAGGTTCTGACGGAAGCGGCCCTGCTTGCCCTTGAGCATGTCGCTCAGGGACTTCAGCGGACGGTTACCGGGACCGGTCACCGGGCGACCGCGGCGGCCGTTGTCGAACAGCGCGTCGACGGCCTCCTGCAGCATCCGCTTCTCGTTGTTCACGATGATCTCGGGGGCACCGAGGTCAAGGAGACGCTTGAGGCGGTTGTTGCGGTTGATCACACGGCGGTACAGGTCGTTCAGGTCGGAGGTCGCGAAGCGGCCACCGTCCAGCTGCACCATCGGACGCAGGTCCGGCGGGATCACCGGGATGCAGTCCAGCACCATGCCCTTGGGGCTGTTGCGGGTCTGCAGGAAGGCGGAGACGACCTTGAGGCGCTTGAGCGCACGGGTCTTCTTCTGGCCCTTGCCGGTACGGATGATCTCGCGGAGGCGCTCGGCCTCCTCCTCCAGGTCGAAGGTCTCCAGGCGCTTCTGCAGGGCAGCAGCACCCATGGAGCCGTCGAAGTACGTGCCGAAGCGGTCACGCAGCTCGCGGTAGAGAAGCTCGTCACCCTCCAGGTCCTGGACCTTGAGGTTCTTGAAGCGGTTCCAGACCTCGTCGAGACGGTCGATCTCGCGCTGCGCACGGTCACGCAGCTGCTTCATCTCGCGCTCGGCGCCCTCGCGCACCTTGCGGCGCACATCGGCCTTGGCGCCCTCGGCCTCCAGCTCGGCCAGGTCGGTCTCGAGCTTCTTGGCGCGGGCCTCCAGGTCGGAGTCGCGGCGCTGCTCGATCTGCTGACGCTCGACGGAGACATGCGCCTCCAGCGAGGGCAGGTCACGCGTACGGCGCTCCTCGTCCACCCACGTGATCATGTAGGCGGCGAAGTAGATGACCTTCTCAAGGTCCTTCGGCGCGAGGTCCAGCAGGTAGCCCAGCCGGCTCGGCACGCCCTTGAAGTACCAGATGTGGGTAACGGGAGCGGCCAGCTCGATGTGGCCCATCCGCTCACGACGCACCTTGGCGCGAGTGACCTCGACGCCGCAGCGCTCGCAGATGATGCCCTTGAAGCGGACGCGCTTGTACTTACCGCAGTAGCACTCCCAGTCCCGGGTCGGACCGAAGATCTTCTCGCAGAAGAGTCCGTCCTTTTCGGGCTTGAGGGTGCGGTAGTTAATGGTCTCCGGCTTCTTGACCTCGCCGTGCGACCACTGACGGATGTCGTCAGCAGTGGCGAGGCCGATCCGCAGCTCGTCGAAGAAGTTGACGTCGAGCACTGTCGTCAATCCCACCTTCGGGGGTTCCCCCGACAATTGTGGCTGCCAGGGTCGAGTCTCAATCTTGGTCTGACTGGGGGTCCGGGGTTAGCCGGGGCCTTGGATCACAAGGCCCCGGCCAGACCCGTCAGACCTCTTCGACGCTGCTCGGCTCGCGCCGGGACAGGTCGATACCGAGCTCCTCCGCGGCGCGGAAGACGTCCTCGTCGGTGTCGCGCATCTCGATGGACATGCCGTCCGAGGACAGCACCTCCACGTTGAGGCACAGGGACTGCATCTCCTTGATGAGCACCTTGAAGGACTCGGGGATGCCGGGCTCGGGGATGTTCTCGCCCTTGACGATGGCCTCGTAGACCTTCACGCGGCCGGTCACGTCATCGGACTTGATCGTCAGCAGCTCCTGGAGGGCGTACGCGGCGCCGTAAGCCTCCAGCGCCCACACCTCCATCTCACCGAAGCGCTGGCCACCGAACTGAGCCTTACCACCCAGCGGCTGCTGGGTGATCATCGAGTACGGACCGGTCGAACGCGCGTGCAGCTTGTCGTCGACCAGGTGGTGGAGCTTGAGGATGTACATGTAGCCGACGGAGATCGGGTCCGGGAACGGCTCGCCGGAGCGGCCGTCGAACAGCCGCGCCTTGCCGGAGCCCTTCACCATGCGCTCGCCGTCGCGGTTCGGGATCGTGGACTCGAAGAGACCAGAGATCTCGTCCTCGCGCGCACCGTCGAACACCGGGGTGGCGACGTTGGAGCCGGGGGCGACCTCGTCGGCGGAAATCGCGTGCAGACGCTTCTTCCACTCCTCGTCGACGCCCTCGACCTTCCAGCCCTGGCTGGCGAGCCAGCCCAGGTGGATCTCCAGGACCTGTCCCGGGTTCATTCGGGACGGGACACCCAGCGGGTTGAGGATGATGTCGACCGGGGTGCCGTCCTCCAGGAACGGCATGTCCTCGACCGGCAGGATCTTCGAGATGACGCCCTTGTTGCCGTGGCGGCCGGCGAGCTTGTCACCGTCGGTGATCTTGCGCTTCTGCGCGACGTAGACACGGACCAGCTGGTTCACGCCCGGGGGCAGCTCGTCGCCCTCTTCGCGGTCGAAGACGCGGACGCCGATGACCTTGCCGATCTCACCGTGCGGCACCTTGAGCGAGGTGTCGCGCACCTCGCGCGCCTTCTCACCGAAGATCGCGCGGAGCAGGCGCTCCTCGGGGGTCAGCTCGGTCTCACCCTTGGGCGTGACCTTGCCGACGAGGATGTCGCCGGCGACGACCTCGGCACCGATACGGATGATGCCGCGCTCGTCGAGGTCGGAGAGGACCTCCTCGGAGACGTTCGGGATGTCCCGGGTGATCTCCTCGGGGCCGAGCTTGGTGTCACGGGCGTCGACCTCGTGCTCCTCGATGTGGATCGAGGAGAGGACGTCGTCCTGCACGAGGCGCTGCGACAGGATGATCGCGTCCTCGTAGTTGTGGCCCTCCCACGGCATGAACGCCACGAGCAGGTTCTTGCCGAGCGCCATCTCGCCTTCGTCCGTGGACGGACCGTCGGCGAGGACCTGGCCCTCGATGACCCGCGCGCCCTCGTCCACGACGACCTTCTGGTTGAAGGAGGTGCCCTGGTTGGAGCGGGTGAACTTGGCGACGCGGTACGTGGTGTACGTGCCGTCGTCGTTGGCGACGGTGATGTAGTCCGCGGAGACCTCCTGGACCACACCGTCCTTCTCCGCCTTGATGACGTCACCGGCGTCGACCGCGCAGCGGTACTCCATACCGGTGCCGACCAGCGGGGACTCCGCCTTGATCAGCGGAACCGCCTGGCGCATCATGTTCGATCCCATGAGCGCGCGGTTGGCGTCGTCGTGCTCAAGGAAGGGGATCATGGCGGTCGCGGCCGACACCATCTGGCGCGGCGAGACGTCCATGAAGTCGACCTCTTCGACGGTGACGAGGTCGACCTCGCCGCCGCGGCGGCGGACCAGCACACGCTGCTCGGCGAACCGCATGTCCTCGGTCAGCGGCGCGTTGGCCTGCGCGATCAGGAAGCGGTCCTCCTCATCAGCAGTGAGGTAGTCCACCTCCTCGGTGACCTGGCCGTCGATGACCTTGCGGTAGGGCGTCTCGATGAAGCCGAAGACGTTCACCCGGCCGTACGAGGCCAGCGAGCCGATCAGACCGATGTTGGGACCTTCAGGGGTCTCAATCGGACACATGCGGCCGTAGTGCGAGGGGTGCACGTCACGGACGTCCAGGCCGGCCCGCTCGCGGGACAGACCACCCGGGCCCAGCGCCGACAGACGGCGCTTGTGGGTCAGACCCGACAGCGGGTTGGTCTGGTCCATGAACTGGGACAGCTGGCTGGTGCCGAAGAACTCCTTGATGGAGGCGACGACCGGCCGGATGTTGATCAGGGTCTGCGGCGTGATCGCCTCGACGTCCTGGGTGGTCATGCGCTCACGCACGACGCGCTCCATACGGGCCAGACCCGTACGGACCTGGTTCTGGATGAGCTCGCCGACGTTGCGCAGACGACGGTTGCCGAAGTGGTCGATGTCGTCGGTCTCGACGACGATCGACCGGCCGGACTCACCGGTCGTCTCGGTCTCACCGGCGTGCAGCTTGACCAGGTACTTGATCGTCGCGATGACGTCGTCGGTGGTCAGCACACCGGCGTCGAGCGGCTCGTCGCCGCCGAGCTTCTTGTTGACCTTGTAGCGGCCGACCTTCGCGAGGTCGTAGCGCTTGGGGTTGAAGTAGAGGTTCTCCAGCAGCGTCTGCGCGGCCTCACGGGTCGGCGGCTCGCCCGGACGCAGCTTGCGGTAGATGTCGAGCAGCGCGTCGTCCTGGCCCTGGGTGTGGTCCTTCTCCAGGGTGGCGCGCATGGACTCGTACTCGCCGAACTCCTCCAGGATCTGCTCGGTCGTCCAACCGAGAGCCTTGAGCAGGACGGTCACGGACTGCTTGCGCTTGCGGTCGATGCGCACACCGACCATGTCGCGCTTGTCGATCTCCATCTCCAGCCAGGCACCCCGGGACGGGATGATCTTGGCGGAGAAGATGTCCTTGTCGGACGTCTTGTCGATGGAGCTGTCGAAGTAGACGCCCGGCGAGCGGACCAGCTGCGAGACGACGACACGCTCGGTGCCGTTGATGCAGAAGGTGCCCTTGTTCGTCATGAGCGGGAAGTCGCCCATGAAGACCGTCTGGGACTTGATCTCGCCGGTCTCGTTGTTGGTGAACTCGGCGGTGACGAACAGCGGAGCCGCGTACGTGAAGTCGCGCTCCTTGCACTCGTCGATGGAGTTCTTCGGGGGCTCGAAGCGGTGGTCGCGGAACGTCAGCGACATCGACCCGGAGAAGTCTTCGATCGGGGAGATCTCTTCAAAGATCTCTTCGAGACCGGACTTGGTGGGGACTTCCTGCCCACTCTCCAGCGCAGCCTCGACGCGACCCTTCCATGCGGCATTGCCGAGCAGCCAGTCGAAGCTTTCGGTCTGCAGCGCAAGGAGGTTCGGAACCCCGAGGGGCTCCTTGATCTTCGCAAAAGAGATGCGCAGCGGGGCGGTGCTGTCGCCGTTGTTCGTATTGGCAGTCGAGGCGTTGCGCGAGGCGGCCAAGAGGGGGTCCTTCCGAGGGCTCGGACTCACTACGCGCGTACCGGTCCCGAATCGAGCAGACTGAGGGAAAGCCCAGGTCAGGGCGGTTCATCCAGCTATGCTCGGGCTCGGGTATGCCCCTGGTGACGGGCAGGGAGCAGCTAACAGGCAGCGCAAAGGGTCAGTGTAGCCACTTGGCACACTGATGTCCAGAGCGAGTTTCCGGAGACCGGTTCAGCGCCGTGATACCGATCTTCTCCCTCCGGGAGGTCAAGCCCTCCGTACCGGAGGAACCCCTCGTTGTTCTTCTCTACGCCCAATGCCCTGCGCCTGCCGAAAGCCCTGCGCCAGTGGCGCACACCGATGCTTCCCTCTTCGTCGGCGATCCATGCCTCGGACCCTGGATCGCTTCTGTGTCGCGTCCCGAGAATTGCGCGCCGCGTCCGGTTCGTCAAGGCCCCCCACCTCTGGGAGCTCGTCACATGCGGGCACGTCCGGGCAACGAAGATCACCATACTCGCACGCCGGAGCGGGGCAACGCAGCTGTGGCCGAGCACGCCGAAGGGCGACCACCCGCATGGGTGATCGCCCTTCGCTGTGTCCACGTGGCGCCAGAGGCGCTCAGGACGTGAGTCAGAGACTCAGTGAGGTCACTTGACCTCGACGGAGGCGCCGGCGCCCTTGAGGGACTCGGCGGCCTTCTCCGCGGCGGCCTTGTCGACCTTCTCGAGGACGGGCTTCGGGGTGCCGTCGACGAGGTCCTTGGCCTCCTTCAGGCCCAGGGAGGTCAGCTCACGCACGACCTTGATGACCTGGATCTTCTTGTCGCCGGCGCCGGTGAGGATGACGTCGAACTCGTCCTGCTCCTCGGCCTCGGCGGCCGGGGCGCCCGGGGCACCGGCGGCGGCAACGGCGACCGGGGCGGCGGCCTCGACGTCGAACTTGTCCTCGAACGCCTTCACGAACTCGGAGAGCTCGATGAGGGTCATCTCCTCGAACTGCGCGAGCAGGTCTTCCTGGCTGAGCTTCGCCATGGTGGCGGTCCTTCCACTAATTCGGCTGGTGCCGGATGTACATGAATGGCGGGCGTACGGGCCCGCTGGGCCAGCGAGTGATTACTCGGCAGCCTCGGCGGGAGCCGGCGTACCGGCACCGCCCTGCTCGACCTTGCTGCGAAGCGCGTCCGCGGTGCGGGCGAACTTCGTGAGGGGGGCCTGGAAGGTCGCCGCGGCCTTAGCCATGGACGCCTTCATGCCACCCGCCAGCTTGGCGAGCAGAACCTCGCGGGACTCAAGGTCCGCAAGCTTCTTGATCTCGTCGGCGGTCAGCGCCTTGCCGTCAAGGACACCGCCCTTGATGACGAGAGCGGGGTTCTCCTTGGCGAAGTCACGAAGACCCTTCGCCGCCGTGACCGGGTCACCGGTCACGAAGGCGACAGCGGTCGAGCCCTTGAGGTGCTCGTCCAGCTGAATCCCGGCCTCCTTGGCCGCGATCTTGGTCAGCGTGTTCTTCACCACACGGTACTGAGCGTTCTCGCCGAGAGAACGACGCAGCTCCTTGAGCTGTGCCACAGTCAGTCCGGTGTAAGAAGTCACAACAGCTGCGTTGGAGTCACGGAGCTTCTCAGTGATCTCCGCAACGGCTGCGTTCTTGTCAGACGTCGCCATGAGCCTCGGCCTCCTTCCGGGTGATGAGGACCGCGCAGAAGGGGCTGGGCAAAACAAACGCCCCGGCGCAGGCGCACGGGGCGTGACTCGACCGGACGGAATCCGGGAGTTCGACTCATACATACCTGCGCAGGCCGTCCGCAGCTAGCGGATCCTTCGGCCACCACACGCCCGAGATCGGACGCGCAGAGACAACCAGCGGTCTTTGGCTTCCTGGATACGGTACGGGAACGGCCTGCGATCAGGCAAATCAGGGGAGCAGGGGCGCGACGCCCCCGCTCCCCTGCTGCTGGTTACTTGTAGTCCGTCGTCTCACTGGCCGGCGGCGGGGTCACCGAGACCTTGGTGCCGTAGTCCGAGTAGAAGACCGTGGAGTCGTACGGGGTCTTGCCGTCCATCTGCTCGCGCTTCTTGACGAGCAGGTTGTCCGAGTCGATCCACAGGTCGATGGTCTCGGTCTTGGCGCCGGACAGCTCCAGCTGCTTCTCCAGCGACTTGAGGTCCGCCTCGCTGACGCTCTTGGACTGCATGCGGGCCAGCTCGGCCACCCCGAGCGTGCCGGTGAAGTGGGTCGCCTGGACGCCGCGGACGTCTTCCTTGCCGACTTCCTTGACCTTGTTCGAGGCAATGAGCATGTCCACCGACCTGCTCGGGTTGTTGTTCTGCATCATGTCCTTCATGAGCGCGCCGGCCGCGCCCATCTTCTTGGCCATGACGTCGTAGTCGTACTTGATCCAGGACTTGCCCTGAATCGGCATGCCCATGTTCATGTACATCGCGTCGGGCGTGTAGAGCGCCTTCATGGGCTTGCCGGACCCGGCCGCGCCCTTCTGCGTGATGTCGACGGCCATGTTCATGCCGTTGGCCCAGTCCATCGCGCCCTTCATGGACTGCTCCGCCGGACCGTTCTTGACCGTGCCGTCGATCTTCGCGGAGTGCTTGCCGTTCGTCTGCTGCGAGACCATCTTCAGCTGGTCCAGAGGGCTCTTGGGCTGCGAATCCTTGCCCGCGGCGTCGCTCCCGCCGCTGCTACTGCTGCTGCCGCCGTTGTCGTCCTTGCCGCCGTTACAAGCGGTGAGACCGCCCACCAGCATGACAACTCCCGCCACAGCGGCGGTAATACGCGTGCTACGCACTTGAGGCTCCCCCTTTGAATCTCCTGTATGGACCTCGGGGGTGACTGTAGTCCAGAGGACCGACACGGAACGCGTCAGGCCCCGCTTTCCATAAGGAAAGCGGGGCCTGACGACGTACTCGCGCGCTATGAGGCGTCGATCAAAGAGATCAGACGGCCTCGTCCTCGACGAGGAGGTTGCGGGTGCGGTTGGCGTCCAGCGGGATGCCAGGGCCCATCGTGGTGGTGATGGTGGCCTTCTTGATGTAGCGGCCCTTGGCGGCGGACGGCTTGAGACGGTTGATCTCCTCCAGCGCCGCGGCGTAGTTCTCCACCAGCTTGGTCTCGTCGAAGGAGACCTTGCCGATGATGAAGTGGAGGTTCGCGTGCTTGTCCACGCGGAACTCGATCTTGCCGCCCTTGATGTCGGTGACAGCCTTGGCGACATCCGGGGTGACGGTGCCGGTCTTCGGGTTCGGCATCAGACCACGCGGACCGAGCACGCGGCCGAGGCGGCCGACCTTGCCCATGAGGTCCGGGGTGGCGACGACGGCGTCGAAGTCCAGACGGCCCTTGGAGACCTCGTCGATCAGTTCGTCGGAGCCGACGATGTCGGCGCCGGCGGCTTCCGCGGCCGCAGCACGGTCACCGGTCGCGAAGACCAGGACCCGGGCGGTCTTACCGGTGCCGTGCGGAAGGTTCACGGTGCCACGGACCATCTGGTCGGCCTTGCGCGGGTCGACGCCCAGACGCATGGCAACCTCGACGGTCGCATCGAACTTGGCCGGGGAGGTGTCCTTGGCGAGACGGACGGCCTCGAGCGGGGCGTACTGACGCTCCCGGTCGATCTTCGCGTCCGCGTTGCGAAGAGTCTTGCTGCGCTTCACTGCTGCTCCTGAGGTATGGAGATGGAGTCGTGGTGCGGGCCAGCGCCTGGCCCTGCCACGGGGTGCCAAAAGGGGCTGGGATCAGCCCTCGACCGTGATGCCCATGGAACGGGCGGTGCCGGCGATGATCTTCGACGCGGCGTCCAGGTCGTTGGCGTTCAGGTCGGGCATCTTGGTGGTGGCGATCTCGCGGACCTGCGCCTCGGTGATCTTGGCGACCTTGGTCTTGTGCGGCTCGCCGGAGCCCTTCTCCACGCCTGCGGCCTTCAGGATGAGCTTCGCGGCCGGCGGGGTCTTGGTGATGAAGGTGAAGGAGCGGTCCTCGTAGACCGTGATCTCCACCGGCACGACCATGCCACGCTGCGACTCGGTCGCGGCGTTGTAGGCCTTGCAGAACTCCATGATGTTGACGCCGTGCTGGCCCAGCGCGGGGCCGACCGGCGGAGCCGGGTTGGCCGCGCCGGCGCTGATCTGGAGCTTGATAAGCCCCGTGACCTTCTTCTTCTTGGGAGGCATGCTCTCTCCGGGTCCTAGTGAGAGTTGGTTCGCCCCGCAATCCGGTCATCCGGATGGAGGCATACCGCACAACGATAACGGGTATAGTCGCGCGGCCAAAAACCGAGCAGGTCAGACCGGCAGTGGCGCCCGTCTGACCTGGTCGGTGGCTGGTGGTCCGGAAGAACCTAGTTCTTCTGGATCTGGTCGAAGCTGAGCTCGACCGGAGTCTCGCGGCCGAAGATCTCGACGAGGCCCTTGACCTTCTTCGAGTCGGCGTTGATCTCGTTGATCGTCGCCTGCAGCGTCGCGAACGGGCCGTCGGTGACGGTGACGGAGTCGCCCACCTCGAAGTCCAGCACCTGGACCTCAAGCTTGCGGGACGGCGCCGGCTTGCCCTCGGCCGCGGCGGCCTCCTTGGCGGCCTTCTCCTCTGCCTCCGGCGCGAGCATCTTGACGATCTCGTCCAGGGTCAGCGGGTACGGGTCGTAGGCGTTGCCGACGAATCCGGTGACACCCGGGGTGTTACGGACGACGCCCCAGGACTCGTTCGTCAGGTCCATCCGCACCAGCACATAGCCCGGGAGCTTGTTCTGGCGGATGGTCTTGCGCTCGCCGTTCTTGATCTGGGCGACCTCTTCCTGCGGCACCTCGGCCTGGAAGATGAAGTCCTCGACGTTCAGCGAAACGGCACGCTGCTCAAGGTTGGTCTTCACGCGGTTCTCGTAACCCGCGTAGGTGTGGATGACGTACCACTCGCCGGGCAGGTGCCGCAGCTCGTCGCGGAGAGCGGCCACCGGGTCGACCGGCTCCTGCTCCTCCTCCTCGGCGGCCTCTTCCGCGGGCTCACCGGCAGCGGCGTCCTCGACGTCGGTCTCGTCGGCGCCCTCGGCGTCCTCGACGATGTCCGCGGCGTCCTCGTGGCCGCCACTGTCCGCAGCGTCCCCCTCGACCTCGGCCGAGACGGCCTCGTCAACGTCGGCCTCTGCAGCCGCGACGGGCTCGGTGGCGTCGTTCAGGTTCGGGTCAGACACGTGGCTGCTTCTTCCTTGCTTCAAGGGGTTGAACATGCGAAAGGGCGCCCGCTGAGGCGCCCTCCGCGGGATCAGCCGAAGACGTACCCGACGACTCGGTTGATACCCAAGTCAATCACGGTTACGAGACCGATGATGATGACAACGAAGACGATCACCACGCTGGTGTACGTCGACAACTGGTTGCGCGTGGGCCAGACGACCTTGCGGAGCTCCGCCACGACCTGGCGGTAAAAGAGCGCGAGACGCGCGAAGGGGCCCTTCTTGCCGCGCTTGCCGCCGCGACGGGCCTTCTTCTGGGATTCCGCGGTTTCGTCCTCGGAACGACCGCGCTCAGGCATGTCGATGGAGCCCAGGGCGTCCGTCACTCGTCCTCACCTGAATCCGGGTCGTGGCCGTGCCGCGCCCGGTTGAGCCGCACGGCGGTGCATTTCATACGTACGCGTGCACGCACTGTGGTGAGTGCGTGTAGCAGGGCCGGAGGGACTTGAACCCCCAACCGCTGGTTTTGGAGACCAGTGCTCTACCAATTGAGCTACGACCCTTTGTGGTTCCCCCAACCTACCGCATGCGGCCGACTGCACTAAGTGCGTGGGCCGCGGCCTGTTGGAGGCCAACGGTCAGCGAGTGTACGTGCTTCGGAGCCGGGCGTCGAACAGAAACGTCCCGGGTGGTGCCCGCAAACCCGTGTGTCCGGCCCATCGGCGGTCTGCGACGATGCCTTTATGAGCGCTGCAACTCCTTCCGCATCGTCCCCTGCCGACCGCCGGGTCTCGGCCCGCATCGGTTCGATCTCCGAGTCCGCCACCCTCGCCGTCGACGCCAAGGCAAAGGCCCTCAAGGCCGCCGGGCGCCCGGTGATCGGCTTCGGCGCCGGTGAGCCCGACTTCCCCACGCCCGACTACATCGTCGAGGCGGCCGTCGAGGCCTGCCGCAACCCGAAGTTCCACCGCTACACCCCGGCCGGCGGCCTCCCCGAGCTGAAGTCCGCGATCGTCGAGAAGACGCGGCGCGACTCCGGCTACGAGATCGAGGCCGCGAACGTCCTGGTGACCAACGGCGGTAAGCAGGCCATCTACGAGGCGTTTGCGGCGATCCTCGACCCGGGTGACGAGGTCATCGTCCCGGCGCCGTACTGGACCACCTACCCGGAGTCGATCCGCCTCGCGGGCGGTGTGCCGGTGGACGTGGTCGCGGACGAGACGACCGGCTACCGGGTGACCGTGGAGCAGCTGGAGGCCGCCCGTACGGACCGCACCAAGGTGGTGCTGTTCGTCTCACCGTCGAACCCGACCGGCGCGGTCTACACCCGCGAGCAGGTCGAGGCGGTCGGGCGCTGGGCCGCCGAGCACGGCCTGTGGGTGCTGACCGACGAGATCTACGAGCACCTGGTCTACGGCGACGCCCAGTTCACGTCCCTGCCGGTCGTGGTTCCCGAGCTGCGGGACAAGTGCATCGTCGTCAACGGCGTGGCGAAGACGTACGCGATGACCGGCTGGCGCGTCGGGTGGGCGATCGGCCCCAAGGACGTCATCAAGGCCGCTGCGAACCTCCAGTCGCACGCCACCTCCAACGTCTCCAACGTCGCGCAGGCGGCGGCGATCGCGGCGGTCTCCGGCGACCTCAGCGCCGTCGAGGAGATGAAGACCGCCTTCGACCGGCGCCGCAAGACGATCGTGCGGATGCTCAACGAGATCGACGGTGTGCTGTGCCCGGAGCCGGAGGGCGCGTTCTACGCGTACCCGTCGGTGAAGGAGCTGCTGGGCAAGGAGATCCGCGGCAAGCGCCCGCAGACCAGCGTCGAGCTGGCCGAGCTGATCCTGGAGGAGGCGGAGGTCGCCGTCGTCCCGGGCGAGGCCTTCGGCACCCCCGGCTACCTGCGGCTTTCGTACGCGCTGGGCGATGAGGACCTGGTCGAGGGCGTGTCCCGCCTCCAGAAGCTGCTGGCGGAAGCGAAGTAGGGCCACCTGCTGAAGCCTCAGTGCGAGCGGGCCGGGACATGTTCCGGCCCGCTCGCGCGTTCTCCCGGACACCCCTTCGGGAAAGGCCCTACCGGCCGGCCGGGTACATGCGGCAAGATCTGCAGATGGAGAGCGTTCGTGCCCGCGGCGGAGCCGCTGTTCGAGACCTGAGCCTGTTGCCGAAGGCCCACCTGCACCTGCACTTCACCGGTTCGATGCGGGCCACGACCCTGCTGGAGCTGGCCGACAAATACGGCGTGCATCTGCCGGAGGCGCTCCGGGGCGGCGAGCCGCCCCAGCTGCGCGCCACGGATGAGCGCGGCTGGTTCCGGTTCCAGCGGCTGTACGACATCGCCCGGTCGTGTCTGCGGTCCCCGGAGGACATCCAGCGGCTGGTGCGTGAGGCCGCCGAGGAGGACGTCCGGGACGGGTCGGGGTGGCTGGAGATCCAGGTCGACCCGACCTCGTACGCACCGCGGCTCGGCGGGCTGATCCCGGCGCTGGAGATCATCCTGGACGCGGTCCACCGCGCCTCCCGCGACACCGGCCTGGGCATCCGCGTCCTGGTCGCCGCGAACCGTATGAAGCACCCGCTGGACGCCCGGACGCTGGCGCGGCTCGCGGTGCGCTACGCCGATCAGGGCGTGGTCGGCTTCGGCCTGTCCAACGACGAACGCCGCGGTTTCGCCCGGGACTTCGACCGGGCCTTCGCCATCGCCCGGGACGGCGGTCTGTTGGCCGCGCCGCACGGCGGTGAGCTGTCGGGGCCGGCGAGCGTGCGGGACTGCCTGGACGATCTGCACGCCGGCCGGGTCGGGCACGGCGTACGGGCGGCGGAGGATCCCGCGCTGCTGCGCCGGCTGGCCTCGCGCGGGGTGACCTGCGAGGTGTGCCCGGCGTCGAATGTGGCGTTGGGCGTGTACGAGAAGCAGGAGGACGTGCCGCTGCGCACGCTCTTCGACGCCGGGGTGCCGATGGCGCTGGGCGCGGACGACCCGCTGCTGTTCGGCGCCCGGCTGGCCGCGCAGTACGAGATCGCCCGCAGCGCGCATGGCTTCACCGACGCCGAACTGGCCGAGCTGGCCCGTCAGTCGGTCCGCGCCTCCCGGGCCCCCGAGAACGAGCGGCAGCGCCTGCTGACGGGCGTCGACGCCTGGCTGGAGTCGTAGGGTCTGTCCGATGGGTCAGGGCCGGGCCCGCGGCGTCTGGCACGGCACCTCGCGGCGTTGCCGAAACGTCCCAATAGCTCCGCTATCAGGACGCTCCGGCGCCTTGCGATGCACCGCACCAGACGCCGCGGCCTTTCCAACCCTGACCCATCGGACAGACCCTAAGGCGCCGCTCAGAGGCTGACGCCGACCGTCACCGGTTCGTTGACGAGCATGATGCCGAAGGCCGTGTGCACACCGTCGCGGACCTCGCGGGCCAGCGCGAGGAGGTCCTCGGTGGTCGCCGCGCCGCGGTTGGTGAGCGCGAGGGTGTGCTTGGTGGAGATACGGGCCGGTCCGCTGCCGTAGCCCTTGGTGAAGCCGGCCCGGTCGATGAGCCAGGCGGCGGAGGTCTTCACCAGGCCGTCCCCGGCCGGGAAGGCGGGTGGTGCGGTGTCCGGGCCGAGGCGGTCCTGGACGCGCTGCACGAAGGCGGCGTGCTCGGCCTCGGTGAGGACGGGGTTGGTGAAGAAGGAGCCGGCCGACCAGGTGTCGTGGTCCCCCGGGTCCAGGACCATGCCCTTGCCGGCGCGCAGCGCGAGAACGGTCTCTCTGGCGATGGCGGCCGGGACCCGGTCGCCGGCCTGGACGCCGAGGGTGCGGGCCGTCTCGGGGTACTTCAGGGGCGCGGAGAGGCCGTCCGCGTCCTCCAGGGCGAAGCGCACCCGCAGCACGACGAATCCGTCGGGGTCCTGCTTGAAGCGGCTGTGGCGGTAGGAGAAACCGCATTCCGCGTTGGGGATCGTGACGGTCTCGCGCGCGCGGCGGTCGTAGGCGACGACCTCGGTGATGGTGGCGGAGACTTCCTGGCCGTACGCGCCGACGTTCTGGATCGGGGTGGCGCCGGCCGAGCCGGGGATGCCGGCCAGGCACTCGACGCCGGCCAGCCCGGCCTGGACCGTACGGGCCACCGCATCGGACCAGTTCTCGCCCGCGGCGAGCTCCAGATCCGTGCCGTCCAGGGCGAAGCCGCGGGTGGCGATGCGCACTGCCGTCCCGTCGAAGCCCTTGTCGCCGATGACGAGATTGCTGCCGCCGCCGATGATCAGCAGCGGGGTGCCGGCGTCGTCGGCTTCGCGGACGGCGGCGATCACCTCGTCGTCGGTGGTGGCCGTGACGAGGCGGGTCGCCGGGCCGCCGAGCCGGAAGGTGGTCAGCGGGGCGAGGGGGGCGTTGTGTTCCACGTGGCGTTCCTGCACGCGCCCAAGGGTACGGGGGCGGTCCGACAGTCCTCTGCCGGCCGCCCCGGCGGGCTCAGTGCTCAGGCGAGGCGGACCACTGCACGGGACATGCCCAGCACCTTCTGGCCCGCGCTCACCGCGGTGAGGTCGACGCGGACCGTGCGGTCGTTGTCGTCCAGCTTGGCGGCGACCTTGGCACTGACCTCGATCAGGGCGCCGGTCTCGTCGTTGGGGACGATGACGGGCTTGGTGAAGCGCACGCCGTACTCGGCGACGGCAGCCGGGTCACCGGCCCAGTCCGTGACCACACGGATCGCCTCGGCCATGGTGAACATGCCGTGCGCGATGACGTCCGGCAGCCCGACCTCCTTGGCGAACTTCTCGTTCCAGTGGATCGGGTTGAAGTCACCGGAGGCGCCCGCGTACTGGACGAGCGTGGCGCGGGTCACGGGGAAGGACTGCGCCGGGAGTTCGGTGCCGACCTCGACGTCGTCGTAAGAGATCTTCGCGGTCATCTCAGTCCTCCTTCGCGGCGCGGGCGACCAGCTTGGTGAAGGCGGTCACCACGTGTTCGCCCGCCTCGTCGTGCACCTCACCGCGGATGTCGATGATGTCGTTGCCCGCCATGGACTTGATCGCCTCGATGGTGGAGGTGACGGTCAGCCGGTCCCCGCTGCGCACCGGCCGGGTGTAGGCGAACTTCTGGTCGCCGTGCACCACGCGGCTGTAGTCCAGCCCCAGTTGCGGGTCCTGTACGACCTTGCCCGCGGCGTTGAACGTGATGGCAAACACAAAAGTCGGCGGCGCGATCACATCGGGGTGGCCGAGCGCCTTGGCCGCTTCGGTGTCGGTGTAAGCGGGGTTGGTGTCGGCGATCGCCTCGGCGAATTCGCGGATCTTTTCCCGGCCGACCTCGTACGGGTCGGTGGGCGGGTACGTGCGTCCGACAAAAGACGGGTCGAGCGCCATGGGCTCGCAACCTCCCTGTACTGAATGGTGATAACGCCGTGAGGCCGCCCCCATCGAATGGGGACGGCCTCACGAACGAGCCTGTGTTATCGCGTCTCGCGGTGCGCGGTGTGCGAGTTGCAACGGGGGCAGTGCTTCTTCATCTCAAGACGATCCGGGTCGTTACGCCGGTTCTTCTTGGTGATGTAGTTCCGCTCCTTGCACTCCACGCAGGCCAGCGTGATCTTCGGGCGGACGTCTGTGGCAGCCACGTGAGTGCTCCTTGACGGACGGATGGACGGATGAACGCATAAAAGAGTAGCCGATCGGAGGACCGACCCCACAATCGGCTACTGTCAGTAGCGGTGACCGGACTTGAACCGGTGACACAGCGATTATGAGCCGCTTGCTCTACCGACTGAGCTACACCGCTGTGATGCGAGAGTCCCTCGCCCGAAGACGAGGTACCTCACACATCAGAGCCCCAATACGGAATCGAACCGTAGACCTTCTCCTTACCATGGAGACGCTCTGCCGACTGAGCTATTGGGGCGAGCGATGAAGACATTACACGGCCCGCAGCCAAAGGTGAAATCCGTATCCGGGCCCCACCCCAACGACCTCGCGCACCACACCGGTACGACTATTTCGCGCCTCCGCGCGGCTCTCCCGACCGCCCCCTAGGCTCGGAAGATCGCTGCGTGATCTTGCACGCCCGTGCCTTCGAGGAGCGCGATGTCCGACAGCAGTTCGCCGCAGCCACAGCCGGAACAGCCGGGGAAACCGGGCAGACCGCGCGGCGCCGGCCGGCGCGCCGGGTCCGAGGCGGGCGCGCTGGTTCTGTGCGGCGCCCGACTCGCCGACGGCCGCACTGTGGACGTACGGCTGGGCGGCGGGCGCATCGAGGCCGTCGGGACGGCCGGCAGCCTCGCTCCCCAGGGCGCCCGCGTAGACCTCGCCGGCTATCTCCTACTCCCCGCCCCCGCCGAGCCGCACGCGCACTGCGACACCGCCCTGACGGCGGACTCCGACGGCCCCGCCTCCGACTCGCCCGAGGATGTCCAACGGCGTACGACGGAGGCCGCGCTGCTCCAGCTCGGGCATGGCGCCACCGCGTCCCGCAGCCACGTCAGGATCGGCGGCGTCCAGGGCCTGCGCTCGCTGGAGGCGGTGCTGCAGGCCCGCAGGTCGCTGCGCGGGCTGGCCGATGTGGCGGCGGTCGCGGTGCCCCGGGTGCTCACCGGGGTGGCCGGCGCGGACGGGCTGGCGATGCTGCGGGACGCGGTGAAGATGGGCGCCTCGGTGATCGGCGGCTGCCCGGACCTCGACCCCGATCCGGCCGGGCATGTCGAGGCCGTCCTGGAGGTGGCGGGCGAGCACGGCTGCCCGGTGGACCTGCACACCGACGGTGACGATCCGGCGCGGCTGGCGCGGTTCGCGGCGATGTCCGGCGGGTTGCGGCCCGGCGTGGCCATCGGGCCGTGCGCGGGGATGACCCGGATGCCGCGCAGCGTGGCGGCCCGGGTCGCCGAACAGCTGGCGGCCGCCGATGTCGCCGTCGTCTGCCTGCCGCAGGGCGACTGCACGGGACTGGAGCGCTACGGGTCGCGGGTGTCCCGGCCGGCGCCGGTACGGCTGCTGCGCGCGGCCGGGGTGCGGGTCGCGGCGGGCAGCGGGGCGCTGCGGGATGTGGCGAACCCGGTGGGGCGCGGCGATCCACTGGAGGCCGCGTATCTGCTGGCGTCCCTGGGCGAGGCCACGCCGGAGGCGGCGTACGAGACGGTGAGCACCGCGGCGCGGGCGACGCTGGGCCTCCCGGAGGTGCGGGTCGAGGCGGGCTTCCCAGCGGAGTTGCTGGCCGTACGCGGCGAACGGATCGCCGGGGTCCTCTCGCTCGCCTACAGCCGCATCGTGGTGCACCGGGGGCGGGTGGTGGCACGTACCAGCGCGGTGCGCGAGTACTGCGACTCGGCGGTGGATGTGGCGCTGGAGCTACCCCGGCAGTCGCAGCGCTGAGCCGGGTCGGGTCGGGCCGCCGAAGGCTCCGCCCACTCTCGGCTCCTCCCCCATGCGCGGGAGGTACCCCCAACCGCCACCGGCCGGTCCTGCGGTGTGCGGCGCCACTTCGGCGTACGGTCGGGATCATGCGCATTGTCATCGCAGGTGGACATGGTCAGATCGCGCTTCGGCTGGAGCGGTTGCTCGCCAGGCGCGGGGACGAGGTCGCGGGCATCATCCGCCGGCCGGAACAGGCCGGCGACTTGCTGGCCGCGGGAGCCGAGCCGGTGGTCTGCGACCTGGAGTCGGCGTCGGTGGCGGACATCGCGCGGCATCTGGAGGGCGCGGACGCGGCCGTCTTCGCGGCGGGCGCCGGACCGGGCAGCGGCGCCGACCGCAAGGACACGGTGGACCGCGGCGCCGCGGCGCTGTTCGCGGACGCGGCCGAGGCAGCGGGCGTACGGCGCCTCATCGTCGTCTCGTCGATGGGCGCGGACCGTGAGCCGCCGGAGGGCACCGACCCGGTCTTCGCGGCGTACCTGCGGGCGAAGGGCGCGGCGGACGCGGACGTACGGGCCCGCGCCGGGCTCGACTGGACAATCCTGCGGCCGGGCCGGCTGACCGACGATCCCGGCTCGGGCCTGGTGACACTCGCCGATGCGACCGGCCGGGCCGCGGTGACCCGCGACGATGTGGCGGCCACCTTGGCGGCGCTGCTCGACGAACCGGGCACGGCCGGCCGGACGCTGGAGCTGATCGGCGGGGATGTGCCGGTGGCGGCGGCGGTCAAGGCGGTGGCAGGGCACTGACCCTGACCGACCGGCCGTAGCGAGACCGGATGCGCCGCTGCGCGTGTCGGGGCGTACGTGCCGCCGGGCCCGGTCGGGCAGGGGACAACGGTCGGGCATGACACAACGAAAACGGCCCCTGATCCGCATCAACACGGGTCAGGGGCCGTTCCACTCCTGTGGCGGCGCCAGGATTCGAACCTGGGAAGGCGAAGCCGGCAGATTTACAGTCTGCTCCCTTTGGCCGCTCGGGCACACCGCCAGGATTTGCTGCCGGGAGACCCGCTGTGGGGCGGTGCTCTGTGGCAACGACGTAAACCATACCCGATGGCTGGGGGTGGTTCGCCACTCGATTCCAGAGCGCTGGATCATGGCCGGGTGGCTAGGCTTGCGGGGCGGTCCCGATGGGGCCGTACCCCTGACGGATCTACGTATGAGGAGCCAACTCAACATGGCCGACTCCAGTTTCGACATCGTCTCGAAGGTCGAGCGGCAGGAGGTCGACAACGCCCTCAACCAGGCCGCCAAGGAGATCTCGCAGCGCTACGACTTCAAGGGCGTGGGCGCGTCGATCGAGTGGTCGGGCGAGAAGATCGAGATGCGGGCCAACGCCGAGGAGCGGGTGAAGGCGGTTCTCGACATCTTCCAGTCCAAGCTGGTCAAGCGCGGGATCTCGCTGAAGGCGCTGGACGCCGGCGAGCCGCAGGCCTCGGGCAAGGAGTACAAGATCTCCGCCTCCGTCGAGGAGGGGATCTCGCAGGAGAACGCGAAGAAGGTCGCCAAGATCATCCGCGATGAGGGCCCGAAGGGCGTCAAGGCGCAGGTGCAGGGCGATGAGCTGCGGGTCAGCTCGAAGAGCCGGGACGACCTGCAGTCGGTGCAGCAGCTGCTCAAGGGTAAGGACCTGGATTTCGCGATCCAGTTCGTGAACTACCGGTGATCTACCGGCCTGACCTGCACAGACGTCGCTAGGCGGACTTCGCAGGGCGCAACGGGGGCACATCGCCGAGGACATCCTCGACGGCGGCCCCCGTTGTGTCCTCTTCATCGGGCCACAGATGTGTGTACGTGTCGAGCGTGTTGCGTCTCGGCAGATGTACGAGTCCGTGAGATCCCTGCCACCGCACGAAGCCGAGTAGCAAGGGCGGCACGGCCGCCGCGAAGTCCCGAGCCCCGCGTCCGCGCAATCGGCCGGCCGAACCGCACCCCGCAGCACGCCGCCGACGCACGCCGCGACCGGCCGACGACGAGTGAGCACATGAGGCAAGGCGTATGCAGGACATACACCTCGCGCTTGCAGGGCCCTATCCCCGGCTGCCCCAGGCTTTCCATGCGATGACGGCAATCATGCCGACTGCGACGGCGAAGATGATCCATACCGCGGGACTCATACACCCCTCCTTGTGTTCCGCTTGACTCGACCATAAGCCGCCGCCAGGGGCGGGCATGGGTCGGCCCCCGTCGCCGTGGTCGGCGGGTCGGGGGCCGGGGGCGCGGTCCCGTCATATGGCGGGAGGGGCGTAGCGCTCCGGGAGTTTCACGGGCCGACGGCGTTGGGGCCCGGCCGCCGGGCGGGCGGTGAGTGGACCCAGCGCACCGCATCTTCCACCACTGCGTCGGGGATGCAGGATCGAAGTGGCGGCGACCTGCCACTGATTCTCGCTCGGGCTGCTGGCGTACGGACGCCCGATCAAGTCGTTGGGGTGAACATGCAGTTCGGCAGCGAGCAGGTTCAACAGACCAACGCGGTCGATCTCGATCAAGCCGCGCTCCATCTTCGACACCCACCCCTGAGACTTGCCCCGGGCTGCGGCGAGGTCGGCCTGCGGCTTGCCCAAGCGTAGGCGTGCCCGCCGGGCGCGGCGGCCGATCTCCTCGGCTTCGTCCAACATCAGCACACCCCCCACGCTGCGGCGGGCCTACTGAGCTCAAACGGTCGGCGGGGCATCGGGGCTCCATCCGTTCGGGCTTGCCACACAGAACGGTGCCCATGCCCGCAGTGGTGTAGGGAGGGCGTTGCGCCCGAGGGCACAGGCAGGGCACAAGGGCCAGGACGGGCCAAGAAGGGCCCGAAAACGGCGGCAACTACTGAAGGTGGTTTTCGCAGCTCACGGGCCCTTCCGGCACAAGATCGCAGGTCAGACGATCAAGCGGGAAGTTCGTGAACTACCGGTAGGCGCCGCCGGCCGGCGGTGTGCACGAGGCCGCCGGAGCGGGTGGCCGGGTGGGTGCGCCATGGGCGCGCCGCCCCACCGGCGTTTCAGGAGCGATACGAAGAGGGCGGCACAGGGAGCCTTGACCTCAACTTCGCTTCAGGTTGCAGGGTGTTGGCATGACTTCACCTCGCGGCACACGCAACGACAGCTCCACCTTCCGCACCGATGTGTTTCCCGAGATCCGGCGGCCGGACGCCGGCTCCGTACTGATCAGTGAATGGGACGCGGGCAGCCCCGAGGGGCAGCGGGCCGTCCTGGACGGCGTCGCCCGCGCCTGGGAGGAGACGCCGCTGCCGGCGGGCTTTCTGTCGCGGGTGCTGTTCGCCGGGACGGACGGGCGCAGCATCCTCAACTACGCGCAGTGGACGAGCGATGCGGCGCACCAGGAGTTCGTACGGACCGAGAGCACGGGGCTGCGCGAGCGTATCGCGGCGGAACTGGACGGCGTCGGGGGTGCCGAGGGCGTCGGCAATTCCGGGCCCACCCGTTTCCGGCTCTACCGCAGCCTGCTGCCCGAGGGGGAGCCGGAGGCGCTGGGCTGCGTCATACGGGTCGCCTTCCGGACGACGGGGCATGACGCGGCGCGGGAGCTCATCGACGGCCTGGTGGACCTGCACGTCGGCCGGCAGCCCGGCGGGGGCGGGATCGCCTCGCACTTTCACATCAGTGAGGACGGGACGCAGGTCGTCAACTACAGCGAGTGGACGGACCCGGAGTCCCATGAGCGCGTGGTCGGCGCCATGTTGCAGGGTGACGGGCCGGTGATGCGCTTCATCGGCAGCCTGCCGGGTGTCGAACCGCTCGGGTTCCGGCGGTATGTGGCCCCTCAGGGGCTCGTACGGGCGTGAGGGGCCGGTCCGGAGCGGTCGGGTCAGCGGGTCGCGAAGGGCTGGTCGGTGGGAACGATCTCGCGTCCGAGCGGCATCAGAGAGATCGGGATCATCTTGAAATTGGCGATGCCGAACGGGATCCCGATGATCGTCACACACAGGACAAGGCCGGTGATGATGTGCCCCAGGGCCAGCCACCAGCCCGCGAAGATGATCCAGATGACATTGCCGATCGCCGAACCGGCACCGGCGTCATGGCGCTCGACGGTGGTGCGGCCGAAGGGCCAGAGGGCGTAGCCCGCGATCCGGAAGGACGCGATGCCGAAGGGGATGGTGATGATCAGGATGCAGCAGATGAGGCCTGCGACAACGTAGCCGATCGCCAGCCAGAAGCCGCTCAGCACCAGCCAGAGAATGTTAAGGATGAACTTCATGATCGGCAGCCTTCCACAGGCACAGCGGATAGTCGGTCTGACCTGCTAGACGCGCCAACCCCCATGAACCGTTGCGGTGACAACCGTGCGACCGGCCAGGGTCAGTGCCGGTGACTTGGCGAGCTCTATGGCGCGATGGTGTCTGGAACGTCCTCGGCCGAGCTTCGGCAGCAGTCAAAGTCACCGGTGTTGAGCCTTGTCCGGTTAGGCTCACCCTTCCGTGTGGGGGGAGAGGTAGATGGGGCGGACGAGGCAGCTGCTGCTGTGGCTCGGTTTCTGTGTGGTGTGTGCGACCGGATCGGCGACGCTCGGTTATCTGGCCCCGGCTGTGCCGCTGAGCTCTGGGCTGCGTGCCGTCACCGGGCCGCTGGCCGTGCTGGTGCTGCCGCTGGCGTCGCTGCTGGTGCCGCTGTTCACCGTGCCGCGGGTGCCGTTGCGGCAGCGCACGGTGGCCTGGCAGCTGGTCGTTCCGGTCATCACCGGGGTCGTGCTGGCCGTCGTCTCCGGGGAAGCCGGCAACGAGGTCGCGCTGCAGCAGAGAGGCCGGTGGACTGAGGCCGTCGTTGCCTCCAAGGAGTCCGGCAAGAGCGACCACTGCACCCTCCGCCGGGCCTCCGGACAGCGGATATCACCGGACCTCACCGAGGGCGACGGCTGCCAGGAGTACGTGGAGCCGGGCGACACCGTATCCGTGCGCTACGACCCCGCGGGCGCGGCAGCTCCGGTCACGGCGGAGGAGTCCGGCTCCTACGGGGGCTTCATCGCGGGCCTGATGGTGGTGCAGGTGGCGATGGGCACTTGGGGGTGCCTGCGCATGTACCGGCAGAACGCGGAGCAGCGGGCACGGGGATAGCGGATCGCCAGCCGGAAGCTGCTGGGTCTGGGGGCTCCAAGGCCGACACAAAGGTCAACACGACTGGTGTGAACCTCAATACCGATACCGATACCGATACCGATACCGATGCCGATACCGATGCCGATGTCGACGTCGATGTCGACGTCGATCTCGTCGCCGTTCTGCCAGCCACGATCGGCTGAGCAGGCCGATCGCTGCTCAAGCCCCCCAAGTGGCACCACCCCGGAGGCTTCAGGGGCGGTGGCCCGCCATCTGTTCCAGGCGGGCGATGCGTTCGCGCATCGGGGGGTGGGTGGAGAAGAGCCTGGACCTGCCCTCGCCCGCGCGGAACGGGTTGGCGATCATCATGTGGCTGGCGGTCTCGATGCGCGGCTCGGGGGGCAGCGGGAGCTGCTGGGTGCCGGATTCGAGCTTGCGCAGGGCGGAGGCGAGGGCCAGCGGGTCGCCGGTGAGCTGGGCGCCGGAAGCGTCCGCCTGGTACTCGCGGGAGCGGCTGACGGCCAGCTGGATCAGCGCGGCCGCGACCGGCCCAAGGATCATGATCAGGATCATGCCCAGAATGCCGGGGCCTTCGTCGTCGTCGGACCGGCCTATCGGAATCAGCCAGGCGAAGTTGACGAGGAACATCACGACCGAGGCGAGGGCTCCCGCCACGGACGAGATGAGGATGTCGCGGTTGTAGACATGGCTGAGTTCGTGGCCGATGACGCCGCGCAGCTCGCGTTCGTCGAGGAGCTGGAGGATGCCGTCGGTGCAGCAGACTGCGGCGTTGCGGGGGTTGCGGCCGGTGGCGAAGGCGTTGGGGGCCTGGGTCGGGGAGATGTACAGGCGCGGCATGGGCTGGCGGGCGGCCGTGGAGAGCTCGCGGACCATGCGGTAGAGCCGGGGGGCCTCGAACTCGCTGACGGGGCGGGCCCTCATGGCCCTGAGGGCGAGCTTGTCGCTGTTCCAGTAGGCGTAGGCGTTGGTGCCCAGCGCGACGAGGACGGCGATGATCAGGCCCATACGGCCGAACAGGCTGCCGATGACGATGATGAGTGCGGACAGTCCCCCGAGGAGTACGGCGGTTCTGAGCCCGTTGTGCCGGCGGTGCACGGTACGCCCTCCAAGCGGTGCGGCAGGGGAACCCTTTGCTCTGTGTCTCCACTCTCCAGTGGACCCTTACTCACTGGTCAACGCGAGATGAGCAGGGCTAGTTCCCTTGTGCACGCGGGGCGGTCCGGGCGGGGTGTGCGAGGGCGTTCCCTGGGACTCACGGGCGTATGGGAGGCCGTGGGCCCTTTGGGGCCGGTAGGGCCCCGTACGGCCCGGTAAGGCCTCGGTCCCGTACCGCTAGAGGAGTGCTCCTGAGGCGAAGCGCAGGACCGCCTGCGGGGCGCCGGAGAGGGCGACACCCAGGACCGCGGCGAGGGCGATCGCGGTGGTGAGGGCGGCCGGAATCCTGGCGCGAGCCGGGGCGGCCGTCCCCGCCGCGAGTTGCTCCGCCGGGCGTCCCTCCGGTGCCTCGGCGCCGCGGAAGAGCACCGCCGTCCACTGGAGGTAGTAGTAGAGCGCGATCACCACGTTGATGGCCATGATCACGGCGAGCCAGCCCAGGCCGGCGTCGACGGCCGACGAGAAGACCGTGACCTTGGCGAAGAGGCCGATGATGCCCGGCGGCAGACCGGCGAGGTTGAGGAGGAAGAAGCCGAGCGCGAAGGCGGCCAGGGGGCGCTGGGCGTACAGGCCGCGGTAGTCGCTGATGCGGTTGGCCGGGCGTGTACGGGCCACCAGGGCGGCGACCCCGAAGGCGCCGAGGTTCACTGCCGCGTACATCAGGGCGTAGGCGACGGTGGCGCCGATGGCGTGCGCCGGGTCGTCGAGGTAACCGGCCGCCGCGATCGGGACCAGGAGGTAGCCGGCCTGGCCGACGGAGGACCAGGCGAGCAGGCGGACGGCGCTGTGCGCGCGGTCCGGGTCCTGGCGCAGCGCGGCGACGTTGCCCACCGTCATGGTGAGCGCCGCGATGACGGCCAGCGCCGGGCCCCAGACGTCCGCGTACGAGGGGAAGCCCTGGACCGTGACGAGGATCAGGCCGGAGAAGCCGACGGCCTTGCCGACCACCGACAAGTAGGCGGCGATGGGGAGCGGCGCGCCCACGTAGGTGTCCGGCACCCAGAAGTGGAACGGGGCGGCCGCGGTCTTGAAGGCGAAGCCGACGAGGGTGAGCGCGACGCCGGCGCTCGCCAAGGTTGCCAGGCGGGGGTCGGGGAGGTCGGTGAGGGTGGTCGCCACCCGGGAGAGGTGGAGGCTTCCGGTGGCGGCGTACAGGAAGCTCACACCGAGCAGCATCACGGCGGTGGCCGCCACCGAGGACAGGAAGAACTTCAGGGCCGCCTCGGAGGAGAGCCGGTCGCCGCGCCGCAGTCCGACCAGTGCGAAGGCGGGCAGGGAGGCCACTTCGAGGGCGATGACGAGGGTGGCGAGGTCCCGGGAGGCGGGCAGCAGGGCCGCGCCGGCCGCCGAGGAGAGCAGCAGGAACCAGTACTCGCCGGCGGGCAGGTCGTGGTCCTTGATGGTGTCGACGGACAGCAGGGCGGTCAGCAACGCCGCGGCCAGCACCAGGAACTGGATGACGAGGGTGAACGGGTCGGCCACGTAGCTGCAGACGGACGGGTGGCCCGTGAGGCAGAAGGTGCGGCGGTCGCCGTCCAGGAGGGGCAGCAGGGAGAGCGCGGCGAGGGCGAGGCCCCCGGTCGCGATCCAGCCCAGCAGCGGCTTCCTGGCCGGGGGGAGGAACAGGTCGGCGACGAGCACCACCAGGGCGACGGCCGCGGCGATGGTGGGCGGCGCGATGGCGAGCCAGTCGACGGACTGGACCAGAGAGGCCACCGGGCTCGCGGCCATCGGGATCATCGAGCTCATCACTTACCGCCTCCGAGGATCTGCTGGACGGCCGGGTCGGTGAGGCCGAGGAGGACCGCGGGCCACAGTCCGGTGAGGACGGTGAGGACGACCAGGGGGCTCCAGGCCGCGTATTCGTAGCGCGCGAGGTCGGGGATGGCGGGTGCCGGTGCGGGCTCTTCGGCCGGGGTCCCGTCCGGGCTCCCGGCCGGGGTGGGCGCGGCGCCGAGCGGGGCGGTCGTGGCGAGTACCGGGGTGCCGCCCATGCAGACGCGGCGGACGACGAGCAGCAGGTACGCGGCGGTCAGCAGGGTGCCGAGGCCGGCCAGCGCCATGAACGTGAGGAAGGCGGGGCGGCTGAGGCCCGCGGCCGGCTGGAAGGCGCCGAACATCGCGAGCATCTCGCCCCAGAAGCCGGCCAGTCCGGGGAGGCCCAGAGAGGCGACGGCGCTGAAGGCGAGCAGGCCGCCGAAGCGCGGGGCCCTGCCGTACAGGGCGGCGCCGGTGGTGCCGGCAAGGGCGTCGAGGTCGGTGCTGCCGGTGCGGTCCTTGAGGGCGCCGACCAGGAAGAAGAGCAGGCCGGTGATCAGGCCGTGCGCGATGTTGGCGAACAGTGCGCCGTTGACGCCGGTGGGGTTCAGGCTGGCGATGCCGAGCAGGACGAAGCCCATGTGGCCGACGGAGCTGTACGCGATCAGGCGCTTGAGGTCGCCGCCGGCGCCCTTGCGGACCAGCGCGAGGCAGGCGAGCGATCCGTAGATGATGCCGACGGCGGCGAACGCGGCGAGGTACGGCGCGAAGGTGTGCATGCCCTCGGGCGTGATGGGCAGTGCGATGCGCACAAAGCCGTAGGTGCCCATCTTCAGCAGCACGCCGGCCAGCAGCACCGAGCCGACGGTGGGGGCGGCGGTGTGGGCATCCGGCAGCCAGCTGTGCAGCGGCCACATCGGGGCCTTGACGGCCAGTCCGATGCCGACGGCGAGCACCGCGATGAGCTGAACTGTGTGGCTGAGCTGGGCATTCGGGCCGTTGTCAGTGGCGAGTGCGACCATGTCGAACGTGCCGGATTTCACGCCGATGAGCAGGAGGCCGAGCAGCATCACGACGGAGCCGAGCAGCGTGTAGAGGATGAACTTCCAAGCGGCCGCCTGCTTTCCCGCACCGCCCCAGCGGGCGATGAGGAAGTACATCGGGATGAGGACCATCTCGAAGGCGAGGAAGAACAGCATCAGGTCGAGGACGGCGAAGGTGGCGAGGGTGCCGGCCTCCAGGACGAGAAGCAAGGCCACAAATGCCTTGGGAGACGGGCCCGTTGGCATGTGGAAGTAGCTGTAGAGCGCGCAGAGGAAGGTCAGCAGCGCGGTCAGGACGAGCAGGGGGAGCGAGATGCCGTCGACGCCGAGGTGGATGCGGATGTCGAGCGCCGGGATCCAGCTGATGTCGGTGGTGGCCTGCATACGGGCCGGCTGGTCGTGGTCGAAGCCGGCCGCCAGCGCGATGGACGCGGCGAGGATGACTCCGGTGACGGTCACGCCATGGCGCAGCACTGCCTGGTCGGGGTTGCGGCCCTTGAGACCGGGCGGCGCCGGGAGCAGGGCGCCGAGCGCGCCCAGGAGGGGGAGCACGACGAGCGCCGCGAGGAGGAATTGCAGAGCGGTGGGGTTCACGGGTCAGGCCCTCCTCAGGGTTTCGGCTCCGGCGAGCCCGGCCGCGAGGGGTGTCGGCTGGGGGTGCGGGGTGCGTGCACCGGTGGTCTGCGGCATCGGTCAGGCTCCCGTGCCCGTAGCGACGAGGACGGCGGCGATGGCCAGTACGAGCGAGCCCGCGAGCAGCGCGCCGAGGTAGGTCTGGACATTGCCGGTCTGGGCGCGGCGAACGGCGGCGCCCAGCCAGCGGGGGGCGGTGCCCGCGCCGCGTACGTACGTGTCGACGACCTCGCGGTCGAGGAAGGCGACGAGCCTGGCGGCGGCGCGGGTGGGCCGCACGAACAGGGCGGAGTAGACGGCGTCGAGGTGGAAGCCGACGGCCGCGTGGCGGTGCAGCGGGCCGAGGAGGAGGCGGCCGGGGTCGGCGGGATCGGCGGCACCCGCGATGTTCCCGTAGACCGGGGCATGGGTGGCGATGGCCGTCTCCTCGGAGAGCCCGGGGGCGGCGTCCGGGGCGACGACGACCGCGCCGATGGGGGTGCGGGCGGCGAGGGCGGTGGTGTGACGCCAGGTCGCATAGGTGACCAGGCCGCCGACGAGGGCGACGCCGGTGCCCAGGACGGCGGTGGTGACCGTCGGATTGAGCGAGCGCCCGTCGAACCAGTCGGGCAGGAAGGGGGCGGCCAGGCCGAGCACGGCGGTGGGGACGAAGAGAACCCACAGCATGGCGTTCATGGCGATCGGCTGCGGGCCGTGGTCGGGGACCTCGGTGCCCTTGCCCCGGAAGGCCAGCAGCCACAGGCGGGTGGCATAGCCCGCGGTGAGGAGGGCGGTGAGCAGTCCGGAGATCAGTACGGTCCAGCCGACCGCGCCGGGGATGCCGGGCACGTCACCGGTGGTGGCGTGCTCGGCGGCGCCCAGGACGGCTTCCTTGGAGAAGAAGCCGGCGAACGGCGGGATCGCGGCGAGCGCGAGCAGCGCGACGGTCATCGTCCAGAAGGCGTCCGGGATACGCCGGGCCAGGCCGCTCATGCGGGACATGGCGGCCAGTGAGTTGGTGCCGGCGGCGTGGATGATCACGCCCG
The DNA here is from genome assembly GCF_040654775.1 of Streptomyces sp. NPDC050636. Lineage (NCBI taxonomy): Bacteria > Bacillati > Actinomycetota > Actinomycetes > Kitasatosporales > Streptomycetaceae > Streptomyces > Streptomyces sp. NPDC050636. The sequence goes on from NZ_JBFAIP010000001.1 coordinate 389,996, forward strand.
CGCCGAGGAAGAGCAGCGCCTTGAACGCACCGTGCGACATGAGGTGGAAGACGGCGGCGCCACGGTCGCCGACGGCCAGCGCGCCGGTCATGTAGCCGAGTTGGCCGACGGTCGAATAGGCCAGGACGCGCTTGATGTCGTCCTGCGCCAGGGCCGCCAGGCCGGAGCCGACCATGGTGATCGCGGCCATGACGGCGAGTACGACCATCGCGGCCGCGGAGGCGGCGAAGACGGGGAGGAGACGGGCCACGACGTAGACACCGGCCGCCACCATCGTCGCGGCGTGGATGAGCGCCGAGACGGGCGTCGGGCCGGCCATCGCGTCCGGGAGCCAGGTGTGCAGCGGGAACTGCGCCGACTTGCCCGCGACGCCGGCCAGCAGCAGCAGCGCGATCAGGGTGGGGTGGTCCAGGCCGTCGCGGGCGACGGAGCCGAGGATGCCGGTGATGCGGAACGTCCCGGTGTCGACGGCCAGCGCGAAGATGCCGAAGAGGAAGGGGACATCGCCGAGCTTGGTGACGAGGAAGGCCTTGAGGGAGGCGGCGCGGGCGGCCTCCGTCTCCCAGTAGTGGCCGACGAGGAAGTACGAGCAGATGCCCATGATTTCCCAGCCGACCAACAGCACCATCAGGTCGCCGGTGTAGACGACCAGCAGCATCGCGGAGGTGAAGAGCGAGACCAGCGCGGCGTAGGAGGGGTAGCGCGGATCGTCGCGCAGATAGCCGGTGGAGTAGATCTGCACGCAGGTCGCGACGATGCCGACGACGACGGCGATGAGCGCCGCGAAGCCGTCGATGTGCAGGGACAGGTCGATGGGGATCGAGCCGGTCGGGGTGAGCCGGGTGGAGACGTCGGTGGCCGCGCCGCCGCCTTGTTCGACGGCGACGGCGATGGCGAGCGCGGCCGCGACGAGCGTCGGCAGGACTGCCAGCGGCCGTACGAAGCCGGGCGCGCTGCGTCCCAGGAGGAGGCCCGCGACGGCCCCGAGGAAAGGCAGGAGGGGAACGAGGACGGCGGTGGTCGTGAGCGTCACGCGGTGGCCTCCGCCTTGGTGTCCGGCTGCTGCGCGTCACGGTCCGCCGCGTCCGTCTCGCCCGCCTTCTCGGCGAGGTCACGGAGCCGGTCGATGTCGGAGCTGCCGCGGTTGCGGTAGACGAGCAGCACGATCGCCAGGCCGATGCCGATCTCGGCGGCGGCGACGGTGATGGTGAAAAGGGTGAGCGCCTGGCCGGCGTGCAGTGTGTCGCGCAGCCAGACGTCGAAGGCGACGAGGTTGAGGTTGACGGCGTTGAGCATCAGCTCGACGGACATCAGCACCAGGATCGCGTTGCGGCGGGCGAGCACGCCGTACAGACCGGTGCAGAAGAGGAGGACGGAAAGGACGGCCGGATAGGCGAGATGCATCAGCGGTCCTCTCCCGGGGCGGGGGCTGCCGGGCCGGCGGGGGTCGACGGGGCCACGGCGTCGCTCGTGGCGGCTGCCCCGCCGTGCCTGCGGGACAGCACGATCGCCCCGACGAGCGCGGCGAGCAGCAGTACGGACAGTGCCTCGAAGGGCAGCACCCAGTACTGGAAGAGGCTGCGCCCGGAGGCCTCGGTGGAGCCGTGGACGGGACCGTCGAGGTCGATCCAGGTGGCACGGAACGCATCGACGACGACCCAGACCAGCGCGGCGGCCGAGCCGACAGCCATCACGAGCGCGGCCCCGCGGTTGCCCGAATCCGCGTCCGGGGAGCGGCCGATGGGCGCCTTGGTGAGCATCAGCCCGAACAGCAGGAGGACGACCACGGAACCGACGTAGATCAGCACCTGTACCCAGGCGATGAATTCGGCGGTGAGGAGGAGATATTCGACGGCGATCCCGCCGAGGGCGACGACCAGCCAGAGCGCGGAGTGCACCAGCTGCTTGGTGGTGACGGTGACCACGGCCGCGCCGAGGGTGGCGATGCCGACGAGAAGGAACGCGATCTCGACACCGGTGGGCGAGAGGAAGCCGTGGCTTGCGGCGGCGAGCGTCACGATCCCTCCTTGGGGGTGTCCGGTCGGTCCTGGGGCTGGTCAGGGGCCTGCTGCTGGGCGGCCTCGGCCTCCTGGGCGGCGAGTTTGTCCGCGGCCTTACGGGCGGCGCCGACCTCCTTGGGCTCCTCGGCCGCCGGGTCGAGCGCGGGCGGCTCGGGCACCGTCCACATCCACTCGCGCAGCTTGTCGCGCTCGTGGGTCAGCTCGCGGATGTCCGTCTCGGCGTACTCGAACTCCGGGGACCAGAACAGCGCGTCAAAGGGGCAGACCTCGATGCAGATACCGCAGTACATGCACAGCGCGAAGTCGATCGCGAAGCGGTCCAGCACGTTCCGGCTGCGCTCGCGGCCTCCGGGGGCGGCCGGCGGCACCGTCTCCTTGTGGGAGTCGATGTAGATGCACCAGTCCGGGCACTCACGGGCGCACAGCATGCAGACCGTGCAGTTCTCCTCGAACAGCCCGATGACACCGCGGGTGCGCGGCGCGAGGTCGGGCTGGACGTCCGGGTACTGCGCGGTGACCGACCGCTTCGTCATCGTCCGCAGGGTGACGGCCAGGCCCTTGGCGAGGCCGGAACCAGGAAAACCTGACTTCTTTTCCGCGGCCATCAGGAGATCACCACCTTGACGACGCCGGTGAGGGCGATCTGGGCGAGGGCGAGCGGGATGAGGACCGTCCAGGCGAGCTTCTGCAGCTGGTCCTCACGGAGGCGGGGGTAGGTGACCCGGAGCCAGATGACGCCGAAGGCCAGGATCGCGGTCTTCAGCAGAGTCCACAGCCAGCCCAGGCCGTCCAGGCCGAACGGGCCGTGCCACCCACCGAGGAAGAGAACGGAGGTCAGCGCGCAGAGGACGACGATGCCCGCGTACTCGGCGAGGAGGAAGAGGGCGAAGCGCAGCCCGGTGTATTCGGTGTACGCGCCGAAGATGATCTCGGAGTCGGCGACCGGCATGTCGAAGGGCGGGCGCTGCAGTTCGGCGAGCCCCGCGGTGAAGAAGACCAGACCGCCGACGATCTGCCACGGCACCCACCACCAGTGGAACGCTTCCAGGATGCCGGGGAGAGAGAGCGTGCCGGCCGCCATGGCGACGGACGCGGCGGCGAGCAGCATCGGCAGCTCGTACGACAGCAGCTGCGCGGCCGTCCGGAGACCACCGAGCAGGGAGAACTTGTTGGCCGACGCCCAGCCTGCCATCAGCGAGCCGAGTACGCCGACGCCCATGACGGCGAGCACGAAGAAGATGCCCGCGTCGATGACCTGTCCGACGGCGTTGTGCGGGCCGATCGGGATGGCGACGAGGACGAGGAGGTACGGGAGGAGGGCGACGGCGGGCGCGAGTTGGAAGATCCGCCGGTCGGCGCCCGCCGGAACGATGTCTTCCTTCTGCGCGAACTTCACGCCGTCCGCGACGAGCTGCGCCCAGCCGTGGAAGCCACCCGCGTACATGGGACCGAGTCGCCCCTGCATATGGGCCATGACCTTGTGCTCGGTCTGCCCGATGACGAGAGGGAAGACCAGGAACACGACAAAGACGGCGGCGAGGCGGAGCGCGATGTCGAGAGCGTCGCTCATGAGGTGTCGCCTCCTGCCGGGTCTTGGGGGGTGGGGGGCTGGTCGGGGTTGGCCTCGGGGTCTGGCTCCGGTTTGGCCTCAGGCACCGGCTTCGGCTTCGGCTCGACCTCAGGCTTGTGCTCGACCTCAGGCTTCTGTTCCCCGTCGGCGAAGGCCGGGCGCGCGTGGTGCCAGGGCGCGTCAGACGAGCGCGGGGCCGCCGGAGCGCTCGGCGCTGCCGGAGCGCCCTCGGCCGGTGCCGCCTGCTGCTGGCTGGCCGACCCCTCGCTCGCGGAACGCGCACGGCGAGCGGGACGGTCGGGGCGTTCCGGGCGGACCGGGCGGTCAGCGCGATCAGGGCCTTCGGTACGCGCGGGGCGCTCGGCCAGAGCCGCATCTGCGCCCGGGGCCGGGGCCGGGGCCGCCGGAGTCTCCGCCGTCGCCTCCGCCGCCTGCTGGCTCGCCGAGCCCGCACCCGCGGTCCGCGTACGCCGGGCCGGACGCTCGCCCGCGGCGGCACCCGCAGCACGAGCACCACCGGCCGCACGGGCACCACGCGCCGGCCGCGCGGGCGCGGGCGGCAGCTGGCCCTTCAACGGCCCCCACTCGTTCGGGTCCGGGACCCCCGGCGGCAGCATCTGACGGCGCTTGGGCCCACCGTGCTCGGACTCCCCCGGCTCCTTCGCACCCGGCCACGCCTTGGCGACCCGCGCCGCCAGCACGAAGTCTTTGCGCAGCGGATGGCCCTCGAACGACTCCGGAAGCAGCAACGGGACGAGGTGCGGATGGCCGGTGAAGTCCACGCCGAACATCTCGTGGGTCTCGCGCTCGTGCCAGGCCGCGCCCGCATACACGGCGACGGCGGTGGGCAGCACGGCGGCATCGTGCGGCACGGTCGTACGCACAACCAGCCGGTGGACGGCGCCCGGATGCGCCACATTCGCGAGATGGGCGCAGATACGGAAGCCGGTCCCGGGCTCGTCGACGGCGCTCAGCCAGTCGAAGTAGGTGCAGCCGAGATCGTCGCGGGCGGTCGTCAGCGCCGTGAGCCAGCCGTCAGCGGGGACGTCGACCGTCAGCAGCTCGTACGCCAGCTCCGCCGTGGCCCCCGTTCCGAAGATCTCGCTCGCGGGCCGCGGCAGCCAGCCGACGACCGGCTCGGCGACCGGCTCGGCGACCGGCTCGGCCGAGGGCTCCTCGGGCTGCTCGGGCTGCTCGGGCTGCTCGCTCATCGGGGCTCCTCCCCCGCCGTCTTCGGGGCGGGCGGCGCCACCAGCCCGCTGCGCAGCGCGGCCGCCGAAGGCCGGCCGGCACCGCCGCCGCGCCCGTGCCCGTACCGCTCCCCCAGCGACTCGCGCGCGATCTTCTCCTGCAGCTTGAGGATGCCCTGCAGCAGAGCCTCCGGCCGGGGCGGGCAGCCCGGTACGTACACATCCACCGGAATGATCTGGTCGACGCCCTTGGTCACGGAGTACGAGTCCCAGTAGGGGCCGCCGCAGTTGGAGCAGGCCCCGAAGGAGATGACGTACTTCGGCTCGGGCATCTGCTCGTAGAGCCGTTTGACCGCGGGCGCCATCTTGTCGGTGACCGTGCCGGAGACGACCATCAGGTCGGCCTGGCGCGGGCCGGGCGCGAACGGGATCACACCGAGCCGGATGAAGTCGTGCCGGGCCATGGAGGCGGCGATGAACTCGATCGCGCAGCAGGCGAGGCCGAAGTTGAAGACCCACAGGCTGTAGCGGCGGCCCCAGTTGAGGACCACCTTCATGGGTTCCGGCGCGAGGCGGGCCAAGGTCCCCAGGCGCCGGGGCTCCGGCAGGAACTCGGGGGCGGTGCCCTCGGCAGCGGCTGCGGAGCCGTTCGAGGCGGGGGTCACGTCCATTGCAGGACGCCCTTCTTCCATGCGTAGAGCAGGCCGACGGTGAGGAAGCCGAGGAAGACGAACATCTCCACGAGCGTCACACCGCCGAAACCGGGGGCGGCGAAGATCGTCGCCCAGGGGAAAAGGAAGATCGAGTCGACGGCGAAGATGACGTAGAGGAAGGCGTAGACGTAGTAGCGGACCTGGGTGTGCGCCCAGCCCTCACCGACCGGGTCCACGCCGCATTCGTACGTCAGCAGCTTCTCGGGCGTCGGCACCACAGGCCGCAGCAACCGCCCGGCCCCGAAGGCCACGGCGACGAAGAGCACGCCCACCACGGCGATGATCCCGACGACCGAATAGCCCTGGAAGTAGTCCGCGGCGACGGTGGTGCGTACGGTCGCGTCCGGCACGTCCGCCCTCGCTCCCTGACTGCGCTTGTTCAACGACTTCGACGATCTGTACGCACGGGAGTCTAGGCCCTGCCGGCTCGCCCCGAGCAGCCGCGTCGTCGCCGATGGTGAGGTTGTCCGTACTTCGCCCTACCTGGGCGGGCGGCAGCCTAGGCGTCCCGCCCGGCTGTCTCAGAACCCGTCTCACGGATCGGACGATCAGGGTCGGCCAGAGGGGAAGAGGGGCGGCGAATCGGACCGCCGTCGAAGGGGCTCCGCAGGTCGGGGGTGGTGGGGGTAGTAGGGGTGGTAGAGGTGGTGGGGGCGGTAGAGGTGGTGGGTTTGGAGAGGCTGATGGGGTTGGCGGGGTTGGCTGGGGTGGCTGGGTCTGCGGAGACGGGGGTGGGGGCCGGGGCAGGGGGCTGGACCGGCATCGCCGGCATGGTCGACGCGGCGGGCATCTGCTGCGTCGCCGGGGGCTGAGCCTGGATCTGGCCCTGGCCCTGGGGATGAGCCTGGGGATGAGCCTGAGCCTGGGCCTGGTGGTACTGCGGCGCGGGCTGCGGCTGAAGGTGCCTCTGAGCCATCGGCTGAGGCTGCGGCTGCACCGCCGTGTGAGCCTGAGGCGCCATGTGAGTCTGAGGCGCCATGTAGGCCTGAGGCGTCGGCTGCGGCTGCACTTGCTGATGCGGTTGCGGCTGCTGATGCGGTTGCGGCTGCGCCTGAGGCGTCGGCTGCGCCTGCGACCGCCTCCCCGGCTCCCGCGAGACCGCGCGATCCATCACCTCGGCCGCGATCCGCGCCGCCGCCTCCCGAGTGCGCTCCCCCAGTAGTTCCGTGCGGATGGCGCCGCCGGCCGCCAGATGGCGGTCGTACGGCAGCGGGAGCACCGCCGCACCCCCGGCCCCCAGATGCTCGGCAGCCTTGCGGACATCGACCCCGCTGTCGGGCGAGGAATGGGTGAGCACCACCACGGTGGTCGGCAGCAGGCCGGGGTGCAGGCTCCCGACCCAGTCCAGTACGGAGCGGGTGGCCGCCACGCCCTCTGGGGTCGCCGGGGTGACCAGCACCCGCGCCTGCGTCGTCACCAGCGCGGTGCGCGCCACCTCGGCGGGCAGCGTTTCGCAGTCCACGACCGTGGTCGCGAAGTGCCGGCGCAACGACGTCATCACGACCCGGTACGTATCGATGTCCAGCCGCGTGCCGATGGCGCCCTGGCTGCCGGGCAGCAGCCAGCCACCGCCCGCGAACGGCAGGAGGTAGCCGGTCAGGTCCGTGATCAGCATCGACGGGTCGACGATCTGCGCCAGATCACTGCCCGACCAGCGCACCTCCCGCGCGCCGAGCCGGTGCGGCAGCGTGCCGAGCGCCGGATCGGCCTCGACGGCGAGCACCGGATCGGGCCGGTAGTGGGCGTACGTGAGCGCCAGCAGGGCGGCGACGGTGGACTTGCCCGCGCCGCCGCGGATGCTGGACACGGCGATCTGCCGGCCCGTGGTCACGGGCTGCTGGATGGCGTACGCGGCCTGCGTGACGGCGGCCGTCTCGGCAGCCGGGGACGAGGCGAACACCCGGCGCAGCGCCCGCCCGGCACGGCGGGCCAAGGGGTCGCCGCGCCGCGGCTTGGGCTGACCTGCGGCCAGTTCAGGCGGCAGCAGGGGTACGGAGACAGGCGTCCGCGCCGGCAGCCCGGACCGGCCGTAGCGCCCGGGGGCGGGCGGCTGCGGAGACGCGGTGGACACGGACGGCGCAGGCACAGCTGCCGGGCCCGGTGCGGAAGCCGGAGCCGCCTGCTCCACATTCGGCAGCGCCCCGGCGGCAGGCATCGGCTGCGCCGCGGGAAGCGGCCCCGGCGGCCCCGGCGTGCCGCCGCCCGCCGCCCCTCCACCACGTATCTCGCCCATCTCGCCCGTCATTCCAGTCCTGCCCGTCACATCCGTGAGCCCCATCGCGCCAGCCTCATCCATCCCGCCCGACGTGCCCGACTCTCCTGTCGTACCCGCCTCCCCGTACGCCTCCGTTTCCGGTTGCGACTCGGCTTCCGTTCCCGTTCTCGGTTCCGTGCTCGGTTCCGGTTCCGGTTCCGCCGGCATGGCCTCTCCCCCGCCTTCCTCGGTCAGAACGCGCCCAGCAGCAAGCTGTAGACCCCGAAGGCCCCGAGCGCCACCGGGATCAGCGCCATCACACTGACCGACTCGACCAGGTCCAGCCACCTCCGCAGCCTCGCCCGTACGGGCTCCGGCACGCGCACCGCGAGCCCGGCGACGGGAATCGCCGCCAGCGCACACAGCGCGACCAATGCGCCCGCCGGCGCCCCGCCATCCGTCGCCCACAGCAGAACGAGCCGTATACACACGGCCATTCCCGCCGCCAGCAGCGCGACGACCTCGACCGCCAGCGGGTAGGCGCGCGCCCGCGAGAACAACACGACACACAGGAGGACGGCGACGAGCACGGTCCAGGCACCGGGCGCACCCGCCGCCAGGACGCCCGCCGCACCCGCGGAGACCGCCATCGCCACCGTGGCCGGCGCCAGCCCGCGATGTGTGGCGCCCAGGGCGGCCGCCACCTGGTGCCTGCTGACCGGGGTGCCACCGGAGCGCTGGTCGTCCAGCCGGGTGAGGCCGGCTGCCATCAGGGCGAGCCGCGGCAGATATCCGAGGACGAGGGCGGAGACAAAGCCGAGCGCGACTCCCGTACGGGCGGGGGTGGTCAATGCCAGCCCCAGCTCCCAGGCGCCCACCGCGAGTGCAAGCGATGCCGCACCGATCAGGCCGCCGCGCCCCAGGGGCGTACAGAGTCCGAGGAGCGCGAGCACGGCGGCGACCGTCAGCCCGACGGACGCCAGCCGGGCGCTGCCGCCCGATGCCGCCTGCCAGGAGGCGATCACACCGAGCACGCCGCCGACCAGCAACAGGGCCGCACCCGGCGCATGTTGCCCCGTTCGTCCGGCCATCGCACCGATCACCGCTCCGGCCGCCGCGGCGAGCGCGGCCGCGATCCCGAGCCACAAGGTGGTGCTGCCGTCCGCGTACCAGACGGCCGCGCAGACACCGGCGACCGCCGCGAGCAGCACGCTCGCCGTCACCGCCGTCCAGGCCCTGCTCCGCTCGCCCCAGCCCCAACCCCGTACGTCGAGGGGGTCGGCCGCTTCGTCCGTGAGGTCCCGCTCGGGGGACTCCGGCGTGCCGTCCTGCTCCCGTATGAGCCGCAGCACGGCGCCGTCGGGCACCTTCGCGGAGGCCAGGGAGTCGTGCTGCGCGAGCACCACGCCATGGGACGTCACCAGCCGGCGCGGCGAAGGGCCGCTGCCCGCCCGTTCGCCGAGCAGCCGAAGAATGTCGGGCAGCAGTGCCCCTATGGACTCCTGCGCGGGTACGACGAGCTCGACACGCCGTCGCTCACCAACCAGCGTCACCCGGCTGAGACCGGTCCGCTGCCCTGCCCCCGCGGTCACGCCCGTACTCACACTTGCCATGTCGACGCGACCCCTGTGTTCCTCAACGAGGGACGCCGGACGGAAACCGACTCCAGCAACCGGCTGTCGTGAACCCGCGCCATCGTCCCTCGCCCCTCCCGTTCCCTAATCGCCTCACTTTACGATCCCGCCGCCGCGCGGTGTCCACCCTGTGGATAACGAGATAGGCACTACCTGCGCCAACGCGGTGACACGGGCTACGGGCGGGGCGTCAGAGCGTCGGCGCCTTGGGGTGCGCCGGGGCCGGGGCGCGCTTGACCACCACGGTGGTCGCCGCCTTGTCGTGCAGACACTGCCGGAACGGCTGGTCCCAGCAGCACCACAGCAGGTTCAGCAGCGGCAGGATCGACACAAACCCCATCGGAATGACCACGAGGAACCGGCCGAAGGCACGGCCGAGCGAGATGTTCTGCCCGTCCTCAAGCCGTGCGACCCGCAGTCCGCAGATCTGCTTTCCGAAGGTGCCGCCGAACTTCCAGTTCATGAATGGCTCGTGAAACATCAGCACAAACATGAAGAACACGTCCAGAAGCCGCGCACCGAGCCGGGCTCCCTGGTTGGCCAGCATCTGCTCACTCGGGCCGCTCGCCTGCGGCGGGTAGGGGTAATAGGGCGACGGCGCCGCACCGAACTCGCCGTGTGGCGGCGGAAATCCAGTCATGCGGCCGCTCCAATACGGCTCCCGCGCCCGGCACGAACGGCATCCCCATGCCTCACGGCAATCGATCACAAACGGTTACCCGGGCGAGGTGGGGGTGGGGTAGCTGGGGGTAGGGCAAACCCCACCCCTCAGCACCCTACGTACCCCATGGCACGCGGCCCCGCGACCGGGCAGGCTGGGGCGTATGACGGACGATTCCCAGCCCGGTGCTGCTCATGGCGCCCTTGACAGCACCTCACCACCGGCGCCCAGAGCGCCCCTCAGCGCCTGGACCTGGCGGGAAATCGCATACCTTCTGTCCAATTTCCCGTTGGGCGTGGCCGCGTTCGTCGTGGTGGTCGTCTGGCTCACGCTGGGGCTGGGGCTGTCCGTCACAGTGGTCGGGCTGCCGTTGTTGGCGGTAGGGCTGATGGTGTGCCGGCAGTACGGAAAGCTGGAGCGGGCGCGGGCACGGGCGTTGCTCGGGGTGCGGGTGGAGGAGCCGAGTAGGTTGCGGCCGCGCGACCGGGGCTTCTTCCCCTGGCTGTGGACGTGCGTGAAGGATCCGGTCGCCTGGCGGCACGCGCTCTTCGCGTTCATCCGGCTGCCGTGGGCCGTCCTCACCTTCACGCTCACCCTCGTCTCGCTCTTCGTGGCATGGCCCGTGCTGCCGTGGGTGGCCCGTTGGCTGTCGAACGTGGACCGGGCCATGGTGCGCGGACTGCTCTCGCCGTCCGACGAACTGGAGCGGCGGATCGCCGAACTGGAGTCGGACCGGGTGACGGTCACCGATACCGCGGCGGCCGATCTGCGCCGCATCGAGCGCGATCTGCACGACGGCGCGCAGGCCCGGCTGGTCGCCCTGGCCATGGGCCTCGGCCTGGCCAAGGAGAAGCTTCTGGAAGGCCAGGCCGACGAAAGCGTGGCGGCCATGGTGGACGAGGCGCACGGCGAGGTGAAGCTGGCGCTCCAGGAGCTGCGGGATCTGGCCCGGGGCATCCATCCGGCGATCCTTACGGACCGGGGGCTGGGGCCCGCCCTGACCTCACTGGCCGGGCGCTGCACAGTGCCGGTCACGACCTCCGTGGACCTGACCGAGCGGCCCGCGCCCGCCATCGAGGGCATCGCCTACTTCACCGTCTCCGAGCTGCTGCAGAACGTCTCGAAGCACAGTGCGGCGCGGCGAGCGGATGTCGAGGTGTGGCGGGCGGAGGACCGGCTGCTGATCCAGGTGCAGGACGACGGGCGGGGCGGGGCGCGGCTGGACGGCGGCAGCGGGATGGCCGGGCTCGCCGAACGGCTGGGGTCGGTGGACGGGCTGTTCGTGCTGGATTCGCCGGCCGGCGGGCCGACGCGGGTGACGGCGGAGCTGCCGTGGCGGGCGCGGACAGCGGGTACGACGGGCGGCTGACCGCGGCGGGCCACCGCGTCGCCCGGCCTGCACCCGCACCCGCATCTCCGTCACGGACCTTCGCCGATGCGCCCCACCGCAGGTCCGGGGGTGGGGAAAACCCCCGGAGAAGACTGCAAGAAGCCTCATGGTGCGGGCGGCGCCGGTCCCGGACCCTGGACGTAATGCGAACAGATCCGGCACACGGCAGACGTTGGCAGGAGTCCACGCACGGACCGCACACGGCAGAACGGACGACGAGACGATGGATACCGCATACGCACCGCAGCCCCGCGGCTCCCGGGTGCCCGTGGGGCTGCGTGCCCCGTTCTCCGGGCACACCTGGCGGGAGTATCTCTACCTCTTCCTCAGCGTCCCGATGTCCGTCCTGATGTTCTCGTACGCGATAACGGTGATCTCTCTCGGCGCCGGCCTGCTGATCACGTTCCTGGGCATCCCGGTGCTGGCGGGCGGGCTGGCCGGCAGCCGTGCGCTGGGTGCTGTGGAGCGGGCACGGGCCCGCGCGCTGCTGGGCCAGGACGTGGCCGATCCCAAGCCCGTCCGCGCGGCCAAGCCGGGCCTGATGTCCTGGGTCGGGGCCGTGCTGAAGAGCGGGGTCTCCTGGCGGCACCTTCTCTACTCTTTCCTGCACTTCCCGTGGGCCCTGTTCTCCTTCATCTTCTCGACGACCTTCTGGGCCGTGGGCTGGGGACTGCTGGCCTATCCGCTGTGGCGGTGGACGTTCCCCGACTACCTCGACCAGCCGGGCATCCAGCTCTGGGGCAACGGATACGGCAACGGTGTCTACCTCGACACTCCCCTGGAGATAGGGATCACCAGCGCCGTCGGGCTGCTGCTCGTGATGGCGGGGCCGTGGGTGATCCACGGGCTGACGCAGGTGGACCGGGTCATGGTGCATGGCCTGCTGGGCCCGTCCTCCCTCGCCACCCGGGTCTCGGAGCTGGAGTCGGACCGCGGGGTCGTCGTCGACACCGCGGCGGCCGATCTGCGGCGGATAGAGCGCGACCTGCATGACGGCGCTCAGGCCCGGCTGGTCTCGCTCGCCATGGACCTGGGACTGGCCAAGGAGAAGCTGGCAGAGGATCCCGGGGCCGCCGCGAAGATGGTGGACGAGGCCCACGGCGAGGTGAAGATCGCGCTGCAGGAGCTGCGGGACCTGGCCCGCGGGATCCACCCGGCGATCCTGACCGACCGGGGGCTGGGCCCGGCGCTCTCCGCCCTGGCCGCGCGCTGCACGGTGCCGGTGACGGTGACCGTGGATCTGGGCCGGCGCCCGGCCGCGGCGATCGAGGGCATCGCGTACTTCACCGTCTCCGAGCTGCTGCAGAACGTCTCGAAGCACGCACGGGCGACAAGCGCGACGGTGGATGTCTGGCACACCGCGGACCGGATCATGCTTCTGGTGCGGGACGACGGCCGGGGCGGCGCGACCACCGAGATCGGCAGCGGCCTGGCCGGTCTGGCCGAACGGCTCGACTCCGTCGACGGCCTGCTGCTCGTGGACTCCCCGAACGGCGGCCCGACCTCCATAACCGCCGAGCTGCCGTGGCGCGGGTAGCGGCCGGGCCGGGTGGCTAGCGGCCGGCTCTGCCGACCGAGAGCCGGCCGCGGCGGCTGGGCTGGGACGGGGGTCCGGCCCAGCCGCCGCTCCCCCGCTCCCCTCCACCCCTCCCTCGCCCTTCGCCCTTCGCCCCGCCACTCCCCCAATCCCCGTCACTCGCCGCGTCACCGTCCGGATGCTGGGATGCTGGGGCTGGCAGGGTGGGGTGTGACGAGGCATGGGGGAATGTGAGTCGTGGAGGACAGGGTGCGGGTGGTCATCGCCGAGGACTCGGTGCTGCTCCGGGAGGGCCTGACGCGGTTGCTGACCGACCGGGGGCACGATGTCGTGGCGGGCGTGGGGGATGCCGAGGCGCTGATCAAGGTGATCGGGGAGCTGGCGGACGAGGACGCACTGCCGGATGTGGTGGTGGCGGACGTACGGATGCCGCCGACGCACACCGATGAGGGGGTGCGGGCCGCGATCCGGCTGCGCCGGGACCACCCGGATCTGGGGGTGCTGGTGCTCTCGCAGTACGTCGAGGAGCAGTACGCGACGGAGCTGCTGGCCGGTTCGAGCCGGGGCATCGGCTATCTGCTGAAGGACCGGGTCGCCGAGGTGCGGGAGTTCGTCGACGCGGTGGTGCGGGTCGCCCAAGGCGGCACCGCGCTGGACCCGGAGGTCGTCGCGCAGCTGCTCGGCCGCAGCCGTAAGCAGGACGTGCTGGCCAATCTGACGCCGAGGGAGCGGGAGGTGCTCGGGCTGATGGCCGAGGGCCGGACGAACTCCGCGATCGCCCGGCAGCTGGTGGTCAGCGATGGTGCGGTCGAGAAGCACGTCAGCAATATCTTCCTGAAACTGGGCCTGTCGCAGAGTGACGGGGATCACCGGCGGGTGCTCGCGGTACTCACCTATCTCAACTCCTGATCACCTGACACCCTGTCAGATATGCAGGCCGGGGCGGCACCGGCCAAGAACCAGGCCTTTGGTCGTAGAACCAATGGACGAGTCCGGAGCGTCTTGAAGAAGAGGTAACGGGGGCGATGATTTCATGACAAAACGCACCAGAGCAGCGTCTCACCTTGACGTCCAGCATGTGATCGACCCAGGGAAGGCCACCCTTACCCACGTACGATGGATATGGGACAACCGGTCGGTACGACACGTCCCGAGCCCTGCGTCAGGCGGGGACGCCGCACCCCTTGAGGGAGGTCCGAAGCAGTGACGAGCCAGGTCAGTAGCCCAGCCGAGCAGGCCGACGGAGCGCTTGTCGGGGAACAGCGCACTTCCGGTGGCGGTGACGGAGGCAAGGAAGTCCGCCGCCTGGACCGGGTGATCATCCGGTTTGCCGGCGACTCCGGCGACGGTATGCAGCTCACGGGCGACCGGTTCACATCCGAGACGGCTTCGTTCGGCAACGACCTGTCGACGCTGCCGAACTTCCCCGCCGAGATCCGGGCCCCCGCCGGGACCCTGCCGGGCGTCTCCAGCTTCCAGCTGCACTTCGCCGACCACGACATCCTCACGCCCGGTGACGCGCCGAACGTGCTGGTGGCGATGAATCCGGCCGCACTGAAGGCGAACCTCGCGGATGTGCCGCGCGGCGCGGAGATCATCGTCAACACCGATGAGTTCACCAAGCGCCCCATGGCCAAGGTCGGCTATGCGACCAGCCCGCTGGAGGACGGCTCGCTGGAGGCGTACAACGTCCATCCGGTGCCGCTCACCACGCTGACGATCGAGGCGCTCAAGGAATTCGGGCTGTCCCGGAAGGAGGCCGAGCGCAGCAAGAACATGTTCGCGCTGGGTCTGCTGTCGTGGATGTACCACCGGCCGACGGAGGGCACCGAGAAGTTCCTGCGGTCGAAGTTCGCGAAGAAGCCGGATATCGCGGAGGCGAACGTCACGGCGTTCCGGGCGGGCTGGAATTTCGGTGAGACCACCGAGGACTTCGCGGTCTCGTACGAGGTCGCGCCGGCCACAAAGGCGTTCCCGACCGGCACGTACCGCAATATCTCGGGGAATCTCGCGCTGTCGTACGGGCTGGTCGCGGCGGGCCGGCAGGCGGACCTGCCGCTGTATCTGGGCTCGTACCCGATCACCCCGGCCTCCGACATCCTGCACGAACTGTCCAAGCACAAGAACTTCGGTGTGCGGACGTTCCAGGCGGAGGACGAGATCGCCGGAATCGGCGCGGCGCTGGGCGCTGCGTTCGGCGGAGCGCTGGCGGTGACGACCACCTCGGGTCCCGGTGTGGCGCTGAAGTCGGAGACCATCGGCCTCGCGGTCAGTCTTGAACTGCCGCTGCTGATCGTGGACATCCAGCGCGGCGGCCCCTCGACGGGCCTGCCCACCAAGACCGAGCAGGCCGACCTGCTGCAGGCGATGTACGGGCGCAACGGCGAGGCACCGGTGCCGATCGTGGCGCCGCAGACGCCCGCCGACTGCTTCGACGCGGCGGTGGAAGCGGCCCGTATCGCGCTCCAGTACCGCACCCCCGTCTTCCTGCTCTCCGACGGCTATCTGGCCAACGGCTCCGAGCCGTGGCGGATCCCCGACGTCGATGAACTCCCCGACCTGCGCGTCCAGTTCGCGTCCGGGCCCAACCACGAGCTGGCGGACGGCACCGAGGTGTTCTGGCCGTACAAGCGCGATGAGCAGACCCTGGCCCGCCCCTGGGCGGTGCCGGGCACGCCGGGCCTGGAGCACCGTATCGGCGGCATCGAGAAGCAGGACGGCACCGGCAACATCTCCTACGACCCCGCCAACCATGACTTCATGGTGCGCACCCGCCAGGCGAAGGTCGACGGCATCGACGTCCCCGACATCGAGGTCGACGATCCCGCCGACGAGAAGGGCCTGAGCGCCAACACCCTTGTCCTGGGCTGGGGTTCGACGTACGGGCCGATCACCGCCGCGGTACGCCGCGTACGGGGCGCCGGGGAGCGCATCGCGCAGGCCCATCTGCGCCACCTCAACCCCTTCCCGCGGAATCTCGGCGACGTCCTCAAGCGTTACGACAAGGTGATCGTGCCGGAGATGAACCTCGGACAGCTCGCCACTCTGCTGCGCGCCAAGTACCTCGTGGACGCGCGCTCGCACACCCAGGTCAGCGGAATGCCGTTCAAGGCCGAGCAGCTCGCGGAGGTCTTTAAGGAGGCCATCAATGACTGAGACGATCTCGGAGAGCTCCTCACAGATCGAGGCGCTTTCCCTGGTACCCAAGGCCGACGCCAAGCAGTCCATGAAGGACTTCAAGTCCGATCAGGAAGTGCGCTGGTGCCCCGGCTGCGGTGACTACGCCGTCCTCGCCGCCGTCCAGGGCTTTATGCCCGAGCTCGGCCTGGCGAAGGAAAACATCGTCTTCGTTTCCGGCATCGGCTGCTCCTCCCGCTTCCCGTACTACATGAACACCTACGGGATGCACTCCATCCACGGCCGCGCCCCGGCCATCGCCACCGGCCTGGCCTCCTCGCGGCGTGACCTGTCGGTGTGGGTCGTCACCGGTGACGGCGATGCCCTGTCCATCGGCGGCAACCACCTCATCCATGCCCTGCGCCGTAACGTCAACCTCAAGATCCTGCTGTTCAACAACCGGATCTACGGTCTGACCAAGGGCCAGTACAGCCCCACCTCCGAGGTCGGCAAGATCACCAAGTCGACGCCGATGGGCTCGCTGGACGCGCCGTTCAACCCGGTTTCGCTGGCGATCGGCGCCGAGGCGTCCTTCGTGGCCCGGACGGTCGACTCCGACCGCAAGCACCTCACTTCCGTGCTGCGTGCGGCCGCCGCCCACCCCGGGACGGCACTGGTGGAGATCTACCAGAACTGCAACATCTTCAACGACGGCGCGTTCGAGGTCCTCAAGGACAAGGAGAAGGCCCAGGAGGCCGTTATCCGTCTGGAGCACGGCCAGCCGATCCGCTTCGGCCTGCCGGCCGCCGACGGCCTGGGGTCCAAGGGCGTCGTGCGTGACCCGGTCACCGGCGACCTCAAGGTCATCGACGTAGCGGAGGAGGGCGCGGACGGTGTGCTGGTACATGACGCGCACAACCCGTCGCCCACCACGGCCTTCGCCCTCTCCCGGCTCGCCGACCCCGACACGCTGCACCACACCCCGATCGGCGTGCTGCGCAATGTCGACCGGCCGGTTTACGACGCCGAGATGAGCGACCAGCTCGACGCCGCCATCGAGGAGAAGGGCAAGGGCGACCTCGCCTCGCTGCTGGCCGGGAACGACACCTGGACGGTTGTCGGCTGACCGGCACCGGCTGAATTCCCTGCGGGTGTCCGTACGGGAGCGTCTTATGGCGTTCCCCTACGGGCACCCGTTTGGCGTTTCGTGCCGTTCGTGGCGCGTGTGATCGCGGCGCGTCTCTTCTGCGGGTGACCTGCTAGTGCCATGCTTGCGGCCTTCCACTCGCCAGGGGGCAGGACATGAAGTTCGTCGTCGCCGGCGCCACCGGTGCGCTCGGCCGGCTCGTCATCGAGGCGCTGCTGGAGCGCACCGCGCCGGGCGAGGTCGTCGCGGTCGCCCGTGACCGGGCCAAGGCGGCTGATCTCGCGGCGCACGGTGTCGAGGTACGGATCGCGGACTACAACAAGCCAGAGACGCTCCGGGGTGTCTTCGCAGCCGGCGACCGGGTGCTGCTCGTCTCCGGCAACGAGGCCGGGCGACGCGTCGACCAGCACCGGGCGGTCATCGACGCCGCCCGGGAGGCGCGCGTCGCGCTGCTCGCCTACACCAGCGTGCTGGGCGGGCCGACGGCCACCTTCCACATCGCCGAGGAGCACATCGACACCGAGCAGGCGCTCCTCGCGTCCGGCGTGCCGTACTGCCTGCTGCGCAACGGCTGGCCCCACGAGAACTACACCGGGGCGCTCGACACCGCCCTGAAGGCCGGCTCGGTGGTCGGCAGCGCGGGCGCCGGCCGGGTGGCCACCGCCGCGCGCCGCGACTACGCCGAGGCGGCCGCCATCGTCCTCACCGGCACCGGCCACGAGAACTCCGTGTACGAACTGAGCGGCGACACCGCATGGACGATGGCCGAGTACGCGGCCGAGGTGTCCCGGCAGACCGGCCGGAAAATCTCGTACACGGATCTACCGCAGGAGCGGTATGTGGCGCTGATGGTGGACGCGGGTGTGCCGGCGCTGGGCGCGCAGTTGACGGCCGACGCGGACGCCGGGATCGCCCGCGGCGAGCTGGGTACGACGCCCGGTGATCTGTCCCGGCTGCTCGGCCGCCCGACCACATCGATCGCGGAGGCGATCACCGACGCGCTGAGAGAGCTGTAGGGCGGGACCGGCCCTCCCGTCATGACCGTATTCCGATACGGGCATGACAGCGGGGCCGTGCGGCGCTACCTTTCACAGGGTCGACGCAGCACCACGGGGAGGGCCTCTTGCAGTCTCAAAGCGATCAGCGCGCAGGAGTCGCTTTCGGCCTTGCCGCATACGGCATGTGGGGGCTGCTACCGCTCTACTGGCATCTGCTGGGCGCCGCCTCGGCGTCCGAGATCATGGCCCACCGCATGGTGTGGTCGCTGCCCGTCGCCGTCACCATCCTGGCCGTGCTGCGCCGCTGGGCCTGGATACGCCCGCTGCTGCGACAGCCCAAGCGGCTCGGGCTGATCCTGGTCTGTGCCGTCGTCATTTCGGTGAACTGGTTCCTCTACATCTGGGCGGTCAACGCCGGGCATGTACTGGAGGCTTCACTCGGCTACTTCATCAACCCGCTGGTCAGCATCGCCTTCGGCGTCCTGGTGCTGCGGGAGCGGCTGCGTCCGCTCCAGTGGACGGCGGTGGGTGTCGGCACTCTCGCCGTCGTGGTGATGACCGTCGCCTACGGCAAGGTGCCGTGGATCGCTCTCGCGTTGGCCTTCTCGTTCGCGACGTACGGGCTGGTCAAGAAGGGCGTCAAGCTCGACGGCATCGAGGGCTTCAGCGCCGAGACGGCCATGCAGGCGCTGCCCGCACTCGGTTTCCTGATCTTCCTCGGTGTGCACGGTGAGTCCAGTTTCATCACCGGCGGAGTGGGCCAGGCGCTGCTGCTCGCGGGATGCGGAATCGCGACCGCGGTGCCGCTGATCTGCTTCGGTGTGGCGGCGATGCGGCTGCCGCTGTCGACGATCGGGATGATGCAGTACCTGGCGCCGACTTTCCAGTTCGTGCTGGGACTCACGGTCTTCCACGAGGAGATGCCACCTGAGCGCTGGGCCGGTTTCGCGTTGGTGTGGCTGGCTCTTACAGTGCTGACCTGGGATGCGCTGCGGACCGGCCGGCAGGGCCGCGCGGCACTGGCCGACGCCGGGGCACGGGTGGGCGAGGCGGCGGTGACCGCCCTGTCGGAGTCGCCGGAAACGGGCCCGGAGGCGACGCACGGGCCGGTGGCCAAGCCTTGACGCAGGCATGCGTCATGCCGTGACGGCAGGCGTCATTGTCTGACGGCCGCCATCACGCCGTGATGTCCCGTGTCGTGAACCGCGCCCAGGCCGCCGAGCCGAACACGACGGCGTACAACGCCTGCAGGCCGAAGTTTTTCTGAAGCTGGTCCCAGTAGACGGGGTCGCGGAGCAGGTCGGCGAAGGACAGCCAGTAGTGCGGGAAGAGATACGGCTGGATGGCGTCCAGCTGCGGGATCGTGTCCAGGATCTGCACCGTGATCAGCAGGCCGACCGTCGTCGCCATCGCCGCGATACCGCTGTTGGTGAGCGTCGAGATGAACAGGCCGATGGCGGCCACCCCTATGAGGGAGAGCGCCACGACGCAGGCGATGGCCAGCGCGCGCAGCAGCCCCTCGGTGAAGGGCACCGATGTGCCGGAGAGCAGGGTGACATCGCCCAGCGGGAAGAGCAGGGCGCCGGTCACCAGTGCCGATAGCGCCACGACCAGGGTGCCCACCAGGCAGAACGTCATGGTCGTGGCGTATTTGACCAGCAGCAGGCGGGTGCGGCCCGCGGGGGCGACGAGGAGGTAGCGCAGCGTCCCGGCGTTGGCCTCGCCCGCTATGGAGTCGCCCGCGATCACACCGATGGACATCGGGAGGAAGAACGGCAGCGTCATGGCAAGCGAGGTGAAGACCAGGAAGAGCCCGTTGTTGGTGATCTGCGAGATGAACGCCGGGCCGCCGCCACCGCCGCCCGACGACCCGCCGTCGCCGGTCTCGATCTTCACGGCGATGCCGACCAGGATCGGTACGCCGGCGAGCACCGCCAGCAGCGCGAGGGTGCGCCAGCGCCGGAAGGTCGTACCGATCTCGTTGCGCAGCAAGCCCAGCGACCACAGCGGCCGCGGTCGGCGCAGCACCGCCTCAGCCTGCGACATCGAAGCCCTCCCCGGTCAGATGCACAAAGATGTCCTCCAGCGAGGCGCGCTCGGTGCCGAAGGCGCGGACGCGTACGCCGGCATGGACGAGCGCGGCGTTCAGGTCCGCGAGTTCCGGAAGTCCGGCAGCCGGATCGGCGGGCGGCTCGGACGGCAGCTCGCCCGTCACCCGGTCGTCGGTGACTTTGAGGTCGGTCACGCCGTGCTCTTTCAGGACGCGCACCGCGTCCGCCGGGTCGGGGGTCGTCACTGTCAGCCTGCCGAGGCCGGGTGAGTCGAGCACGGTGGCGGAGAGGTCGGCGACCGTGCCCTGGGTGATCAGCCGCCCTCGCGCCATCACCGCGGCGTGGGTGCAGACCTGCTCGATCTCGTCGAGGAGGTGCGAGGAGAGAAAGACGGTGGTGCCGTCCGCCGCCAGCTCCCGGACCAGGGCCCTGATCTCCCGCATGCCCTGCGGGTCGAGGCCGTTGGTCGGCTCATCGAGAACCAGCAGCTCACGGGGCTGAAGCAGGGCCGCGGCCAGCCCCAGGCGCTGCTTCATGCCGAGGGAGTAGGCGCGCGCCTTCTTGCCGGCCGCGGCGGCCAGGCCCACCCGCTCCAGTGCACGGCCGACCCGCTCCACGCGGGTGCGGGGATCGGCGGCCGGGTCGGCGGCGTCGAAGCGCAGCAGATTGTCGCGGCCACTGAGGAAGCCGTAGAGGGCCGGGCCTTCGATGAGCGCTCCGACCCTGGGGAGCACCCGGCGGCCCGCGCCGGGCATCGGCTGCCCGAGCACCCGCGCGCTGCCGGCGGTCGGTTCGATCAAGCCCATCAGCATCCGGATGGTGGTGGTCTTGCCGGAGCCGTTGGGGCCGAGGAAGCCGAAGACGCTGCCGCGCGGTACGGCCAGATCCAGGCCGTCCACAGCGAGCTGACCGCCGCGGTACGCCTTGGTCAGCCCGCGCGTCTCGATCACCCGGTCCCCGGCGGGCGGGTGTTCGCGTTCGTGCCCCGTGTGCGGCTGCGTCATCGGCTCCCCAGCTGTCGTGGCGTATGGCATGTGGCGCATGGCGTATGAAGCCCTGGCTGCGCCGCGCCACCCGCGGACGGATGGCGCGGCGGTCCCCTCGGCTACTGCCGTCAGCTGCGCCGTCGCCTACTGCCCCGTTACACCATCCGTTACTTCGCGGCGTTGGCCGCGGCTATCAGGGACTGCTTGTCGACGGCGCCGACATAGATCGTGCCGTCGTCCGTCAGCAGGGCATTGACCAGGCGAGTGCTGAAGACCCGGCCGGAACCGAAGGAGCCGGTCACCTTGTCGCCGATGCTGTCGAGGAATGTGCCCGCGTCGCCGGCGGCGCCCTGCTCCTTGCCGGAAGGCAGACCGGAGCCGGAGCCCTTGATCGTGGCGATGGACGTCCAGCCCTTGCCGATGATGTCGAAGCCGTCCGGGCCGCCCGCGAAGTCCTTCAGATCCTTGCGGTTCTTGACGTCCTTGCCGGCCTCGAAGTCCTTCCGCGTCTTCGCGCCTTCCTTGTCACCGTCGACGACCTCGGCGCCCTTGGGCGGCGTGAAGGAGAACGTGCTCGCATCGGGCTTGGCGAAGTCGACGTTGGTGAAGCCCGCGTCGATCGCGGCCGCGCCGCCGCTCTTGGGAGTGAGGGTGAACTTCAGCGGGACGCCGTTCTCGGCGTCCACCGAGATCCGTATCGAGCCGATCGTCGAGCCGGACTGCTTGGGCTTGATTGCCAGCTGGTAGGCGTCCCGCCCGGCGACCTTGGCTGTGCCGTCGACCGTGACCGAGGTGGTGTCGCCCGCCGCCTTGAGGGCCTCCTTCGCGAGGTCCTGCGGGGTGGCGTTCTTCAGGCCCTTGGGAAGGCCCTCGGGCCGGCCCTTGTGCCCCTCGTGGTGCTTGCCGCGCTTGGCGCCGTCGGCCGTGCTGTGTACGGCGGTGTTGCTGCCGCTGTCGTACGCCCAGACATCGGAGCCGTTGTGGACGATGCTGTATTCGGCGGCCTTGTCGACGATCGAGACCCGATGCTTGTCGGGGCCGTCGGCGGCGACGCGCAGCGTGTGCGCACCGGATGCCAGCTCCATCAGCTTGTTCTGCGGCGACGCGGACGCGCCGTCCTCGCCCTTCTCGCCGCCGCCCTCGCCCTCGCCGCCGAACGCGCCGGCGCTGCCGCCGCCCGGCAGGGAGGGCAGGCCCAGGTCCGTATTGATCCGGACCGTGCCGGACAGCTGCTGGACGTCCGATTTGGCTATCTTGGCGATCAGGTCCTGCGCCGAGATCTTCGGCAGATCGGGAGATCCGACACCGGCGAACGCCGGGACCAGCCCGATCGTCGCCGCCGCAACCCCCGCCACCGCGACCGGCACTGCGTACCGCACCGCCTTACGGCGCTTCGGTGAGCGCCCCCCGTCCCATCCGTCGGTGACCTCTGTCGGTTCGTTCAGTGGCATGTGCCGTACCTCCGTCGTATGCGGCGGTTGCTGCGCGATGCACTCGCCCACCCCTCGGGCTCATTGTGAACCGTCCGCCGTGCTCTGGTGCTTCCCATCCCACCAAATCGCACGGCACAAAGCGTCAACCCGCGGAAGCAACTCGTCGTACTGCTGAGGGATGACGCCCGGCCACCTCACAGTGGACTCCGTACAACCGGAGTCTGATCACTCCCTAGGGGACGGCCACAATGTGACGGCGCGTCATGCCGGAGGTTGACCGGGGGTTGACCGGAGGTTGAGACGACGGGTGAGCTGAAAGTTGAGGGCGCCCCCGTTCCGAGGTGAGCCCCTCACCCACCCCGCGACTCACCCCGCGCGGTACACCACCGAGTCACACAGCCCCTCAAGCGCCGTCTTGGCCATGCAGGACGGCAGCGGCGCCAGCGTCGCGCGGGCCTCTTCCGCGTAGCGCACGGTGTCGCGGCGGGCCTGCTCCAGCGCCGGGTGGGCGCGCAGCCCGGCCAGCGCCTCGGCGTGCCGGGCGTCGTCGGTGAGGTCGCCGGCCAGCAGATCGCACAGCGCGCGGTCCTCAGCCGTACCGGATTCGCCCTCGGCCAGCGCGCGCAGGTGCAGCACCGGCAGCGTCGGAATGCCCTCGCGCAGGTCCGTGCCGGGCGTCTTGCCAGACTCGTGGGAGTCGCTGGAGATGTCCAGGACATCGTCCGCCAGCTGGAACGCGGTGCCCAGCCGCTCGCCGTACTGGGTGAGGATGTTGACCACCGACTCCTCGGCGCCGGACATCATCGCGCCGAGGCGGCCCGAGACGGCGACCAGCGAGCCGGTCTTGCCCGCGAGGACGTCCAGATAGTGGTCGATGGGGTCGCGGCCGTCGCGCGGGCCCGCGGTCTCCAGGATCTGGCCGGTCACCAGGCGCTCGAACGCCTCGGCCTGGATCCGGACCGCCTCGGGCCCGAGGTCGGCGAGGATGTGCGAGGCGCGGGCGAAGAGGAAGTCGCCGGTCAGGACCGCGACGGAGTTGCCCCAGCGGGCGTTGGCGCTGGCCACGCCGCGGCGCACATCGGCCTCGTCCATCACGTCGTCGTGGTAGAGCGTCGCCAGATGCGTCAGCTCCACGACGACGGCCGAGGGCACCAGCCCGGGGCTGTACGGATCACCGAATTGCGCGGCCAACATCACCAGCAGCGGCCGGAACCGCTTGCCTCCCGCGCGCACGAGATGCTGCGCGGCTTCGGTGATGAACGGCACGTCGCTCTTGGTGGCCTCCAGCAGGCCCTCCTCGACAGCCGCCAATCCGGCCTGGACATCGGCCTCAAGAGCCTGGTCCCGCACGCTCAGCCCGAAGGGCCCGCCGACGGTCACGAGGGGTACTCCTGTCTGCTGACGATCAAACCTAATGTCGATCTGTCGCTGTCTCCACCATTGGCCAGCGTATCCGGTCGCACTTCGATCACCGTGAGCGCCCGCCCCCCGAACCACCGGGAACCACACCGACCCACCGGGCGGTATGTTCTTGATCCCCTCATTGAGGAGGGTTTGCCGTGGCATGCATGAGCCGCGATGAGGGACTGCCGTGGCACGGATGTGCCGTGGAAGCGGTGCACGGTGACAGGCGTGTGCCGTACGAGACGTGTGTGGTGACAGGCGCATGCCGTGCGGGAACGCGTGCGGTGACAGGCGTACGCCGTACCAGAGAGGCCGTCGGCTCACCCGTACGTGCGCGCCACCGCCCGCGCCAGCCGCGGTGAGGCGAACTCCGTGCCACAGACGAAGCGCATGACCGGGCCGAACGACGCGGCCGCCGGCAGCCCCGTGAAGTACAGCCCCGGTACCGACGAGCCGAATCCGGCGTCCAGCAGCGGCCCGCCGGCCCGCACCGCGATCTCCGTACGCAGGCTCTCGCCCAGGAAGTCCAGTGCCGCCAGGTCCATGCGGTAGCCGGTCGCGGCCAGCACATGGTCGGCGGTGACTTCACCGCCGAGGCCGTTCGCCGTGCCCTCGCCGCCCCGGAGTGCCAGCACCGGACGGCCGTCCCGGATGCGGGCCCGTACGATCCGCGTCCCCTCGGTCACCTGCACCCGCCCGACGAAGCGGTCCCGCAGCCACCACGCGCCCAGCGGGCCGAGCACCCGCTGCACGAGGAAGCGGCGTGCGGGCACCGGCAGATGGCGGAACGCCCCCGCGTAGTACGTCAGCGCGTACAGCGACCAGGCGTTGCCGAACGGCGTACGCGGCCGGAGGCGGGGCTGGCGGTCCGGCGGCGCCCCGAAGCCCACCGCCGCCCGTCCGCGCGCCACCACCCGCACGGACGCCGCGCCCGCCTCCGCCAGCAGCGCCGCGCTCTCCAGGGCCGACTGCCCGGCGCCCACCACGATCACGTCCCGGCCGGCCAGCTCCGACAGATCGCGATGCTGCGAGCTGTGCGAGACCGGCCCCGTGGCGGACGGCCCCTCCGGGACGGCGGCGGCAAGTTCGGGTGGCAGATACGCGATCCCGGTCAGGCCGGTGGCGACGACCACCGCCCGGGCGGCGGCCTGCTCACCGCTGTCCAGCTTCAGCTCGAAGCCATCGGGCCCCCGGTCCACCGAGACGACCCGGACCCGCTCCAGCTCCGGGAGCAGCCGCTCCTGCACCCATTGCCCGTACCGGACGAACGTCTCGACGGGGATGACGTCCCAGTCGGACTCGTAGCGGCCCTCCCCCGTCGCCGCGCAGAATTCGCCGAGGGTGTGCCCGGCCTCCGGGGTGTCGATGGTGGACGCGGCGGGCGTCGACTTGAGCAGCATGCCCGCGGGCATCCGCGCCTGCCAGCTCACCATCGGCTGCCCGAAGACCCGCACCGTCAGGCCGCGCGCCCGAAGGTGCGCGGCCGTCGACAGGCCGTACGGGCCGGCCCCGATGACCGCTACCGGAGTGCTCACTTCGGTCCTCCCTGAGGTGCGCCGGTACCGCGCCGACGCTGTGCCGATATGCGCTGTTTGCTCGCGCTTGCCCTATCCCTGCTGCTGCGCGGCCGCTCTCTTCGTCCGCCGCAACTGCGCCAAGTGCCGGGCGCCCGGCCCGACGCACCGGGCGAGCATCGTGAAGAACGGCAGCGGATCGTCGGCCGCGAACCACGCCAGCTCCGTTCCGGCCGCCCGATCCGGCGCGTACGGTGCGGTGTGGCCGCGGCGGCGGTACACAAGGCGCGCGGGCAGATCGATGTTCTCGACCACGAAGCGGTGCCCGGCGCGCTGTTCGCCCTGCGGGACGGTGCGCCCGGTGAGATCCAGATGCTGGGCGCGTACGACATCCACCCCGGCCGCGTTCTCGAAGAGCCGGAACTGCGCGCCCATCCGCGGGTTGAAGTCCAGCAGCTTGTACCGCCCGTCGCGGCGGTCGAAGCGCCAGTCCAGGTCGGCGGTCCCGCTGAAGCCGATGCGTTTGACGAACCGGGCCGTCATCTCGGCCAGTTCGGGGTTGTCGACGACATACGCGCAGGCCGTCATGCCGGCGTAGGGCGGCCAGGAGCGCACCTTGACCCCGGTGAACAGGGCGAGCGCCGCGCCGGCCGCGTCGAAATACGCGTGCACGATCCAGTCCTCGGCGTCCTCCCGCGGCAGATACTCCTGGAGGATCACGCCTGGTTGCGGGCCCCAGTTGCGTGCCAGGTCCAGCAGTTGGGCCGGCCCGCCGATCCGCGTCGTCCCGGAGACCGCGGGCCACCGGCGCCGCAGGAACGCCTCGCGGTTCTTGGCCACCACCGGGAAGCGCGCCTGGCCGGCGTACGCCTCGATGTCCGCGTACGACCGGGGGAAGGCGGACGCCGGTGAGGACACTCCGTGTTCGGTGCAGAGGTCGTGCAGCCCCTCTTTGCTGGCCAGGCGGCGGGGCAGCGCCGCCGGCACCCGGGGGACGCGAAACGAGCCGGCGAGCGCGGTGGCATGTTCGGCGATCAGCACGGCCGCCTCCTCGTCGGTCGGGACCAGCACCGCGGGCCGACCGATCCGGCGGCCGATCCGCAGCAGCCCCTCCACCAACCGGCCCGGTTCCTCGCGCCCGGTGGTCGGCCACACAAAGCGGCCCTTCAGGTAGCGGGAGGCAGCGGCGGGCGTGCAGCGGTCCTCGGTGATGGCGTACATGGGCACGCCGAGCCGCCCCAGGCTGCGGATCGCGCCCACACCGCCGTGGTGCAGGGGGTATGCACCGATCTTCACGATCAGCGCCGGAACGCTCCGGTCGACTGCGAGCGGCTGCCGTGCAAGCCGTGCGCGACTGAGAGCCACCTGTACCCCCCAACGGCGGAGGCCCCGCCCCGGCCCGTGCCCGCAAAGGACGCTAGGCCCGAATTGTGCGGTGCGGCAAGGGTTTTCCTGACATTGCGCGGGGTGGGGCGAGAGAGTGTTGTGAGGTGTCCGATCGAAGCCGGTCGCGGTCCACCACCCCCGGCCAACCTCTCCGCGAGTTATCCACAGGTCATCCCACCGCCCCCCGCCCCGCCGTACCCTGATCGTCGGACCGACCGGGCTCACCGGCCCGGCGGACCGCCGACCGACCGGCCCGGCCACCCGACGCCAGGCCGGCCCGGCCGCCCACCGGCGACGACGAACGCGAGGAGCTGTCCATGCCCGATCAGCGCCCGGAGCAGAGCGCGGAGCAGAGCCCGTTCGACCTGGCCGAAGGCGATCCCTTCGGCCCGTACACCCTCCCCTACGGCGTGTTCAGTACAGCCGACGCGCCCGGCCTGCACCGGATCGGTGTCCGCTACGGCCACCATGTCCTCGACCTCAGCGCGCTGCCGAGCGCACTGCCCGCCGTCGTCCCGCCGCCGCACGCCGAGCTGCTCGCCGCGCCGACCCTCAACCCGCTGCTGGCCGCCGGCCGTACCGTCTGGCAGGAAGTCCGCGCGGCCGTCCGCACCGCCGTGACGGACCCCGCGCACCGCACCGCCGTGACCCCGCTCCTCCACCCGCTGGCCGGCGTCACCCTGCACCTCCCCTTCGAGGTCGCCGACTACGTCGACTTCTACGCCAGCGAGCACCACGCCACCAACGTCGGCCGGATCTTCCGCCCCAACGGCGCGGCGCTGCCCCCCAACTGGAAGCATCTGCCGATCGGTTACCACGGCCGGTCCGGCACCATCTTCGCCACCGGCACCCCGGTCGTACGCCCCAACGGCCAGCGCAAGGCCCCGGACGACGCCGTGCCGACCTTCGGCCCGTCGACCCGCCTGGACATCGAGGCCGAGGTCGGCTTCGTCGTCGGCACGCCCTCCACCCTCCATGAACCGGTCGGCCTCAACGGCTTCCGCGACCATGTCTTCGGCGTCTGCCTCGTCAACGACTGGTCCGCGCGCGACATCCAGGCCTGGGAGTACGTGCCGCTCGGCCCCTTCCTGGGCAAGTCCTTCGCGACCTCCGTCTCCGCCTGGATCACCCCGCTCGACGCCTTCGACGAGGCCCGTACGCCGCCGCCCGCCCGGGACTTCCCGCTCCTTCCCTACCTCGACGACTCGGCCACGGAAGCGGGCGGCATCGACCTGCGCATCGAGGTGCGCATCAACGGCGAGACGGTCTCCCGGCCGCCGTTCTCAGCGATGTACTGGACGGCCGCCCAGCAGCTCGCCCATATGACGGTCAACGGCGCCTCGCTGCGCACCGGTGATCTCTTCGCCTCCGGTACGGTCTCCGGGCCCGAGCCCGACCAGCTGGGCTGCCTGCTCGAACTCACCCAGGGCAAGGGCCCCTACCTCCAGGACGGCGACGAGGTCACCCTCACCGCGTGGGCACCGGGGCCGGACGGCGCCCGGATCGGCCTGGGCGAGGTCGTGGGGCGTGTACTGCCGGCACCGGAGCTGGGTACCGAAGCCGCCGCCGGCGCAGCCGCCCCGGGCCGCGAGGCGCCATGACGGGTGGCGTCCGGCCCGATCTGCCCGGCCGACCTGGAGACGGCCGGGCGGATCGCCGTCGAGCAGGACAAGAGCCCAGCGTCGAATGCGGGAGGGGATGGAGAAGGGAGGGTGCTGAGGCGTAGGGGCCTCCTAACCCCCGCCCCCTTCACCCCAATTCGCCCTTCCTGCCCCGCTTCCACGTCACGGCCGCACACCAACTCCGTACCGGCGTTGCCGCAATCCCGGCCTCGTTCTTCACGGCCGCCCTGGCCCGCCGACCGGCTGCTAGCCTCACGTTTCCCTGTCCCACAACTGAGGAGACGTACGTGCGCAAGGCCACGCAGATCGCCGGGGCGGCCGCCATAGCCGCGATGCTGCTCAGCGGCTGCGGTAGCAGCGGCGGCGGCGACAAGGAGACGTCGGAGAGCAAGGCGCCGGAGAGCGCCCCGTCGACTCCGGGCGGTGCCGACAAGCCGGCGAACAGCACGGCGGTCGAGGGTGCTTGGGAAACGAAGTCCGCCGACGGCAAGCTGATCCTCGCCATCACCAAGGGCACCGTGGCATTCAGCAACGGCACCAAGGCGGCCTGTCTCGGCAAGGTCCAGGAGCTGGCCGGCCGGACGATGGTCGCCCTCAAGTGCACCAACGGGGACGACACCCGCACGATGGGCACGCTCAAGCCGGGAGCCGACGGCAAGAGCCTGACGGTCGACTGGAAGAGCGGTCCGACCGAGAAGTACACCAAGTCCACCGACGGCAGCGTGAAGATCCCCGATATGCCGGACATGCCGACCGATATGCCCACCGGCATGCCCAACGGCTGACCCGCCGCCCGCCTCGTCTCCCTCGCCTCACCCGCCCCGATCAAGGAGAAGCACGTGCGTAAGGCCATTTCGTTCGCCTCAGCCGCGGCAGCCGCCGCGCTGCTGCTCGCCGGTTGCGGTGGAAGCAACGGCGGCGAAGGGAAGGACGGGCAGCAGAGCGCTCAGCCCACCTCGTCCGCCGGGCAGAACACCGACGCCCCCGGTGGCGGCAACGTCGACTCCGCGGCCCTGCAAGGCGGTTGGACGACGGACGCCCTGCATGCCGACAAGGGGCTGCTGATCCTCGCCATCGCCAAGGACACAGTGCTGCTCACGGGCAAGAACTCCTGTAGCGGCAAGCTGAAGGCGGACGCACAGCCCGTCACCCTCGACCTCACCTGCACCAAGGGCAACAACGATCACGCCAAGGGCACGGTGAAGAGCCTCAACGGCAAGGAGCTCACCATCGCCTGGGCCTCCGGCAAGGAGGACACCTTCACCAAGTCCGAGATGCCCTCCGGCATGCCGACCGATATGCCGGAGGGCATGCCGACCGATCTCGGCGGCGTGGACGGCTGACCCGCCCGGCAACCCCGGCGCACGCGCACAGGCCGCCGCCCGGCATCCCCAAGAGGGTGCCGGGCGGCGGCCGTTGATGCGTACGGCGGTGTGTCGTCCTCAGCGCACAAAGACTCCCGCCTGGCCCGCCAGGTCGAGGAAGTACTGCGGCGCCAGGCCGAGGACCAGCGTGACCGCGACTCCGATCGCGATGGCCAT
The DNA here is from genome assembly GCF_040654775.1 of Streptomyces sp. NPDC050636. Lineage (NCBI taxonomy): Bacteria > Bacillati > Actinomycetota > Actinomycetes > Kitasatosporales > Streptomycetaceae > Streptomyces > Streptomyces sp. NPDC050636. The sequence goes on from NZ_JBFAIP010000001.1 coordinate 420,105, forward strand.
GGTCGTCAGCGGGCTGGGCACCGCGACCGTCGGGCCGTCCGCCTTCGGCTCGCTGAAGAACATCAGCACAATCACCCGGATGTAGAAGAACGCGGCGATCGCCGAGGAGATCACACCGACGACGACCAGCCAGCCCGCGCCGCTCTGCGCCGCCGCCTTGAACACCGCGAACTTTCCGGCGAACCCGGAGGTCAGCGGAATGCCGGCGAAGGCCAGCAGGAAGACGGCGAAGACGGCCGCCACCAAGGGTGAACGCCGGCCCAGGCCAGCCCACTTGGACAGATGCGTCGCTTCGCCGCCCGCGTCCCGTACCAGCGTGACGATGGCGAAGGCACCGAGCGTCACAAAGGAGTAGGCGGCGAGGTAGAAGAGCACCGAGGAGATGCCGTCCTCGCTGGTGGCGATGACACCGGCGAGGATGAAGCCGGCATGCGCGATGGAGGAGTAGGCCAGCAGCCGCTTGATGTCGGTCTGGGTGATGGCGACGATCGCCCCGCCCAGCATCGTGATGATCGCGACGCCCCACATCACCGGTCGCCAGTCCCAGCTCATGCCCGGGAGTACGACGTACAGGACGCGTAGCAGCGCACCGAAGGCCGCGACCTTGGTGGCGGCCGCCATGAAGCCGGTGACCGGGGTCGGGGCGCCTTGGTAGACATCCGGCGTCCACATGTGGAACGGGACTGCGCCGACCTTGAACAGCAGGCCCATCAGCACCAGTGCCGCACCGATCAGCAGCAGCGCGTCATTGCCCATCGTGCCGGCCAGCGCCGGATCGATCTGCTTGGCGCCGTCCGCGATGACCTCGGCGATCCCGGCGTAGCTGACCTTGCCCGCGTAGCCGTACAGGAGGGCGATGCCGAACAGGAGGAAGGCCGAGGAGAAGGCACCGAGCAGGAAGTACTTCATCGCCGACTCCTGCGACAGCAGGCGCTGGCGGCGGGCCACCGCACACAGGACGTACAGCGGGAGGGAGAAGACCTCCAGGGCGATGAAGAGGGTCAGCAGGTCATTGGCCGCCGGGAACACCAGCATGCCGCCGATCGCGAAGAGGACGAGCGGGAAGACCTCGGTGGTGGTGAACCCGGCCTTGACCGCGGCCTGTTCGGCGCTGCCGCCGGGGACGGCCGCGGCCTGGGCGGCGAAGGAGTCCACCCGGTTACCGTGCGCCGCCGGGTCGAGCCGGCGCTCGGCGAAGGTGAAGACGGCGACCAGGGACACCAGCAGGATCGTGCCCTGCAGGAACAGCGCCGGGCCGTCGACGGCGATCGCGCCCATCGCGGCGATCCCCGCCTTGGACGAGCCGAAGCCACCGGCCGCCAGGCCGACCACCGCGGCGAACGCGGCGGCCAGCGCCACCACGGACAGCAGCAGCTGGGCGTAGTAGCGGCTGCGGCGCGGCAGAAGCGCCTCGATCAGGACACCGACCACCGCGGCACCGAGGACGATCAACGTCGGCGCCAGCTGGCCGTACTCGATACGCGGCGCCGGGATCTTGTCCGGCAGCTCGGCCGCCACTGTCCACAGGCTGTGGACACTTGCCACGGAACTCACTTCGCGGCCTCCACGTCTTGATCACGCACGGCGTGTCCGTGCCGGCCCCCACCGGGCACGGCGTCCACCTGCACTGCGGGCTTGGGGTCCTTCTTGTCCACGACGGACAGGGTGTGGTCGACCGCCGGATTGACGATGTCGGTGAGCGGCTTGGGATACACCCCGAGGAAGAGCAGCAGCGCGATCAGCGGCGCGACCACCGCCAGTTCCCGGACCCTGAGGTCGGGCATGCCGCTCACCTCGGACTTCACCGGCCCGGTCATCGTCCGCTGGTAGAGGACGAGGACGTAGAGCGCGGCGAGGACGATGCCTGCGCTGGCGATGATCCCGATCACCGGATAGCGGCTGAACGTGCCGACCAGGACCAGGAATTCGCTGACGAACGGGGCGAGGCCGGGCAGCGACAGGGTCGCCAGGCCTCCGACGAGGAACGTGCCGGCGAGGATCGGGGCGACCTTCTGGACTCCGCCGTAGTCCGCGATCAGCCGCGAGCCGCGGCGGGTGATCAGGAAGCCGGCGACCAGCATCAACGCGGCGGTGGAGATGCCGTGGTTGACCATGTAGAGCGTCGCACCGCTCTGGGCCTGGGACGTCATCGCGAAGATGCCCAGGATGATGAAACCGAAGTGGGAGATCGAGGCGTACGCGATCAGACGCTTGATGTCCCGCTGGCCGACCGCGAGCAGCGCGCCGTAGATCACGCTGATCAGGGCGAGCACCAGGATGGCCGGGGTGGCCCAGTTGCTGGCCTCCGGGAAGAGCTGGAGGCAGAAGCGGAGCATCGCGAAGGTGCCGACCTTGTCGACCACTGCGGTGATCAGCACCGCCACCGGCGAGGTCGCCTCACCCATGGCGTTGGGCAGCCAGGTGTGCAGCGGCCAGAGCGGCGCCTTCACCGCGAAGGCGAAGAAGAAGCCGAGGAACAGCAGCCGCTCCGTGCCGGTGCCGAAGTCCAGCTTGCCGGACGCCCGCGCCTCGACGATCTGCTGCAGCGAGAAGGTGCCGCTGCCGAGCTGGTCGGCGGTGACGGCGTACAGCCCGATCACCGCGGCCAGCATGATCAGTCCGCCGGCGAGGTTGTAGAGCAGGAACTTCACCGCGGCGTACGACCGTTGGGTGGCGGCCTGCTCGTCGCCGTGCGCCCCGGCACGGTCCCCGAAGCCGCCGATGAGGAAGTACATCGGGATCAGCATGGCTTCGAAGAAGATGTAGAAGAGGAAGACGTCGGTGGCCTCGAAGGAGAGGATCACCATCGCTTCGACGGCCAGGATCAGCGCGAAGAAGCCCTGGGTGGGCCGCCAGCGGCTGTTGGCCGTGTCCGTGGCGGAGCCGTTGTCAGATGCACCCGTGGCGGAGCCACTGTCAGATGCGGTCAGAGGGTCGGCGTCATGCCAGCCCGCCAGGATGACGAACGGGATCAGCAGGGCGGTCAGCGCGATCAGGGCGACCGCGATGCCGTCCACGCCGAGGTCGTAGCGGACGCCGAAGTCCCGGATCCAGGCGTGCGATTCGGTCAGTTGGTACGGTCCCTCGGCGCCGGGCCGGAATCGGACCGCGATCAGCACGGCCAGGGCGAGGGTGGCCAGTGAGAACAGCAGCGCCAGCCATTTGGCGGCGGTGCGCTTGGCGGCGGGCACCGCGGCGGTGGCGATCGCGCCGATCGCCGGTACCGCGGCGGTCGCCGTCAGCAGGGGGAAGGAAAAATCCGCCATGGCTCAGACACCCCTCATCAGCAGGGTCGCGGCGACGAGAACGGCGGCCCCGCCCAGCATCTGGACCGCGTACGAGCGGACGAAGCCGCTCTGCAACTTGCGCAGCCGGCCGGAGAGTCCGCCCATCGAGGCCGCCGTGCCGTTGACCGCGCCGTCCACCACGGAGTGGTCGAGGTAGACCAACGTGCGGGTGAGGTGCTCGCCGCCGCGCACCAGGACGACATGGTTGAAGTCGTCCTGGAGCAGATCGCGGCGGGCCGCCCGGGTCAGTAGCGAGCCGCGCGGGGCGACGACCGGGACGGGCTTGCGGCCGTACATCTGCCAGGCCAGGCCGACACCGATGAGCATCACCACGATCGTCGAGGCGGTGATCGCAGTGGCGCTGAGCGGGGGGTGGCCGTGCGCGAAGGACGTGACCGGCTCCAGCCACGTCACAAATGCATCGTTGACGCTGAACAGCGCGCCCGCGAAGACCGATCCGATGGCCAGCACGATCATGGGGATCGTCATGATCTTCGGTGACTCATGTGGGTGTTGGACTTGCTGCCCCGGCACGGCAGCGCCTGGTGTCTCAGCCCAGCGCTTCTCGCCGAAGAACGTCATCAGCATCACCCGTGTCATGTAGAACGCGGTGATCGCGGCGCCCAGCAGGGCCGCGCCGCCGAGGATCCAGCCCTCGGTGCCGCCCTTGGCGAACGCCGCTTCGATGATCTTGTCCTTGGAGAAGAAGCCGGACAGCCCCGGGAAGCCGATGATCGCCAGATAGCCGAGCCCGAACGTGATGAAGGTGACCGGCATATACCTGCGCAGGCCGCCGTAACGGCGCATGTCCACCTCGTCGTTCATACCGTGCATCACGGAACCGGCGCCGAGGAAGAGCCCCGCCTTGAAGAAGCCATGGGTGACCAGGTGCATGATCGCGAAGGCGTACCCGATCGGGCCGAGGCCGGCGGCCAGGATCATGTAGCCGATCTGCGACATCGTCGAGCCGGCCAGCGCCTTCTTGATGTCGTCCTTGGCGCAACCGACGATCGCACCGAAGAGGAGCGTGACCGCACCGACCGCGACGACGGCGGTCTGGGCGTCCGGCGCGGCGTTGAAGATCGCGCCGGAGCGGGTGATCAGATACACGCCGGCGGTGACCATCGTGGCGGCGTGGATCAGGGCCGAGACGGGGGTCGGGCCCTCCATCGCATCCCCGAGCCAGGACTGCAGCGGCACCTGTGCCGACTTGCCGCAGGCGGCCAGCAGCAGCATCAGCCCGATGGCCGTCAGCTTGCCCTCGCCGGTGTCTCCCGTCGCGGCGAGCACCGGCCCGAAGGCAAAGGTCCCGAACGTGGTGAACATCAGCATGATCGCGATGGACAGGCCGACGTCACCGACGCGGTTGACGAGGAACGCCTTCTTGGCGGCGGTGGCCGCGCTGGGCTTGTGCTGCCAGAACCCGATGAGGAGGTACGAGGCGAGACCGACGCCCTCCCAGCCGACGTACAGCAGAAGGTAGTTGTCGGCGAGGACGAGCAGCAGCATCGCCGCAAGGAACAGATTGAGGTATCCGAAGAAGCGGCGGCGCCGCTCGTCGTGCTCCATATAGCCGACGGAGTAGATGTGGATCAGCGATCCGACACCGGTGATCAGCAGGACGAAGGTCATCGACAGCTGGTCGAGCTGGAAGGCCACATCGGCTTGGAAGCCGCCGACCGGGATCCAGCTGAACAGGTACTGATGCAGGGCACGGTCCTCGGCGCCCTTGCCGAGCATGTCGGCGAAGAGCACCACCGCGACGACGAACGACGCCACCGCGAAGAGCGAGCCGATCCAGTGGCCGGTGCGGTCCAGCCGTTTGCCGCCGCACAACAGCAGGGCCGCACCGACCAGCGGTGCCGCGACAAGCAGCGCGATCAAGTTCTCCACTTTGTGCGACCCCTTACAGCTTCATCAGGCTGGCGTCGTCGACCGAGGCCGTATGACGGGTGCGGAAGATCGACACGATGATTGCCAGGCCGACCACGACCTCGGCCGCGGCGACGACCATCGTGAAGAAGGCGATGATCTGGCCGTCCAGATTCCCGTGCATCCGCGAGAAGACCACGAGGGCGAGATTGCAGGCGTTGAGCATCAGCTCGATGCACATGAACACCACGATGGCGTTCCGCCTGATCAGGACCCCGGCCGCGCCGATGGTGAACAGCAGGGCGGCGAGATAGAGGTAGTAGACCGGGTTCATTTCTTGGCCCCCTCCTTGTGCTCCTTCGGCGTCGCGCCACCGGATGACGAGGAGCCGGGCTCGTCCTCGGAGCCCCGCCCCAGCCATTCCTTGGAGCGCTGCTCCAGCGCCTTCAGTTCGGCGAGCGACTCACTGGAGACATCGCGGATCTGGCCGCGGTCGCGCAGCGTGGGATTGACGGTCAGCTCGGACGGGGTGCCGTCCGGCAGCAGTCCGGGAATGTCGACGGCGTTGTGCCGGGCGTAGACACCGGGGGCGGGCAGCGGCGGTACCTGCTTGCCCTCGCGGACCCGCGCCTCGGACTGCTCGCGCTGGCTCTTGGCGCGCTCCGTACGCTCCCGGTGGGTGAGCACCATCGCGCCGACGACCGCCGTGATCAGCAGCGCGCCGGTGACTTCGAAGGCGAAGACGTACTTGGTGAAGATGAGCGCCGCCAGGCCCTGCACATTGCCGCCGGCGTTGGCCTCGCCCAGGCCGTTGAACTGCTTGAGCGAGGCATTGCCGATGCCGGCGATGAGCAGGATGCCGAAGCCGATGCCCAGGCCCGCGGCGAGCCAACGCTGGCCCTTGAGCGTCTCCTTGAGGGAGTCGGCCGCGGTGACACCGACCAGCATGACGACGAACAGGAACAGCATCATGATCGCGCCGGTGTAGACGACGACCTGGACGACGCCGAGGAAGTACGCGCCGTTGGCGAGATAGAAGACCGCCAGGACGATCATGGTCCCGGCGAGCGAAAGCGCGCTGTGCACCGCTCGCTTCATCATGATCGTGCCCAGTGCGCCGCAGACGGCGACGATGCCCAGGATCCAGAACTGCACAGCCTCCCCCGAGGAGGTCGTGGAGGCGGCGAGGCCCATCATGCCTGCACCCCCTCGTCGGCGGCCCGAGCCGGGGCCTCCGATGGGGGCTGTTCGCCCTTGGAGACGGCGACCTGGCGGGCGGTGCCGGGCGCGGCCTCCGTCACCAGACCGTTGTAGTAGTCCTTCTCCGTCATGCCGGGGTAGATCGCATGCGGCGAGTCGACCATGGTGTCCTCCAGGCCCGCGAGCAGCTCCTCCTTGGTGTAGATGAGCGATTCGCGGGACCGGTCGGCGAGTTCGTACTCATTGGTCATGGTCAGCGCGCGGGTCGGGCAGGCCTCCACGCAGAGGCCGCACAGAATGCAGCGCAGATAGTTGATCTGGTAGACCCGGCCATAGCGCTCGCCCGGGGAGTAACGCTCCTCCTCGGTGTTGTCCGCGCCCTCGACATAGATCGCGTCCGCCGGACAGGCCCAGGCGCACAACTCGCAGCCGATGCACTTCTCCAGGCCGTCCGGATGGCGGTTGAGCTGATGCCGGCCGTGGAAGCGCGGCGCCGTCGGCTTCTTCTCCTCCGGGTACTGCTCGGTCAGCCGCTTCTTGAACATGGCCCGGAAGGTCACGCCGAAGCCGGCCACGGGGTTCTGGAACTCAGGCACCGTCGCCCCCCTTTCCATCGATTCCGTTTTCGTCACTGACAGTGTCCATCCCGCCACTGACAATCAACTCGCGATCTTGGCGCGGGCGTCGGCGTGGCACGGGCGGCAGGCTCTGTCCGGGCAGCGGCGGTACGGGGAACCCGCCGGCCATCGGGTCGAAGGCCCCGTCACCGTCCGTTTCCTCCTCCACCTCGCCGCCCCGGAAGAAGTCCGCAACAAGGGAGATCAGCAGCAGGGCGATGGCGGCCCCGGCGACGTACAGCACGATCTGCTGGAAGGCGTAGCCCTCGTTCTTCAGCGCCCGGACGGTGGCGACGAGCATCAGCCACACCAGCGAGACCGGGATGAGGACCTTCCAGCCCAGCTTCATCAGCTGGTCGTAGCGCACCCGGGGGAGCGTGCCGCGCAGCCAGATGAAGAAGAACAGCAGCAGCTGCACCTTGATGACGAACCAGAGCATCGGCCACCAGCCGTGGTTCGCGCCTTCCCAGAAGGTGGAGATGGGGTACGGGGCCCGCCAGCCGCCCAGGAAGAGGGTGGTCGCGACCGCCGCCACCGTCACCATGTTGATGTACTCGGCGAGCATGAACATCGCGAACTTGATGGACGAGTACTCGGTGTTGAAGCCGCCGACGAGGTCGCCCTCGGACTCCGGCATGTCGAACGGCGCGCGGTTGGTCTCGCCCACCATCGTCACGATGTAGATGAGGAACGACACCGGCAGCAGCAGGACGTACCACTTGTCCTGCTGCGACTCCACGATCGTCGAGGTCGACATCGACCCGGAGTAGAGGAAGACCGATGCGAAGGCGGCGCCCATCGCGATCTCGTAGGAGATCATCTGCGCGCAGGAGCGGAGCCCGCCGAGCAGCGGGTACGTCGAGCCGGAGGACCAGCCCGCCAGCACGATGCCGTAGATGCCGACGGAGGCGGTGGCCAGGATGTAGAGGACGCCGATCGGCAGGTCGGTCAGCTGCATCGGCGTGCGCACGCCGAAGATCGAGACCTCGTTGTCCGCCGGGCCGAAGGGGATCACCGCGATGGCCATGAAGGCCGGCACGGCCGCCACGATCGGCGCCAGGACATAGACGGCCTTGTCGGCCCGCTTGACGACCAGGTCCTCCTTCAGCATCAGCTTGATGCCGTCGGCGAGGGACTGGAGCATGCCCCAGGGGCCGTGCCGGTTGGGGCCGATACGCAGCTGCATCCAGGCGACGACCTTGCGCTCCCAGACGATCGAGAAGAGCACGGTCAGCATCAGGAACGCGAAGCAGAAGACCGCCTTGACGACGACCAGCCACCATGGGTCGCGGCCGAACATCGACAGGTCTTCCTGGGCCAGCACGGTGCCCGCGGCGGCCAGTTGATCGAGCTGCTGCATCATGCGTCCCCCTCCTTGGCCGGCTCCGGGGTACCGGGCGCGGCGGAGACCTTCACCAGGTCACCGGGGCGCGCCCCGGTGTCGGCGGCGACGCCACCGCCGGTGGAATTCAGCGGCAGCCACACCACCCGGTCGGGCATCGGCGTGACCTGAAGGGGCAGCCGCACCGATCCGGCCGGCCCGGTGACCGCCAGCAGGTCCCCGTCCTTGACGCCGGTCTCCTGTGCGGTGGCCTGCGACAGCCGGGCGACCGCGGCGTGCCGGGTGCCGGCGAGTGCCTCGTCGCCCTCCTGGAGCCGCCCCTGGTCCAACAGCAGCCGGTGCCCGGCCAGTACGGCCTCGCCGGTGTCGGGGCGGGGCAGCGGACGCCCGCTTTCCCGGGGATCCCCGGCATACGGGCCGCTCCAGCCGCCGAGCCGGTCCAGCTCGCGGCGTACGGCGTGGACGTCCGGCAGCGCCAGATGGACGTCCAGGGCGTCGGCGAGCATGTGCAGCACCCGGGCATCCGGCAGCAGATGCCGGCGGGTCAGCTGGTCCGGTTTGAGCGCGGCCTCGAACAGCCGGGCCCGGCCCTCCCAGTTGAGGAAGGTGCCGGCCTTCTCGACCACGGCCGCCACCGGGAGGACCACATCCGCCCGTTCGGTGACCTCCGAGGGCCGCAGCTCCAGGCTGACCAGGAAGCCGACCTCGTCCAGGGCCGTCACGGCGCGGGCCGGGTCCGGCAGGTCCGCGGTCTCGACGCCGGCCACCAGGAGCGCGCTGAGCTCGCCGGTCGCCGCGGCCTCGATGATCTGGCCGGTGTCCCGGCCGTGCCGGTGCGGGAGCTCGGCCACGCCCCAGGCGGCGGCGACCTCGTCGCGGGCCCGGGGGTCGGTGGCGGGCCGGCCGCCGGGCAGCAGACCCGGCAGCGCACCCGCCTCGATGGCGCCCCGGTCACCCGCCCGGCGCGGGATCCACACCAGTTGGGCGCCGGTGGCGGACGCGGCGCGGACCGCCGCGGTCAGCGCGCCGGGCACCGCGGCCAGCCGCTCGCCGACGATGATCACCGCGCCGTCGGCCCGCAGCGCCTCGGCCGCGGCATTCGCCTCGCCGTCCAGGCCGACGCCGCCCGCGAGCGCGTCCAGCCACTCGGTCTCGGTCCCGGGGGCGGCCGGCAGCAGCGTGCCACCGGCCTTGATCAGCCCGCGTGAGGCGTGGGTGGCCAGCCCGTAGGTGCGCTGTCCGCTCGTACGGTGGGCCTTGCGCAGCCGCAGAAAGACGCCCGGCGCCTCCTCCTCCGCCTCGATACCGGCCAGCAGCACGGCCGGTGCCTTCTCCAGCGCGGTGTAGGTGACCCCGCCGCCGTCCAGGTCGCGGCCACGGCCGGCGACCCTGGCCGCCAGGAAGTCGGCCTCCTCGGCGCTGTGCACCCGGGCCCGGAAGTCGATGTCGTTGGTGTGCAGCGCGATCCGCGCGAACTTGGCGTACGCGTAGGCGTCTTCGACGGTCAGCCGGCCGCCGGTCAGCACTCCGGTGCGCCCCTTGGCGGCGGCCAGGCCACGGGCCGCGGCCGCCAGCGCCTCGGGCCAGCTCGCCGACTCCAGTTCGCCGGACTCCGCGTTGCGTACGAGGGGGGTCTCCAGCCGCTCGCGCTGCTGCGCGTAGCGGAAGGCGAACCGCCCCTTGTCGCAGATCCACTCCTCATTGACCTCGGGGTCGTCCGCCGCCAGCCGCCGCATGACCTTGCCGCGCCGGTGGTCCGTACGGGTCGCGCAGCCGCCCGCGCAGTGTTCGCACACCGACGGCGAGGAGACCAGGTCGAAGGGGCGGGAGCGGAAGCGGTACGCGGCTGAGGTGAGCGCGCCGACCGGGCAGATCTGGATGGTGTTCCCGGAGAAGTACGACGTGAACGGGTCGCCCTCTCCGGTGCCGACCTGCTCAAGGGCGCCGCGCTCCAGCAGCTCGATCATCGGGTCGCCGGCGATCTGGTTGCTGAAGCGGGTGCAGCGCGCGCACAGCACGCAGCGCTCGCGGTCCAGCAGCACCTGCGTGGAGATCGGTACCGGCTTCGCGTAGGTCCGCTTCCTGCCTTCGAAGCGGGTGTCCGGGGCGCCGACCTGCATCGCCTGGTTCTGCAGCGGGCACTCACCGCCCTTGTCGCAGACCGGGCAGTCCAGCGGGTGGTTGATCAGCAGCAGTTCCATCACCCCGCGCTGGGCCTTCTCGGCCACCGGGGAGGTGAGCTGCGACTTGACGACCATCCCGTCGGTGCAGGTGATGGTGCAGGAAGCCATCGGTTTGCGCTGGCCCTCGACCTCGACGATGCACTGGCGGCAGGCCCCGACCGGGTCCAGCAGCGGATGGTCGCAGAAGCGCGGGATCTCGATACCCAGGAGTTCGGCGGCGCGGATGACCAGCGTCCCCTTGGGGACCGAGATCTCGATACCGTCGATCGTCAGGGAGACGAGGTCCTCGGGCGGGACGGCCGCCTCGCCGCCCCCTGAGGGAGCACTGCTTGTCGTGACGGTCATGCATTCACCCCCAGGTGAGCGTCGTTGTCGGCCCAGACGGTCGACTTGGCGGGGTCGAAGGGGCAGCCCTTGCCGGTGATGTGCTGCTCGTACTCCTCGCGGAAGTACTTGAGCGAGGAGAAGATCGGCGAGGCGGCGCCGTCGCCGAGGGCGCAGAAGGACTTGCCGTTGATGTTGTCGGCGATGTCGTTGAGCTTGTCGAGGTCGTCCATCCGGCCCTTGCCTGCTTCGATGTCGCGCAGCAACTGCACCAGCCAGTACGTCCCCTCGCGGCAGGGTGTGCACTTGCCGCAGGACTCATGCGCGTAGAACTCGGTCCAGCGGGTGACGGCCCGCACGACACAGGTGGTCTCGTCGAAGCACTGCAGCGCCTTGGTGCCGAGCATCGAGCCGGCCGCGCCGACGCCCTCGTAGTCGAGGGGGACGTCCAGATGCTCGTCGGTGAACATCGGTGTCGAGGAGCCGCCCGGCGTCCAGAACTTGAGCCGGTGGCCGGGCCGGATGCCGCCGCTCATGTCCAGCAGCTGGCGCAGCGTGATACCCAACGGGGCTTCGTACTGGCCTGGGTTGGTGACATGGCCGCTGAGCGAGTAGAGCGTGAAGCCCGGGGACTTCTCGCTGCCCATCGACCTGAACCAGTCCTTGCCCTTGTTCATGATGGCGGGAACCGACGCGATGGATTCGACGTTGTTCACGACAGTGGGGCAGGCGTAGAGGCCCGCCACCGCGGGGAAGGGGGGACGAAGCCGGGGCTGTCCGCGACGGCCCTCCAGGGAGTCCAGCAGCGCGGTCTCCTCACCACAGATGTACGCGCCCGCGCCCGCGTGCACGATGACATCCAGGTCGAGTCCCGAGCCGAGAATGTTCTTGCCGAGGTATCCCGCCGCGTACGCCTCGCGTACGGCCTCGTGCAGCCGCCGCAGCACGGGCACGACCTCACCGCGCAGGTAGATGAAGGCGTGGTTCGACCGGATCGCATGACAGGCGATCACGATCCCCTCGATGAGGGAATGCGGGTTCGCGAAGAGGAGCGGGATGTCCTTGCAGGTCCCGGGCTCCGATTCGTCGGCGTTGACAACTAGATAGTGCGGTTTGCCGTCGCCCTGCGGGATGAACTGCCACTTCATCCCAGTGGGGAAGCCCGCGCCGCCGCGGCCGCGCAGCCCGGCGTCCTTGACGTACGCGATGACATCGTCCGGCGCCATCGCGAGCGCCTTGCGCATGCCCGCGTAGCCCTCGTGCCTGAGATAGGTCTCCAGGGTCCAGGACTCGGGCTGGTCCCAGAAGGCGGACAGGACGGGCACGAGGATCTTCTCGGGATTCACCGCTCCCCCGGCGTCCGGCCGGGAGGTGCCCCCGTACTTGGGTGCCACCGTCATCACTCCCCCTCCTCGTCTGCTGGCTCAGCCTGCGGCTGGTCCTGCGGCTGGTCGGCCGTGCGCGGCGCGATGACGTGGTCGGCACCGCGGCCCGGGGCGGCCTCCCCCTTGGCGAGCCGGAGTCCGACGAGAGAGGCGGGCCCCGCGCCGCCGGTCGCCTCGACCGCGCCCGGCCGCTCGTCGGGGAAGCCGGCCAGCATCCGGGCCGTCTCCTTGTACGTGCACAGCGGGGCGCCCCGGGTGGGCTCGACGGTCCGGCCGGCCCGCAGGTCGTCCACCAGCCGCTTGGCGGAGTCCGGCGTCTGGTTGTCGAAGAACTCCCAGTTGACCATCACGACGGGCGCGAAGTCGCAGGCCGCGTTGCACTCGATGTGTTCGAGGGTGACGGCGCCGTCCTCGGTGGTCTCGCCGTTGCCGACGCCGAGGTGCTCCTTGAGCTCCTCGAAGATGGCGTCGCCGCCCATCACCGCGCACAGCGTGTTGGTGCAGACCCCGACCTGGTAGTCGCCGCTCGGCTTGCGGCGGTACATGGTGTAGAAGGTCGAGACCGCGGTGACCTCGGCGGTGGTCAGGTCGAGCTGCTCGGCGCAGAAGCGGATGCCGGTGCGGGTGACATGGCCCTCTTCGGACTGCACGAGGTGCAGCAGCGGCAGCAGCGCCGAGCGGGAGTCCGGGTAGCGGGCGATGACCTCCTTGGCGTCGGCTTCGAGCCGGGCCCGTACGTCGGCCGGGTAGTCGGGGGCGGGGAGCTGCGGCATCCCCAAACTGACGTCTGTCACCGGTCAACGCCTCCCATCACGGGGTCGATGGATGCGACGGCCACGATGACGTCGGCGACCTGGCCGCCTTCGCACATCGCCGCCATGGCCTGCAGATTGGTGAAGGACGGATCACGGAAGTGCACCCGGTAGGGGCGGGTGCCGCCGTCGCTGACCGCGTGCACGCCCAGCTCGCCCTTGGGCGACTCCACGGCGGCGTAGGCCTGTCCCGGTGGGACCCGGAAGCCCTCCGTCACCAGCTTGAAGTGGTGGATCAGGGCCTCCATCGAGGTGCCCATGATCTTCTTGATGTGGTCGAGGGAGTTGCCGAGGCCATCCGGGCCGAGGGCCAGCTGGGCGGGCCAGGCGATCTTCTTGTCCGCGACCATCACGGGGCCGGGCGCCAGCCGGTCCAGGCACTGTTCGACGATCCGCAGCGACTGGCGCATCTCCTCCAGCCTGATCAGGAACCGGCCGTAGGAGTCGCAGGTGTCGGCGGTCGGCACCTCGAATTCGTAGTTCTCGTATCCACAGTACGGCTGCGTCTTGCGCAGGTCATGGGGCAGTCCGGCGGCTCGGAGGATGGGCCCGGTGGCGCCGGTGGCCATGCAGCCGGCCAGGTCGAGATAGCCGACGCCCTCCATCCGGCCCTTGAAGACGGGGTTGCCGGTGGCGAGCTTGTCGTACTCGACGATGTTCTTGCGCATCTTCTTGATGAAGCCGCGTACCTGGTCGACGGTGCCCGGGGGCAGGTCCTGGGCGAGGCCGCCGGGCCGGATAAAGGCGTGGTTCATCCGCAGACCGGTGATCAACTCGTAGATGTCGAGGATGAGTTCCCGGTCGCGGAAGCCGTAGATCATCATCGTGGTGGCGCCCAGCTCCATACCGCCGGTGGCGATGGCCACCAGGTGGGAGGAGAGCCGGTTGAGCTCCATCAGCATCACGCGGATGACGGTGGCCCGGTCGGGGATGTCGTCGGTGATCCCGAGCAGCTTCTCCACGGCCAGGCAGTACGCCGTCTCGTTGTAGAAGGACGTCAGGTAGTCCATCCGCGTCACGAACGTGGTGCCCTGCGTCCAGGTCCGGTATTCGAGGTTCTTCTCGATGCCGGTGTGCAGATAACCGATACCGCAGCGGGCCTCGGTGACGGTCTCGCCGTCGATCTCCAGGATGAGCCGGAGCACGCCGTGCGTGGAGGGGTGCTGGGGCCCCATGTTGACGATGATCCGCTCGTCGTCGGACTTGCGTGCGGCCGCCACGACCTCGTCCCAGTCGCCGCCGGTGACGGTGTAGACCGCGCCCTCGGTGGTCTCGCGGGGGGTTGAAGGGGATGCAGTCATCAGCTGTACGACCTCCGCTGGTCGGGAGCCGGGATCTGGGCGCCCTTGTACTCGACGGGAATGCCGCCGAGCGGGTAGTCCTTGCGCTGCGGGAAGCCCTGCCAGTCGTCGGGCATCATGATCCGGGTGAGCGCCGGATGGCCGTCGAAGATCAGGCCGAAGAAGTCGTAGGTCTCGCGCTCGTGCCAGTCGTTGGTCGGATAGACGCTCACCAGCGAGGGCACATGCGGGTCGGCGTCGGGGGCGGAGACCTCCAGCCGGATCAGCCGGTTATGGGTGATCGAGCGCAGGTGGTAGACCGCATGCAGCTCGCGCCCCTTGTCGCCGGGGAAGTGCACCCCGCTCACGCCCGTACAGAGCTCGAAGCGCAGCGCCGGGTCGTCGCGCAGTGTGCGGGCCACGGTCGGCAGATACTCGCGCGCGATGTGGAAGGTCAGCTCGGCACGGTCCACGACCGTCTTCTCGATGACGTTGCCGGGAACCAGACCCTGCTCGTCGAGGGCGCCCTCCAGTTCATCGGCGACCTCGTCGAACCATCCTCCGTACGGCCGAGGGGTCGCGCCGGGCAGCCGGACGGACCGGACGAGCCCGCCGTAGCCGGAGGTGTCACCGCCGTTGGCGGCGCCGAACATGCCGCGGCGGGTCGCGATCAGCTCGTCGGCGTGGTCGCGCTGCTGCGCCGGGACGTTCTGGCCCGGTGCGTTCGGGTCGTCCTGCTCACTCACCGCAGCAGCCCCTTCATTTCGATCAACGGCAGCGCCTTGAGCGCCGCTTCCTCCGCCTCGTGGGCCGCCTGCACCTGGTTGACCCCGAGCTTGGTGCTCTGGATCTTCTGGTGCAGCTTGAGAATGGCGTCCAAGAGCATCTCGGGACGCGGCGGACAACCCGGCAAATAAATGTCAACCGGGACGATGTGGTCGACGCCCTGCACAATTGCGTAGTTGTTGAACATTCCGCCCGACGAGGCGCAAACCCCCATGGAGATCACCCACTTCGGGTTCGGCATCTGGTCGTAGACCTGCCGCAGGACGGGCGCCATCTTCTGGCTCACCCGGCCGGCCACGATCATCAGATCCGCCTGCCGGGGTGAGCCGCGGAAGACTTCCATCCCGAAGCGGGCCAGGTCGTAGCGTCCGGCGCCGGTCGTCATCATCTCGATGGCACAGCAGGCCAGCCCGAAGGTCGCGGGGAAGACCGACGACTTGCGCACCCAGCCCGCGGCCTGCTCGACAGTGGTCAGCAAAAAGCCGCTGGGCAGCTTCTCTTCAAGTCCCATTGGTGGCCCCTAGTCCCATTCCAGGCCGCCACGACGCCAGACATAGGCGTAGGCGACGAAGACGGTGAGCGCGAAGAGGAGCATCTCGACGAGCCCGAACAGCCCCAGGGCGTCAAAGGTGACGGCCCAGGGATAGAGGAAGACGATCTCGATGTCGAAGACGATGAAGAGCATCGCCGTCAGGTAGTACTTGATCGGGAAACGACCGCCGCCGGACGGCTGCGGGGTCGGCTCGATTCCGCACTCGTACGCCTCGAGCTTGGCCCGGTTGTAGCGCCTGGGTCCGACGAGCGTGGCCATGACGACGGAGAAGATCGCAAAGCCTGCCCCGAGGGCTCCCAGTACGAGGATGGGCGCATAAGCGTTCACCGTCCTCGCTCCCTTCAGTCGACGATGACTGGATGGCGGTCCGCTCGGGCTCAGTGGGTGGCCCCATGGAGATCGTGCATATGTGAGGCAGTTCACAAGCCCGAACCGACTGCATCTTATGCCCGCTGGTCTGTGATCTGCGACACGGGGTCGGACAACGCCTTTGTGATCTCCACCACCCGATGAACGATCATGAAGTCGGATGAGCGGTGATCTTCATACGCGAAGCACGCGAGTGATCACGAGAGGTGACATTCACAAGGGTTACCGCTGGTCAGGGCCGGTTGGCCAATATCAAGTGGTTGTCGTCGCAGGCAAATTGGCGCTGGACCGACTCAACTGCTATGTGCGACGCGGTCGCAGGCGTGATCCGCTCGTGATCCGACCGTGATCGTCGGTACGTGCCTTCCTTCACGAGCGACACGTACCTTCATTCACGAGCGGCGCGCGGCTCCGGTCGCGATCGACCCACGAGTGATCCACCCCTCCGATCGCGAGCGACACGCGCCTTCCTTCGCGAACGGCACGCACCCCTCGTCCGCGAGTCCTGCACACGTCCTCCGCAAGCGATCGACCCTCGCGGATCACGGGAACATAACGGACACTCACGAGTGACCTATCCCACGCGACTTCGGGCGCTAAGTCCTTGACGGCTGGGAAGCCTTGGCGTGGCGCATGGGGAGGTGGTAGGCACCCCCAGGGCCTGTATCGGGCAGCAAATGCCATGCGCAGGAACATGATCGCGAAATTCGGACATCACGCTTCCGGATCGACGGGTAGTCAAATGCCCGATTTGTTCAGCGCGTACGCGTCAAGTGTGGCGCACTCCACCTTTGTTGGCAGCAACCTTCGGCTCCTGATAGCCGTGGTGCCATGTCCCCGAACGCACTCATACCCAGCCACCGGAAGCCCCGCCGTTCCGCGTCCTCGCGGGCACTGCGTGCGGGCGTGACCGGTGGCATCCTCACGCTCGCAGTAACCGGCGCCTCCATGCCGGCCAACGCCACCGAGAGGCCGGCCTCCGAGACCCAGGAGCTGCCGACCATCACGGAGGCGCTCGCGACCACCGCCGCCAAGAGCGCCGACTCCACTCAGCAGGTCGCCGTCTCCTACGAGCGGCAGGCGCTCCAGGAAAGCGCCGTCGCCAAGGCCGCCAAGGTCGCGGAGAAGAAGCAGGCCGCCGCCGAGAAGAAGGCCAAGGCCGAGGCCAAGAAGAGGGCGGAAGAGGCACGCAAGGCCGAGGAGGCCGCCGAGGCCCGCGCCTCGCGCTCCGACGAGCGCACGACTCTGTCCGCGCCGTCGAGCTCCACCGCCTCCGGCAGCGTCGCCACCCTCGTCTCCTTCCTGAAGGCGCAGCTCGGCAAGCCCTACGTGCTGGGCGCCACCGGCTCGTCCTCGTACGACTGCTCCGGCCTGACCCAGGCCGCGTTCAGCCAGATCGGCATCGACCTGCCCCGCGTCTCGCAGGACCAGTCGACCACCGGCACCCAGGTCGGCCTGGACAACCTCCAGGTCGGCGACATCCTGTACTGGGGCAGCGCCGGCAGCGCCTACCACGTCGGCGTCTACGTCGGCGACGGCAACTTCATCGGCGCGCAGAACTCCAGCACCGGCATCGTCGAGCGCCCGCTCAGCTACGACCAGCCGACCGGCGCGGTGCGGGTTCTCTAGAACCGTCTTTTCTCTCCCACCGTGGTGGGATTCCCGCAGGTCGCCTGCGGCGGAGCGGTTGCCGCTCCGCCGCAGGCGACCCGCGTCAGTCCAGCGTCGTGACTGGCCGGGTCCGCGCGCCGCCCGCGTCGCCTGTGTTCAGCGTTCCAGTCGGCTCCAGCAGCAGGATCGCCGTCTCCTCGTCCGCCTTAGGGCAGTGCTCCACCCCCCGCGGCACGACGAACAGCTCGCCCGGTGCGAGGACGACGTCCCCGTCCCGCAGCTGAATGGTCAGCCGGCCGCTGATGACGAGGAACAGCTCATCGGTGTCCTCGTGTGTGTGCCAGACGAACTCACCGTGCAGTTTGGCGAGCTTGACCTCGTAATCGTTGAGATCCGCGATCTTCCTCTGCGACCAGAGTTCACTGAACAGCGAGAGTTTCTCGGCGAGGTTCACGGGTTGCGCCATGGGCAGGCCTGCCTTTCCGGATGGGTACGCCGCCAGCGTGCCGCCCCCGCCCCGACCCGGTCTTGTACGTTTCTGGCATGACGGATGGAGCCGCGCGCGACAGCGGCGCGCACCAGCTACGGCCCTGCCCGCCGCAGGCGACCCGCATCACCGCCTGGCGCCCCGCCGTCCCCGGGATCACCGAGGTCTTTCACGCCCGGTTCGCCGAGCACGCCTATCCGACGCACACCCACGACGCGTGGACCGTGATGATCGTCGATGACGGAGCCGTGGACTTCGGGCTCGACCGGCACCGGCACGGCGTCACCGGCACCGCCACCGTCGCCCTGCTGCCGCCCGGTGTCGCCCACGACGGCCGTACGGTGACCAGCGCCGGCTTCCGCAAGCGCGTGCTCTACCTCGCCCCGGAGCTGCTCCCGTCCGGGCTGATAGGCCCCGCCGTGGACGTCCCTCTGATCGACGACCGGCTGCTGCGGCACCGCATACACCAGCTGCACCGCGCGCTCGGCGACCCGGGCGAGACGCTCCAGGCCGAATCCCGGCTGGCCTTCCTGCGCGAACGCCTGCGTTTCCACCTCGCCGCATTCCGCAGCCCCACCGTGAAGCCCAGCCGCGGCACCGCCCAACTGGCTTCCGCATTGCGCGACTTGCTGGAATCCCGCCTCCAGGCCGGCATCACCCTCCAAGAAGCCGCCGCCCTGCTGCACACGCACCCCACCCACGCGATCCGCGCCTTCCGCCGGACGTACGGCCTGCCGCCGCATGCCTATCTGACCGGCCGCCGCATCGACGAGGCCCGCCGTCTGCTGCTCGCCGGCCGGCGCCCCGCCGAGGTCGCCCCCACCGTCGGCTTCTACGACCAGGCACATCTGCACCGGCATTTCACCCGCCACCTCGGCATCACCCCCGCCCGCTTCGCCGCCTCGCCGCGCCGCGATCTGCCGCCCGGCCGCGTCCTCCCGGGCACGCGCGGGCTCTGACGGGCCCCGCGCCAAGCCGGCGGCGGACCGCGCCGGCCCGGCATCCGGGGGCTGCGCCGAACGGGCGGACCGCACCACCCCCGACACGCCGTCCGACGTGCGCGAACGCCCCTCCCCCGGCCCCGCCCGGGATCCCTTTCGGACCAACCCGGCGCACGGCTCAACATGCGGGCCGCGGAGTGCTGCTTTGACATGGCATCAGGAACAGACCCGCCTTACCGCTCGCGGACCACCACTCCGCAGCCGCATCGATGGAGGAATCCCGCATGCGTCTAGTCAGCCGTACCCTGGCCGGCTCAGCCCTCACGGCCATGGCCCTCGGCGTCGCCACCCCCTCCGCCTTCGCCGAACCGTCCGCGTCGGTCAGCCCCGACGTCATCGGCCCGGGCGGGGCCGTCACCGTCACCGTGATGTGCGAGAGCGCACAGGGCGGACCGCTGCCCGGCACGATCGCCGCCAACGGCCAGGTCCTCGCCCAGGGCAGCCTCATGCTCAAGCGCCAGGGCCAGACCAGCACCTACCGCGGCTCGGGCCGGTTCGCCGGGCAGCTCTCCGGCGGCCCGAACAAGGTCGGCCGGCAGGCGGGGTGGGCGATCGCCGGCCGGTGCCCGGGCGGCCGGCACTGGAGCGCCACCGTCGGGACCGCTGCCAAGGGGCAGCAGGCCAAGGAGCCACAGGCGGCACCGCAGGCCAAGGAGCCGCAGGTCAAGGGGCCGCACGGCAAGATGCACACCGGCGTCGGCGGCTCCACCGAGCGGAGCAACACCGCGATGATCACCGCGGGCGGCGCCGCCCTCGCGGTCGCGGCCTGCGGCGGGTACCTCCTGATGCGCCGCCGCCCCCAGGAGGAGGACTGACCCGGACTGCCTCAGGACTCCATGTCCCGCATGGCGTGAACCTCCCCCGTAGCCACCGCAGGGCTCACGCCTGCGGAGGCCGTCGGGGTGCGTGTGCCGTAGGACGGGCGCCTAGCCCCCTGTCACGCCTTCGGCACAACGTTGCGTCACGCCTTCGGCACTGCTTCTGTCACGCCTTCGGCGCGACCTTGCTCAGACCGTTGATGATGCGGTCCATCGCATCACCGCCCGTGGGGTCGGTGAGGTTGGCGAGCATCTTGAGGGTGAAGCGCATCAGGAGGGGGTGGGTCAGACCGCGCTGGGTGGCGATCTTCATGACCTTGGGGTTGCCGATGAGCTTCACGAAGGCACGGCCGAGGGAGTAGTAGCCGCCGTAGGTGTCCTTGAGGATCTTCGGGTAGCGCTGCAGGGCCAGCTCGCGCTGGGCGTACGTCGCGCGCGCGTGGGCCTGGACGATGACCTCGGCGGCGATGCTGCCGGACTCCATGGCGTACGCGATGCCCTCGCCGTTGAACGGGTTGACCAGGCCGCCCGCGTCACCGACCAGCAGCAGGCCCTTGGTGTAGTGGGGCTGGCGGTTGAACGCCATGGGGAGGGCGGCGCCGCGGATCGGGCCGGACATGTTCTCCGGGGTGTAGCCCCAGTCGGCCGGCATGGAGGCGCACCAGGCCTTGAGGACCTCCCGCCAGTCCAGTTCCTTGAACGCGGCGGAGGTGTTCAGGACGCCGAGGCCGACGTTGGAGGTCCCGTCGCCCATGCCGAAGATCCAGCCGTAGCCGGGGAGGAGGCGGTCCTGGGGGCCGCGGCGGTCCCACAGCTCCAGCCAGGACTCCAGGTAGTCGTCGTCGTGGCGCGGAGAGGTGAAGTACGTGCGCACGGCGACGCCCATGGGGCGGTCCTCGCGGCGGTGCAGGCCCATGGCCAGCGACAGGCGGGTGGAGTTGCCGTCGGCGGCGACGACGAGCGGGGCGCGGAAGGTGACCGGGGTCGTGTCTCGTGAATCAGACCCGGCCTCGCCGAGCTTGGCGTGCACGCCCTCGATGTGGCCGGTGAGTTCGTTGATGATGGGCGCGCCGACGTTGCAGCGCTCGTAGAGCCGGGCGCCGGCCTTCTCGGCCTGCCGGGCCAACTGCTCGTCGAAGTCATCGCGCTTGCGGACGAGTCCGTAGTCGGGGAAGGAGGCGAGTTCCGGCCAGTCGAGCTGCAGCCGGGAGCCGCCGCCGATGATGCGCAGGCCCTTGTTGCGCAGCCAGCCCGCTTCCTCCGAGACGTCGATGCCCATCGCGATGAGCTGCTTGGTCGCGCGCGGGGTGAGGCCGTCACCGCAGACCTTCTCGCGGGGGAAGGCGGTCTTCTCCAGGAGGAGGACATCGAGACCGGACTTGGCGAGGTGGTAGGCGGTCGTCGAGCCGGCCGGCCCGGCACCGACGACGATCACGTCCGCGCTGCGCTCTGAGCGAGGCGTGCTCACGGACTCGGTCACGGACGCGGACTCGGTCACGGCGGGGTCTCCCGGAAGTCGATATCTGGATATCTGGGTGCCGACCGGCACTGGGCATGTGCAGTCTATGGGGGCCTTGGTGATCAAAGACCTGAAGGGTTGCCCCATGAAGCCTGAGAAGCCTGTGCACGCCTCACTGCCCGCTGTTGAGCTGCGTGTACCCACCGAGGAGGACGCGCTGCACTGGCACCGGGTCTTCAATGACCCGGAGGTCATGGAGTTCCACGGCGGCTCCGCGGCCGAGCTGTCGGTGTACGAGGAACTCACCGCGCGCCAGCGCAAACACGATGCACAGCTGGGATTCTGCTTCTACACCCTGCTGGATCCGGCGGACGGGGCGGTCATCGGGTTCACCGGCGCGCAGCCGTGGCCCTGGGAGTGGGGTCCGGCGGGCGAGATCGAGATCGGCTGGCGGCTCGGCCGGGCGTACTGGGGCAAGGGGTACGCCACGGTGGCGGCGCAGGCCGCGCTGGAGTCCGTACGGGCGGCCGGGGTCCGGCACGTGGTCGCGATGGTGGACGCGCGCAATGAGCGGTCCATAGCGGTGACCCGGCGGTTGGGGATGCGGCAGGCGGAGACGGTGATCACGCCGGTGGGGAAGCGGACGGCCTACTGCCATCGGCTTGATGTGTGAGGGGAAGAGAGGCATAGAGGCATGAGCCTGGGGCCACCGCGTTCGTTCGCGGTGGCCCCGTGTGCCTTGCGGTCGCGGCCAGCCCGTGTCGTTGCCCAGTCCACATCGCTGCCTAGCCCACGTCGTCGGCTAGTCCACGTCGTTGGCGCTGACGGACCAGGTCTTCAGTGCCGTGCTGAAGACCTGGTCGCTCTCCGCGTCCCAGTCCATCTCCAGGCACTCGTAATAGATGCTGTACTCGGTGCCGTCGGCGGCGACATACGCCTGGTCGATGGCGTGGATGGTGTTGCCGTTGTCATTGACGTAGGTGAACTCCCAGCGCGCGCCGTCGCTGTCCTGGAAGGTGTTCCGCTTCAGGTCCGCCCGCTGGTAGTTGGTCCGCTTCTTGGCACCCTTCTCCAGGGTGAGGAAGTTGTCGTACGAGGACTGCGGGGCGTTGGGGATGACGCCGATACGCAGGTACGCGACGCCGGTCGGCGCCTTGTAGTCGGTCTGGCTGCCCTTCTGCGAGCGCTGCCAGCTCTCCGTCACACCGACCGAGAACCCCATGGGGTCGTCCTTCTGGACGAAGCCGTCGGGCAGGCCCGCACCGGGTGCGGAGGAACCGTCGGTGGGGCCGTCAGTCGGGCCGTCGGTGGGGCCGGCGGTGGGCGTGCCGGTCGGCGACGGGGACGGGGACGCGGACGAGCCGGCGTCGCCTGCCGGTTCCTTGCTCTTCGTCGCGGCGGGCTTGTCGGCCTTGTCGTCGGTGCCGCCCCTGTGGTTCTTGAAGTACAGGGCACCGGCCGTGGCACCGCCGCCGACCAGGAACGCGGCGAGGGCGAGGGACACCCACTTCACGGCTCGCCGGCGCGGTTTCCGCGGCTCCTCCGGGAAGGCCGGCGGCGGTGTCTCGCCCGGGGGCGGCGCCGGGTGGCCGAGCTGCACGGCAGGCAGATCGGGCGCGGTGGGAGTGGAGGCAGGAGGGGAAGCGGGAGCGGGCGTTGAGGCCGGTGCGGTGGGCGGTGCGGCCGGGGCGGCCGTCGGAGGGGTGGCCGTCGGAGGAGCGGCCGTCGGAGGAGCGGCCGTCGGAGGAGCGGGGTGCGCGTTCGGCGCCGGGTAGCCGTAGCCGCCGGGAGCCGCGGCGGGATCGCCGTACGGAGCGGCCGGAGCCGCGGGGGCGGACGGGCCGCCGCGCCCCACGATCATCAGCAGATACGGCGCGAGCAGCACCGCCCCGAAGGTCCACAGCAGCGCGAACAGCAGCGTTTCGGCGCCGCCCGCGGCCAGTTCGGCGTGGGCACCGAAGCTCGGGCCACCTCCGGGGCCGCCGGGACCGTAAGTGCTGCCGTAGCCGGAGCCGTCCCCGTAACCGCCGCTCCCCCCGTCGTAGAACGTCGCGGTGATGCTCGCCCCCGCGGCCAGCACCAGCAGCTCCAGCGCGACGACGAAGAAGCCCGCCGCCAGCAGCTGTTCGCGCCGGTCGGCGCTGCGTCGTACGACCACGAAGCCGACGAGGAGCGCACCGACCAGACCGCCCACGACGATGCCGAACAGCCCCCAGCCGCCGCCGAGATCGCTCAGCTCGGAGTAGCCGATCGACTGCCGGCCGGACTCCAGGAAGGGCATGTCCGGGAGGTTCCACTCGGCGTTCAGCGGCGCGCCCCAGGCCATCGCGAGCGCCATCGCACCGAGGTTGGGGAGCAGCACCAGCATGGCGACGACCTGGCCGCCATCGACGTCGTTCGCCGTGGCGAGCACGGTCACGAAGGCGACCACACCGGCCACCATGACGACGGTCAACAGCGCGAACAGCGCGGTGCGCAGCGCCCTGACGGCGGCGTGCCACGCGGGCCGGGCGGCGAGCCAGGCATTGGTCTCGGCGCGCGCGAGCACCGCGCCGGTCACCACGGCCGCCAGCAGAAGGGAGCACAGCAGCGCGAGCCACGGCGAGGAGGACAACTCGGCGCCGGCGTAGGACGGTTGGGCCAGCAGGCCCAAGAAGAAGGTGCCGACGCCGCACAGCGCCGCGACCCGCAGGACCGTCTCCAATACAGCGGTACCCGGCGCGAACACCCCCGGTACGGCGGCCCTCGTGGCGCCCTCCCCCGCTACGGCGCCCGCCCGCCCGGCCCGGCGGACGGCAAACACCAGCATCGCCACCCACAGCGCGGTGACCACCAGCGGCACCAACGACAGCGACGCCTCACCCGCGAGATCGCCGCCGAGCGGTAGCAGCGACGCGGAGGTGTTGCCGGCGACGGTGACTCCTCCGCCGATGCTCTGGAGCAGCAGGGCGAGCGCGATCCGCATCCGTACGCCCCAGCCGAGGGCGGCCATATCCGGGTCGTCGGTGGAGAAGATCCCCAGCAGGCCGGCGAGGACGAGCAGGGTCAACGTCGGCCAGGCCGCGATCTTCAGGGCCGAGAGCCAGTCGCCCTTCGCCGTGCGGGCGAGAAAGGCGGCCACGGGCGCTGGGGGTCCCCCCTGCGCCTTGAGAGCTTGGGGCACGGCGGGAGCGGCGTACGGCGCATACCCGGGCGGCGCAGCCGCAGGAGCCGGCGGCGGCCCGGCGGGCGGCGGGGGCGGCCCGTCCGGTGCAGGCGGCGCGGCGGCCTGCCGCTCCCGCCCGCACCCCATGCAAAAGCGCGCCTCAGGCGGCGAAGCAGAACCACAGTCCGGGCAGAACGAGGACAAGACGGGCTCCGGGAAGATCAAAGGGCAGCGCGGACAGCTGCCACTGGCGAACGTACAGACATGGCTGTCGTACGCATGGTTCCCGGCAATGCACTCCCGGTGAAGGGAGGTTCGAAGGGACGTTATGCAAGCGAGTCCGAAGCGGTCAGCTCGCCGGCTTGGTCCCCCGGTGCAGCGCCACGACGCCGCCCGTCAGATTGCGCCAGGCGACCTTGGTCCAGCCCGCGCCCTGCAGCCGTGCGGCGAGTTCGGGCTGGTTGGGCCAGGTGCGGATGGACTCGGCGAGATAGACGTAAGCGTCCGGGTTGCTGCAGACCGTACGGGCGACCGGCGGCAGCGCGCGCATCAGGTACTCGGTGTAGACGGTCCGGAACGGCGCCCAGGTCGGTTCGCTGAACTCGCAGATCACGACCCGGCCGCCGGGCTTGGTGACGCGGTAGAGCTCGGCCAGTGCGGCGTCCGTGTCCTGGATGTTGCGCAGCCCGAAGGAGATGCTGACGGCGTCGAACACCTCGTCCGCGAAGGGGAGCCGGGTGCCGTCGCCCGCGGTGAAGGGCAGCCACGGGTGCCGCTTCTTGCCCTCGCCCAGCATGCCGACGGAGAAGTCGCACGGCACGACATACGCCCCGGTCCTGGCGAACGGGAGCGAGGAGGTGCCGGTGCCGGCCGCGAGGTCGAGCACCCGCTCGGCGGGCCGGGCGGCCACCGCGCGGTCCACCGCCTTGCGCCACCGGCGGGCCTGCCCCAGGGAGATCACTTCGTTGGTGAGGTCGTACCGTGCCGCCACGTCGTCGAACATCGCGGCGACTTCGTGCGGCTGCTTGTCCAGGGATGCTCGGGTCACCCGCCCATTGTCCACCGTGCGGGTGTCGGGCCCGCACCGGGCACACTCTGCGGCGGGACGTTGGTCGGGGACGGCCGCGTGCCCCCCTCAGAACATCCGGGCGGTGCAGCGGTGCAGTGCATCGTGAGCGGCCGGTCCGGCCGTCCCCGCAGCAACGATCATGCCGGGCGGAATTGCCCGGTCCGCTTCCGTTGACACCGCTTTGACGTGCAAGGAGACCGCGTTGACGACTTCTTGACGAAGATCACCGGGAAGTCGGCAACGCTCGCCGGGCCGACGACCAACGGACCGCGGGCAACTGCCGGTAAGCGCTGGTAATTGCCGGTAGATGCCGGTAGGCCCGCTGACGACCGCCTTCAGCGCCGCCGGAAGACGAGCCGCCCGGCGAGAACGGTGGCCAGACACGTACCGTCCTCGCCGAAGACGGCGAAGTCGGCCGCCCCGCCTGCGGTCAACGCGCGCGGACGCCGTTCAGGCAGTTCCACGAGCCCGGACCGCTGGACGGCCGTACGGACCGCGGGCCGGGTGAACGGCCCGGTCAGCGCCGTCGTCCCGCACCCGAGGAGGCGTTGCAGCCCACGCCGGGCGCTGGCGCCCCAGCGGGCCTCCGTCATGTCGAGGGCCGCCAGGGCCGCCCCCGTGACCGGCTCGGTGCCGAGCTCGTCCGCCTCGCGCGGGTCGGGGTGGTAGGCGGCCTCCAGCAGCGCGGCACCGTCCGGCTCATGGCGTCCGGGCGTCAGTACGCCGTCCCACTCACGGACCCGTGCCCTCCCCCGAGCTCTCGGCTGAGCAGGGGGGACCTCCGTCCCGTACGCCGCGAACAGCTCCTCGTAGGGGCCGACGGCCGCGATGCGGTCACCCGAGACGACCACCGCGTACCCGGCCGCCAACTCGCCGTCGTCGACGAGCCGGACACCACGCACACGGTGAAGAGTGAGCACCGGTCGCTCAGTTCGCCTCGACGAGCTTCAGCTCCGGATGAGCCGTCCCGCCCTCGATCGCCGTCGAGGAGATGTGCGAGACGACGCGGTCGTCAACGGGGTCGTTGGCCGGGTCGTCGTGCACGACGAGGTGCTCGTACGTCGTCGCGCGCTGCGCCGGGACCCGGTCCGCCTTGCGGATCAGGTCGATCAGCTCCATGCGGTTGGAGCGGTGCTTGGCGCCCGCCGAGGAGACCACGTTCTCCTCCAGCATGACGGAGCCCAGGTCGTCGGCCCCGTAGTGCAGCGAGAGCTGGCCCGCCTCCTTGCCGACCGTCAGCCAGGAGCCCTGGATGTGCGCGATGTTGTCGAGGAAGAGCCGGGCGATGGAGATCATGCGCAGGTACTCGAAGATGGTGGCCTGCGTCTGGCCCTTCAGGTGGTTGTTCTCCGGCTGGTAGGTGTACGGGATGAAGGCGCGGAAGCCGCCCGTACGGTCCTGGACGTCGCGGATCATCCGCAGGTGCTCGATGCGCTCGGCGTTGGTCTCGCCGGTGCCCATCAGCATCGTGGAGGTCGACTCCACGCCCAGCCGGTGCGCCGTCTCCATGATTTCCAGCCAGCGCTCGCCGGACTCCTTCAGCGGCGCGATGGCCTTGCGTGGACGGGCCGGCAGCAGCTCGGCGCCGGCGCCGGCGAACGAGTCGAGGCCCGCGGCGTGGATCCGGCGGATCGCCTCCTCGGGCGACACCTTGGAGATCCGGGCCATGTGCTCGACCTCGGAGGCGCCCAGGGAGTGGATGACCAGCTGAGGGAAGGCCTTCTTGATGGCCGAGAAGTGCTCTTCGTAGTACTCGACGCCGTAGTCCGGGTGGTGGCCGCCCTGGAACATGACCTGGGTGCCACCCAGTTCGACGGTCTCCGCGCAGCGGCGCAGGATGTCGTCGAGGTCGCGGGTCCAGCCCTTGGCGGTGTCCTTGGGCGGGGCGTAGAACGCGCAGAACTTGCAGGCCGTCACACACACATTGGTGTAGTTGATGTTGCGCTCGATGATGTACGTCGCGATGTGCTCGGTGCCGGCGTAGCGGCGGCGGCGCACGGCGTCGGCGGCCGAGCCGAGCGCGTGCAGCGGCGCGGAGCGGTACAGGTCGAGCGCTTCCTCCGGCGTGATGCGGCCGCCCTGCGCGGCGCGGTCGAGTACGGACTGGAGGTCGGCGTTCTCGGTCACCGGGGCGTCCCTTCGGAGGCGGGCATGAGACGGACATAACGACGCGCATGACGTGCATGGCAACGCGCATTGACGACCGATCCAGCGTACGCCAGAGGTCCGACGGCGTTGGTGGCGGCCGGGCGGCCGGGGGCGGCCGGGCCGTGGAGTGTCCCCGCCGTCAGCCGCCGTTCTTCGCCAGCGTCGCCGTCGGCGTACCGCCCGCGTCGTCGTCCGAGGTGTAGCCGATCTTGCCGTCCTTGCGGAGGGTGTACGTCACGGTGGACTTGTTACCGGTGCAGCCCGGTCCCTGCTTGCCGTCGGCGCGTTCCGTGAGCACCAGCCTGGTCTCGGTGGACGACACCAGCTTCGCCTTGGCCTCACAGACCACCAGCACCGCGTCATACGTGGTGTGGATGACGTAGTCGCCCTTGCCGCCGGGCTTTATGACGCTGGTCATGGTGCCGTTGGGAATCCCGTTCGACATCCGGACGCTGCCCTTCCAGGTGCCGAGGAAGCCCTTGGCGACCGCGGCCTCGGCGCGCGGGTCACCGTCCTCGGTGGCCGCGGGCGTCGGCCTGCTCCCGGCCGGCGGCCGGTCCGCGGCGTTGTCGCCGCCACCGCCCCGGCCCGGCAGCAGATTGAAGACGAACGCGGCGGTCGTCGCGGCGGCCAGCGCACCGGCCACCGACAACACCAGCGAGCAGCTGACCCGGCGCGGCCGGTCCTTGCCGCCCACCGCCCCGGTGAGCGCGATCCGCCGCTCCCTGGGGGCGGCGCCCGGGGACCCGGTCGGCAGATCGGCGAGGGCGGGACCGGTAGCCGCGGAAGCGGGGCCGGCCGGTGCGGCAACCGGGCCCCCGGAGGACGCCCCCGCGCCCCCCGCGACCGGCCAGGACGCGTGCTGCGGAGGGGCGGACGGCGGACCGGGCGACTGCACCGGCGCGTCGAACGGCACCAGCCCGGACGCGCCCTCATCCGACGGGGCCTGGCGCAGGGCATCCGCCCCGTACGCAGCACCCGCCCCGTAGGACGGCTCCGTCGCTTCGTACGAGGGGTCCGGCGGCCCGAACGCCCCACCGAGCGGCGCGCGCGCCGCCCCGCCCGTCCCCTCCCCCGTATCAAGGTTCAGCAGTTCCACCACCTGCCTGCTGACCCGCTCCACCAGGGCCCCCGGCAGCCAGCCGGCGCGTACCAGCTCGGCGGCGCCGCCGCTGCGCTCGCCCGCCAGGCGCGCCGCGAGCACATCCGGGGTGGGGCGGTCCGCGGGCGTCTTGGAAAGGCAGGCCGCCACCAGCTCGCGCAGCTCGCCGTTCAGCTCGGGCCCCAGCTCCGGCTCCGCGTGGACGATCTTGTACAGCAACGCCACCGAGCTGTCCCCGGCGAACGGGCCGGCACCGGTGGCCGCGTACGCCAGCACCGCGCCGAGCGAGAACACATCGGCGGCGCCCGCCGTGCCCTTGCCGAGGATCTGCTCGGGCGACATATAGCCGGGCGAGCCGATGGAGACACCGGTCGAGGTCAGCGACGCGGTGCCCTCCGTGGCCCGCGCGATCCCGAAGTCGATCAGCAGCGGGCCGTCGAGGGTCAGCAGCACATTGGACGGCTTGACGTCCCGGTGCACCAGCCCGAGCGCATGCACCGCGGCCAGCGCCTCGGCCAGCCCGGCGCCCAAAGCCCGTACGGAGTGCTCGGCGAGCGGCCCGACCTCGCCGACGGCCTGCGAGAGCGACGGGCCCGCGACATAGCCGGTGGCGATCCAGGGGGCGGCCGCGTCCGGATCGGCGTCCAGCACCGGCGCGGTCCAGGTGCCGCCCACCCGGCGCGCCGACTCGATCTCGCGCCGGAAGCGGGCCCGGAACTGGTCGTCGGCGGCGAAATGCGCGTGGACGACCTTCACCGCGACGGTCCGCCCGCCCACGCTGCGCCCCAGATAGACCCGGCCCATGCCGCCCGCTCCGAGCCGGCCCAGCAGCCGGTACCCGCCCAGGACCCGTGGGTCCTCCCCAGCCAGCGGCTCCATGGCTTGCCTCCCCCGTCGTCACGGCGCACAACAGCTTATGACCCATGTCATGCCCGGTCCGTGGAAACCTCCATCCCGCTTTCCGCATCAAACAGGGAGCAAGTCGACCAACCTGCCCTTCACGGCAGTGTGACCGTCCGGAGTACGTCCGTGTACCAGTCTCCCGGGGCAGCGCCCCCCTACGGCCCGCGGCAGGAGTACCGCGCCAGACGCCGCATACCCAGGAAACGGCGGTGGCTGGCCGGTGCCCTGATCGGGGCCCTGGGCCTGGCCGCCGTCGCCGTGCTCGGCCCTCTCGACGTGTTCTCCGACAACGGCGAACCGATGTCGTTCAACCGGCCGGGCCCGGACGGCGACGCCGAGGACCGGGCACCGGCGGGCTCCGCCGACGCCTCGGTGCGGATGCCGACCGGCCCGCAGGCGGAGTTCCGTACCGCCAACACCCTCGACGACGGCACCAAGATCGGCGTCACCACGCTGCACGGCAAGAAGTCCGGGTTCACCGGCAAGGTCTGGGTGTGGGCGCCCAAGGAGTACTACGAGGAGCGGTACCGCAAGAGCGCGTTCCCGGTCCTGATCGCACTGCCCGGCGGCCCCGGCTACCCCATGAACTACTGGATGGGCACCGACCTCAAGCTGCAGAGCACGATCAGCGAGATGGCGGCGCAGGGCAGGAGCAAGCCGTTCACCGTGGTCATGCCGGTACTGAACCCGGACGCGGACCACTACTACGACGGCAGCGACATCCCCGGGCAGCCGAAGATGGGGACCTGGATGTCCGACGACGTCCCGGACCTGGTCAGGGCCAACTTCCGGACTTTCGCCTCCCGCGACGGCTGGGCCTTCATGGGCTCCTCGTCCGGCGGCTTCGTCGGCCTCAAGCAGGTGCTCCAGCACCCGGACCGCTTCAAGGCCGTGATCGCCAGCGGCCCCGAGACCCGGCCGGATTCACCGCTCTGGCGCGGCCACGAGCGGGAGATGCGGGAGAACGACCCGGAGCGGCTGGCCAAGGCGCTCGCGGCCAGGCCCGGCGCCCCGGACGTCCACATCCAGTTCCAGATCGGCACCGAGGAAAGCGGCCGGCAGAACCTCGAACGCTTCGTCCGGGAGTACGGAAAAGGCCCGGTCAAGGCCCGTCTGCACATCATCGAGGACGGCGACCACAACGCCCATGGCTACGTTCGCGGCATGCGGGAAGCCAGCCTGGAGGCGATCAGCAAGGTCCTCCGCGCCCCCACACCGTCGGCTTAGGGGCCCCCGGGGCGGGCCGGCCCCTACCTGCCCAGGAGCTCCACCCGCACATCGGCCGGGAATCCGGTCGTCGGCCCGACCCGGCGGGCGAATTCCGTGACGCCCCGCAGCTGATCGGCCCCGAAGCGGAAGTCCAGCGTGGTGAAGTAACGCTCCAGCACCGACTCGTCGAAGTTCTCCCAGCGGGCCGCCTGCTCGGCGACCTTGGCGACCTCCTCCAGCGACACGTCACGGGACGCGAGGAACGCCTCGTGCACGCTCTGCACCATGCCGGGCTCGCGCTCCAGGTAGTCGCGCCGGGCCGCCCACACGGCGAAGACGAACGGCAGGCCCGTCCACTCCTTCCACATCTGCCCGAGGTCGTGGACCTCCAGCCCGAGCAGCGGGCCGTCGTGCAGGTTCGCGCGCAGCGCCGCGTCCCCGATGAGCACCGCCGCGTCCGCCTCCTGCATCATCAGGCCGAGGTCGGGCGGGCACGTGTAGTACTCGGGCCGCACGCCGACCTTCTCGGCCAGCAGCAGCTGCGCCAGCCGCACGGAGGTGCGCGAGGTCGACCCAAGCGCTATCCGGGCACCGTCCAGCTGATCCAGCGGCTTCTGCGACACGATCACGCAGGACATCACCGGCCCGTCGCAGCCCACGGCGAGGTCCGGGAAAGCGACAAGATCGTCTGCGGCGCGCAGGAATTCGACGAGCGTGACCGGCGCGATGTCGAGTTCCCCGCGGATCAGCTGCTCGCTGAGCTTTTCCGGGGTGTCCTTGGTGAGGTCCAGATCGAGCAGGGTGCCCGTACGGGCAAGGCCCCAGTAGAGGGGCAGGCAGTTCAGGAACTGGATGTGGCCCACCCGCGGCCGGCTGCGACGGTGGTCGGCCACGGCTCCTGCGGGTGCGTCTCCGAAGGTTGAATTGTCCACATGCGGAGGCTAGACCTGCTGGCCATGGGGCGATGCGGCGGGTCCGCGTATGGCCACTGCGGCGATCGAATAAACGTGATCTTTGGCTCTTCCACCTCACGAGCGGCACATGCTACGCTCAGCGCAAGTTGCAGTTTGGTTTCCCTTGCAGTACAGAGCCTGCGGAGCATGTGACCCGCAGGCTTTTGTAGTTTTCAGACTTGTTTGCAGGTTCTGGAGCAGGGCAACCCTTTGGCCCAAGGAGGGCTTATGGCTACCGGAACCGTCAAGTGGTTCAACGCTGAAAAGGGCTTCGGCTTCATCGCCCAGGACGGCGGCGGCCCGGATGTCTTCGTCCACTACTCGGCGATCAACGCCTCTGGTTTCCGCTCCCTTGAGGAGAACCAGCAGGTGAACTTCGACGTCACCCAGGGTCCGAAGGGCCCGCAGGCGGAGAACGTTACGCCGGTCTAAGTTGCCCAGACCGACCTCAGGTCGATCTAGCTAGCAGTACCCAAGGAGCCCCGCTCCTCCACTTCGGTGGGGAGAGGGGCTCCTGCCTTTGTATACGGGCCGTTCTCTCCACTGCGGTGCCTGCCGGCGCCCGCCTTGAAGTGATCACGGAAAGTGGTCACATCGGAACATGACGTGGCCTACCTTGGGCAAGATGAGCGAGGACATGCCCCCACAGAAGCCGTGCCCCGACTGCGGTGGCACAGGCTCCGTGGAGTGGGAGACGCCGAGCGGCGACACGGTCACCACGAAGTGCTCCGGATGCGGCGACACCGGAACCGTCCTGGCATAGAGGAGGCAGTCATGGCGGCCTTTAGTAGGAACGGAAGGCCGGTCGGCCTGGATGTGCAGTACGTCGGCATACTGCCGTGCGCCACCTGCGGGGTGCGGTCGATGAAGCTGCCGGGCCGGCAGGGAGGGGTGTGCATCCCCTGCTACGCGGAGGAGTGCACGGCCATCGGACGGCGGGCGGCATCGGCCGGCGGCTGGGTCGCGGCAAGCTTCGTCGGGGACCCGTGCCTTGCGTGCGGGTCGCGGTCCGTCGACGCGAACGGCTGGGCATTTTGGTGCAACACGTGCAACTTACAGACGGCGGTGGCCCTGCCCCCCAGGTGAGGCGTCACAAGTGCTTTCGACGGTCGCCTGGAGAGTGCGGACCGCCGCCTCCCGCTTCCACCGCGATTCGGCACCGTGGACAGCTGGGACGCTCACCGATCCATCGATGTCCTTGCGGGGTAGCGCGGGCACGCCAAAGCAAGGCCCCGTGCCACCTCCCCCACAGAGGTGACACGGGGTTCCAGTCTGACGCGCCGAGGGCCGTCACTCCAGAGGGGGTGGTCAGTTCCTTGGGTTCCTTTCGTAGAGCTTCTCGATCTCCTTGGCGAAGTCGCGGGCGACGGCGGCCCGCCGGAGCTTCAGGGATGGGGTGAGATGCCCTGTTTGCTCGGTGAAGTCCACCGGGAGCACGGAGAAGCGGCGGATGGACTCGGGGCGCGAGACGAGCTTGTTGGCGTCGTCGACGGCGTGCTGGAGGTCGGCGAGGAGACTCTCGTCATGGACCAGTTCCGTGATCGGGACGTCCCTTTTCTTGTTCATTTGGCACCAATGGGCCAGGCCGTCCCGTTCCAGGGTGATCAGTGCGGTGATGTACGAGCGGTTGTCGCCGATGACCATGCACTGGCCGACGAGCGGATGCGCGCGGAGGCGGTCTTCCAGAGGCGCGGGGGCGACGTTCTTGCCGCCGGTCGTCACGATGATTTCCTTCTTGCGGCCGGTGATCGTGAGGTAGCCGTCGGCGTCCAGGGCGCCGAGGTCGCCGGTGGGCAGCCAGCCCTGGTCGGTCACCGGGCGGGCCGCGCCCAGGGCCGCGTCCCAGTAGCCGGAGAAGATCTGGCCGCCGTGGAGCAGGATCTCGCCGTCGTCGGCGATGCGTACGGCGGTGCCGGGGAGGGGCCAGCCGACGGTGCCGATGCGGGGGCGCAGGGGTGGGGTGACCGTCGCTGCCGCACTGGTCTCCGTCAGGCCGTAGCCCTCGAAGATCTCTATGCCGGCGCCGGAGTAGAAGGCGGCGAGGCGGTGGCCGAGCGGGGAGCCGCCGCAGATCGCGTAGCGGACCTTGCCGCCGAGCGCTGCCCGGATGCGGCGGTAGACGAGGGGGTCGTAGAGCTTGCGGGCGGCTTTGAGGCGGAGGCCGGGGCCGGAGCCGGTGCCGTGCTCCTGGGCCTCGATCGCCTCGCCGTAGGCGCGGGCGATGCGCACCGCCCGGTCGAAGGACGCGGCCCGGCCGATCTTCTCGGCGGTGGCCCGGCCTGTGTTGTAGACCTTCTCCAGGACGTAGGGGATGGCGAGAAGGAACGTGGGCCGGAAGTCGGCCAGGTCGGCCAGCAGGTCGTCGGTCTCGATGCTGGGGGCGTGGCCGAGGCGAACCCGGGCGCGCAGGCAGCCGATGGCGACCATGCGGCCGAAGACATGTGAGAGGGGGAGGAAGAGGAGGGTGGCGGCGGGCTCCTCGCTGACCGACTTGAAGACGGGGTGGAGGAGCTCGATCGCGTTGTCGACCTCGGCGAAGAAGTTGGCGTGGGTGAGGACGCAGCCCTTGGGGCGGCCGGTGGTGCCGGAGGTGTAGATGAGGGTGGCGGGGGCTTCCGGGACGACGGCGGCCCGGCGTTGGTCGACGGCGTCGTCCGGCAGGTCCCGGCCGGCCGAGGTCAGCTGCGCGATGGCGCCGGTGTCGAACTGCCAGAGGTGGTCGAGGGCGGCGAGTTCGGTGCGGATGCCGCTGATCAGGCGGGTCTCCTCGACGTTCTCCACGACACAGGCGCGAGCGCCGGAGTCGTGCAGGATCCACTGCGCCTGGTGGGCAGAGGAGGTGGGGTAGAGCGGGACGGTGACCAGGCCGACGGCCCAGGCCGCGAAGTCGACGAGGGTCCACTCGTAGGTCGTTCGGGCCATGATCGCCAGCCGGTCGCCGGGCAGCAGGCCGAAGGCGATCAGGCCCTTGGCGACGGCGCGTACCTCGGCGGCGAATTCCGTGGTGGTGATGTCGCGCCAGGTGCCGCTGGGTTGTTTGCGGGCGAGGACGATCTCGGTGGGGGCCTCGGCGGCGTTGGTGAACGGGAGGTCGCCGAGCGAACCGGTTCGGACGGGGGGTGCCAGGGCGGGGACCGAGACCTCCCGTACCGTGCCGTCGATCACGGTCTTGTGGGGCTCTACGAGTACGGGGGTGGCGGCGGGGGCGGTTGCGGTCACGGGGGTGGCGGCCGGTCCGGGGGCGGGGCCGGCGCCTGGGCTGGTGGATGCGCTTTCCTGGCTGAACACGAGCGGCTCCTCATCTTCTTCTTCGAAGCGGAGTGGCGTGGCGTGGCGTGAACGGAGAGGGAACGGGAGGAGAGCGAACGGGAGGTGCGGGAACGGGAGGTGCGGGAAGGGGAGGAGAGCGAACGGGAGGTGCGGGGTAGGGATTTGAGTGGGGATGGGGAGCCCCTTAGGGGAACCTGCCTAGGGGTTTCGGCAAGGGGCTCCGCCGAGGGGCAGCGGCCTTAGGGTTGCGGCCCAGGGATCTCCATGCGGCCGTCTCCCTATACCCGTGCGCCGGACAGGCCGTTTCGCTCGACGAGGCCACCCAGCGGGGCCCCGGCACCTCCTGATTCGAGGCCGTCGCGTAGGGGCCGTTCGATCGCGCGAAGAGGATCCGGCTGCCGTCGATGGCGGCAACGCGCCGTATCACGGCGCCAGTTGTGCCGGACGTCGCGCCGCCGGATGTGCGGGACGTTGCACCAGAAGCCATGCCGGAAGTTGTGTCGACCGTGCCGCCGACAGCGATTGCCGGGTTCGCTGTCGAGTCTTTCGCCGGTCCCTGACAGCTCAGCCCCGACCACCTCCTGACGCAGCAGTAACCTTACTGTGAAGTAAATTTACTGCGAGCGCCAGGAGTTGGCCAATGCCTCAACGCCGCCTTCTTCACGACCAAGGCGGCGTGGCGGCCGACGAGCCTCAGCCCCCCGGGGCCCACCGCTCCCCGTCGACCAACCGGCCGAGGCCCGCCCACGCGAAGTTCATCAGCATGGCCGCGGTGTCCTTCGCCGCCGGGCACTCCCGTTCGCCCGAAGTGCCGTCGTTCGTACGGGCGTTGGCCCACTCGGCGAGCGATTCGGCCGCGCCGACCAACGCATGCGCGATCCCGGCGACGTCGCGTTCGGCCAGCTCACCGTCGCAGCCCGCCTCCTTGGCGGCCGCGCCGATCAGCGCCGTCACGAAGGCCATGATCTCCGCCCGCATCGCCGCCACCTCGCGCACGAACGACTCCCCCTGCGTCCGCGCCTGTTGATGCAGCACCAGCCACCCGTCGGGATTCTCGGCGGTGTGCGCGAAGAAGCCCTTCAGTCCGCTCCACAGCTGCCGGTCGGCCGGGGCCCCCGGCTCGACGGCCGCCGTCACGGCCGCCACCAGCGCCTCCGACTCCCGTCGGATGACCGCGTTGAACAGTTCGTCCTTCGAGTTCAGGTAGAGATAGACCAGCGGCTTGGAGACACCGGCCACCTCGGCGATCTCGTCCATCGAGGCAGCCCGATAGCCGCGCCGCGCGAACGTCTGCACCGCGGCGTCCAGCATCTGCTGTTCCCGCACCGCCCGCGGCACCCGCTTGCTCTTCACAGCACCCACGCCGAAAGCCCTTCCATCCCGCCCCTTTACTGCAAAGTAAGTTTACGATCTTCACCCTCCGCCCCCTCGACGTTGACAGGATTCCGCCATCGCGAGACGATACGTCTCGTCGCGCTCTCTTGCGGAGCCCGTCACATCGAGGCACGTCGTTTCCACACGCCCGCGGACCCTGGAGGACACCCCATGCACCAGTTCGTCGAAGCCGCCCCCGGTGTCCGCCTCTGGACCGAACAGCGCGGCCCCGCCGACGCGCCCCCACTGCTCCTGATCATGGGCGCCCAGGCGTCCGGCCTCGGCTGGCCCGATCCGCTGGTCGATATGCTCGCCGCCCGTCACCGGGTCATCCGTTACGACCACCGGGACACCGGCCGGTCCGCCTGGTCCTTCGATGAGCGGCCCTACCGGATCGCGGATCTCGCCCATGACGTGATCGCCGTCCTGGACGGACTGGGTATCCACCGGGCGCATATCGTCGGCATGTCATTGGGCGGCATGCTGGCCCAGATGACGCTCGCCGACCACCCCGACCGGCTGATCAGCGCCAGCCTCATCGGCACCAGCGCCCTCAGCACCACCCCCTACACCCTCCCTGACGGCGTGGAACTCCCGGCGGACGAACTCCCCGGGATCTCTCCCGAGGTCCTGGAGCTGTGGTCGCGCCCCGTCGAGGACCATGGCCTGGAGGCCGAGCTGGACCGCCGTATCGCACACTGGCGCGTACTCGCCGGTGACCAACTCCCCTTCGACGCCGACTACTTCCGCGCCCTCGAACGCCGCATCATCGAGCACACCGGCCACTACCGCACCTCCGACGCCCCCGCCCGCGCCGACCACTCCGGCATGCTCCGCACCGACCGGCTCGCGAAGAACGAGGTGCCCACGCTCGTTGTCTCCGCCCCCGCCGAGCCGGTTTTCCCGCCGCCGCACCCCCACCACGTCGCGCAGGCCATCAACGGCGCACGCCTCGTCGAGATCCCGGGCATGGGCCACGCCCTGCCGCCGGCCGTACTCGCGCCGCTGGCCGACGCGATTCTGACCCACACGGGGATGTGTCAGACGACGCCAGCGGCATGACGGCCGACGACTGAGCGCCCCGGAAATCCATCACCATGGATTTCCGGGGCGCTCAAGTCATTGATGGGCTACGTGCCCTACGCGGCGGCCGGGACCGTCACCTGCTGCTCGTCCGCACGCACATCCGCCTCGTCGATCGGCGAGGACTTCGCCGCGTTGTACGCGTCGCGGTCCAGGATCTTCTCCCGGGCGGAGACCAGGATCGGGATGACGGCCTGGCCGGCGACGTTCGTGGCCGTACGCATCATGTCCAGGATCGGGTCGATGGCCATCAGCAGGCCGACGCCCTCCAGGGGGAGGCCCAGGGTGGAGAGGGTCAGGGTCAGCATGACCGTGGCGCCGGTCAGACCGGCGGTGGCGGCCGAGCCGATGACCGAGACGAAGGCGATCAGGAGGTAGTCGCCGATGCCCAGGGGGATGTCGAAGATCTGCGCGATGAAGATCGCGGCGATCGCCGGGTAGATCGAGGCGCAGCCGTCCATCTTGGTCGTCGAGCCGAAGGGCACCGCGAAGGACGCGTATTCGCGCGGCACACCGAGGCGTTCGGTGACCTTCTGGGTGACCGGCATGGTGCCCACCGAGGAGCGGGAGACGAACGCCAGCTGGATCGCGGGCCAGGCGCCCTTGAAGAACTGCAGCGGGTTGACCTTGGCGACCGTGGCGAGGAGCAGCGGGTAGACGCCGAAGAGCACCAGGGCGCAGCCGACGTAGATGTCGACGGTGAAGGTCGCGTACTTGCCGATCAGGTTCCAGCCGTACGTCGCGATGGCGTGGCCGATGAGGCCGACGGTGCCGAGCGGGGCGAGGCGGATGACCCACCACAGGGCCTTCTGCAGCAGTTCGAGGATCGAGCGGCTGACCTTGAGGACCGGCTCGGCCTTCTCGCCGAGCTGGAGGGCCGCGATTCCGGCGACGGCCGCCAGGAAGACGATCTGCAGGACGTTGAGCTCGGTGAACGGCGTGATGATGTCGGTGGGGACGATGCCGGTCAGGAAGTCGATCCAGGAGCCGGCGTGCTCGGGGAGCTTGCCGTCCTTGGGGGTCAGGCCGGTGCCCGAGCCGGGGTTGGTGAGCAGGCCGATCGCCAGGCCGATCGCGACGGCGATCAGCGAGGTGACCATGAACCACAGCAGGGTGCGGGTGGCGAGCCGGGCGGCGTTGTTGACCTGCCGCAGGTTGGTGATCGACACCAGGATCGCGAAGAAGACCAGCGGGGCGACGGCCAGCTTCAGCAGCTGGACGAAGATGTCGCCGATGTGCTGCAGCGTGGTCGTGAGCCAGCCGATGTCACCGCTCTTGGCGACCCAGCCGAGCGCCACGCCGAGGACGAGGCCGGCCAGGATCTGGACCCAGAACGGGATCTTGGGTATTCGGGAGGGCTTGGGGGCCTGGGAAGACTCGGCGGTCTTGGCAGACGTGGACAACGGACACACTCCGGGGACAGATAAGACGGCGTCGGGAAACGGCGAAGAAAAAGCGCCAGGAGGTCCGTACGTACGGGCAGGATCTCCGGCCGCTGCGAAGAGGTTCAGCGGCGGCAACAGGCCGCGGACATACAGCGGCAAAGATCGACATGCAGGCGCACCACGAGCGGAACGCTCATGGGGAACGAGGGCGCGGCTGCTGTCTTCATGACAAGCACGTTAACACTCGAACTTTGAGGAACCCAAAGAAAATCTTTGGGTTCTCAGGGAGGCGGGCGGGGGCGGGCAGCTCATGCAAAGGCAAACGCCCGGCCGTGGAAGGGGATTCCACGACCGGACGCCTGTTGTGCCGGTGGCCTCGTGTGAGGCGTCTTACAGCAGCCCGTCCTCTTGGCTCTGGTTGGCCGCGAGCCGGTCGCGCTGGCGGTCGACCTTGGCGACGATCTGCTCGGACATCGCCTCCCGCTGCTTGCGCAGCAGCACAAAGCTGAGCGGCGCGGAGATGACGATGGCGAGCAGCAGCATCCAGATCGTGTTGGCGCTGCCGATGCCGAGCGGGATGATCCGGAAGTAGGCCAGCACCCACACCAGGGCGAACGAGGCGACGAAGAGGCCGATGCGGAGGGCGGTGTAGCGGAGCGTGGCGAACTTGTGGCTGCTCTCGGACTGGCTACTCACGAACGGACCTTCTTCTTAACGGCAACCGAAAGGGTCAGCTCCAGTGAAGCACAGCGCTTCGGGCGATCTTCCTGACCCCTGTCGGTGCCCCGGCCCGCCAGCTCCCTTCACCGCGTGTGTCAGCCCAGATCGAGCCACATCGTGACGTCGTCGCGGAAGTCGTCGTCGGCGACCCTGATCGCGCCGGGGACCCGGCCGACCTCCTTGTAGCCGCAGGTTGTGTAGAAGCGCGAGAGGCCGGTGCCGCCGCGGCAGGTGAGACGGATGCCGCGGATGCCGTCGAGGGCTCGGGCTGCGTCGGCGACCGCGGTCATCAGGGCGCGGCCGATGCCCTGGCCCTGAAGGGTGGGGTGCACCATCACGGTGAAGACCCAGAGCCAGTGCTTCATCAGGCGCTGGGTGTTGAGGGTGAGGAACGCCGTCGCCACCACCCGGCCGTCCTCGTCACGGCCCACCAGGAGGCGCGCGCGCCCCTCGGCCATCGCCGTCAGCTGCTGGAGCAGATCGGGGCGGACGTCCTCGGGGGTGACCGGCGGCACGCATCCTACGGCGCGGTCGGCGTTGGAGACATCTGCCCACAACGCGCAGACCCCGTCGCGCAGTTCAGGGGTGACGGAAGGGTCCGGGTCGAAGCGCACGCGCATGCCCCGGCCCCTCACGCTCACCCCTGACAACCGTCTCTGACCAGGTCAGACGCGCATCGGCTGGGGCGACTCGCGGCGGTCCTGGTCCGGGCCCGGGTACTCGCGGATGACCTCGTAGCGGGTGTTGCGCTCGACGGGCCGGAAGCCGGCGTCGCGGATCAGGTCGAGCAGATCATCGCGGGTCAGCTTGTTCGGCGTGCCGTAGTT
Organism: Streptomyces sp. NPDC050636; assembly: GCF_040654775.1. Lineage (NCBI taxonomy): Bacteria > Bacillati > Actinomycetota > Actinomycetes > Kitasatosporales > Streptomycetaceae > Streptomyces > Streptomyces sp. NPDC050636. The sequence goes on from NZ_JBFAIP010000001.1 coordinate 460,679, forward strand.
GTCCGCGTCATGCGTGATCTTGTACTCGACGACCGAGCCGTCCATGTCGTCCGCGCCGTGCTGCAGCGCCAGCTGGGCGGTCTGCACGCCGTGCATCACCCAGAAGACCTTGACGTGCTGGACGTTGTCGAAGAGGAGGCGCGAGACGGCGAAGGTCTTCAGGGCCTCGGCGCCGGTCGCCATGGTCGTCCGCGCCTGGAGGCGGTTGCGGACCTTGCCGTCCTGCATGTCGACGAAGTCGTGCTGGTAGCGCAGCGGGATGAAGACCTGGAAGCCGCCCGTCTCATCCTGGAGTTCGCGGAGCCGCAGGACGTGATCGACGCGGTGGCGCGGCTCCTCGATGTGGCCGTACAGCATCGTGCACGGGGTCTTCAGACCCTTCTCGTGCGCGAGCCGGTGGATACGCGACCAGTCCTCCCAGTGGGTGGCGTGGTCGACGATGTGCTGCCGGACCTCCCAGTCGAAGATCTCGGCGCCGCCGCCGGTCAGCGACTCCAGGCCGGCGTCGATCAGCTCGTCGAGGATCTCGGACGCGGTGAGCCCGGAGATGGTCTCGAAGTGGTGGATCTCGGTGGCGGTGAACGCCTTGAGGGAGACCTGCGGGAGGGCTTCCTTGAGGGCCTTGAGCGACCGCGGGTAGTAGCGCCACGGCAGGGTCGGGTGCAGGCCGTTGACGATGTGCAGCTCGGTGAGGTTCTCGCCCTCCATCGCCTTGGCGAGGCGGACGGCCTCCTCGATGCGCATCGTGTACGCGTCCTTCTCGCCCGGCTTGCGCTGGAAGGAGCAGTAGGCGCACGAGGCGGTGCACACGTTGGTCATGTTGAGGTGACGGTTGACGTTGAAGTGGACGACGTCGCCGTTCTTGCGGGTGCGGACCTCATTGGCGAGGCCGCCCAGCCAGGCCAGGTCGTCGCACTCGTAGAGGGCGAGACCGTCCTCGCGGGTCAGCCGCTCGCCGGACCGGACCTTCGCCTCCAGCTCGCGCTTGAGGCCCACATCCATCGACGCAGCCATCCCGTCGCCTCCCAGTGTCTCTGCCGTATCGCAGCCGTATCGCAGCCCTATCCCTGCTGCATCTCTGGCTTTTCGGTGCCAGAAAACGGGCTTCGACGAGACTACTCCCCCCATAGAGGAGCGGACGGAGCCCCCTTGACGCGCCCCGTCCGCTCCGTCCGCCCGCTCGCGTCCGGTGGCCTACTCGACCTCTTCGGGCAGCTCGCCGACGCGGTTCTCCCACTTGGTGGAGAGCACGATCGTGGTGCGCGTACGGGAGACGCCCTTGGTCCCGGAGAGCCGCCGGATGGTGCGCTCCAGGCCGTCGACGTCGCCCACCCGCACCTTGAGCATGTACGAGTCGTCGCCGGCGATGAACCAGCAGTCCTCGATCTCGGCGAGGTCCTTCAGCCGGCGCGCGACGTCCTCGTGGTCGGCGGCGTCCGACAGCGAGATACCGACCAGCGCGGTGACGCCGAGTCCGAGGGAGGTGGCGTCGACCGTCGCGCGGTAGCCGGTGATCACGCCGGCCGCTTCGAGCCGGTTGATCCGGTCCGTGACGCTGGGCCCGGAGAGGCCGACGAGCCGGCCGAGCTCCGCATACGAGGCCCTGCCGTTCTCGCGAAGTGCCTGGATGAGCTGCCTATCCACCGCGTCCATGCCCTCAAGCCTTCCAATCTTTACGCATTTTCGGGTTCTGCATGTAGAATCTAAGGCATACAGGGCCTCAGACCCTGTAAATCTTCGAATAACACCGACGATCAACGACGATCTTCACAGGAGTTGTCACCGTGTACTCGATCGAGATGGCCTACGCCCGCATGCGCGAGCTGCAGGACCAGGCCAATCGTTCACGTGCCCACCAGACCGCGGCCCCTCGGTCCCGGCGCCGCCTTCGCCGCGCCGCCGCGGAAGCCGCCGCAGCCAAGAAGGCCTAGGACGCCTCGGGGGCCTCCCCCTTGGAGCCACCCCTGAGCTCCCCTTCCCACCGCCGGTACAGCCCGTGCGGCACCTCTGCCGCATCGAGCACCCGGCCCGCGACGAAGTCCACCAGATCCTGGATGTGCGTCGCTCCCGCGTAGAACGCAGGCGAGGCGGGCAGCACCACTGCGCCCGCCTCGTCCAGCGCGACCAGATGCTTCAGCGTCGGTCCGTTCAGCGGGGTCTCCCGCACCGTGACCACCAGCCGGCGGCGCTCCTTGAGCGTCACGCTCGCCACCCGCTGGAGCAGATCCTTCGAGAGCCCGAGCGCCACCCCGGCGACACATGCCGTGCTCGCCGGGACGATCAGCATGCCCTTCACGGGATACGAACCGGACGACGGGCCGGCCGCCAGATCCCCGGCCGGCCAGTACCGCACATCCGCCAGCCGGTCCTCCGTCACCGGAAACGTCCCCGGCTTGCCATCGGCCCCGAGCGCCAGCCATTCCCGCAGGTCGGACCGCCAATGCGCATCCCGGAAGGCGATACCGGTCTCATCCATCAGCGTCAGCCGCGACGCCCGGCTGACGATGAGATCCACCGCCTCGCCGGCCGCGAGCAATCCCCGTAGCACGGACGCGGCATACGGCGTCCCGGACGCACCGGAGATTCCCACGACCCACGGACGGCGTCGGCCGGGGTCCTGATTGCTGGTGTTGCTGTGCGGCGGCTCCACAGCATCGAGCCTATCCGGCGGAACCACGGACCCCGTCACGGCCGTTCTTACGTGTGAACCGTTGTGGGGGATGCCGCACGATGGGGGACACGGGGAGGACCGGGACATGACACGAGTGAAGGCCGCGATCTGCCTGATGCTGGGCTGGGTCGGGCTGCTGTGGCTGCTGGAGGGCGTCGACTACGCCGGCGGGAACGCACTGGACACCTTCGGCATCCAGCCGCGCGACTTCGGCGAGCTGGCCGACGTGGTGCCCGCCGCCTTCCTGCACTTCGGCTTCGGCCACCTGGCAGCCAACTCCCTGCCCCTGCTGCTGCTCGGCTTCATCGCCGTGCTGCGCAGCGGGGTGCGCCGCTTCCTGGCGGTCGTCCTGCTGATCATCGTCGCCAGCGGGCTGGGCGTCTGGCTGACCGCGGCGCCCAACAGCAACACCGCCGGCGCCTCCGGTGTCGTCTTCGGACTCTTCGGCTATCTCCTGGTGCGCGGCTTCATCGAGCGCAAGGCCCTCGACATCGGCATCGGCCTGGCCGTCGGCGTGGCGTACGGCTCGATCGTGTGGGGCGCGCTGCCGAGCGACAGCGGCATCAGCTGGCAGGGCCATCTGTTCGGGCTGATCGGCGGCGTGCTGGCGGCCTTCGCCTTCCGGCAACGCCCGCGGGCCGTCACGGCCGGTGCCACTGTCCGACCCGTCCCGTAATCTCAGACGCACGGGAGCCGCCGGACAAGGCGCGGGACGCCACAGGCACGGCGGGGGAACACAGCGCAGGAACCACGGGGTGAGCACAGCATGTCCGACTACCACCAGCCCGGATACGGGAACTATCCCGGCGGACCGCAGCAGCCGTACGGCGCTCAGCCGGGGTGGAACCCGGGCGTCCAGCCCGGCGGCTACGGCTATCCCACGGGGACCGGCTATCCGGCCGGTTCCGGATACGGCCCCCAGCCGCCGGTCTCGCCCTCGACCGGCCCGGCACTGTGGGCCCATGTCGGCGCGGTGCTGACCGTCACCATGGGCTCGCTGCTCTGTTGCGGCCTCGGCGCCTTCCTCGGCTGGATCGCCCCGCTGTCCGTCCGCGGCAACGAACGCCACAAGCAGGACCCGTACGTCCGCCACCACGCCACCCAGGCCCTGAACTTCGGCTTCACCCAGGCCATCGTGGCGTTCATCGGCATCCTGCTGTACGTCGGCAGCGCCCTCGTCTTCGAGGTGGCCGCCAATGACATCCAGCGCGCCGGGTCCGGTGTGGCGGTCCCGCTGCTGACCGTGATCGGCATCATGGTCGCGTACGCGATATCCGGCATCGTCTGCGCGATCATCGGCGCCACGAAGGCGAAGAACGGCGAGCTGTGGACGTACCCGCGGCTGATCGCGTGGCCGATGAGCAAGGGGTGACGGGCGCACGGGGGACGACGGGCGACGCGGCCTGACGGACCTTCCGCGGCCCGTCGGACCGTCAGGCCATCGCCCATCAGGCCAACACCCGTCAGGCCATCGCCCTCAGACCGTCAGCCCACGCACCAGCAGATCCAGCAGCGCGCAGACGAACAGCGCGATACCGATGAAGCCGTTGACCGTGAAGAAGGCCCGGTTGAGCCGGGACAGGTCGTGCGGGCGGACGATGGTGTGCTCGTAGAGGAACGCCACGGCGACGATCACCAGGCCGGCCCAGAAGAAGGCTCCGGCGCCGGTGGCCAGCGCGTACCAGACCAGCAGGACCGTGGTGACGGCATGGCTGGCGCGGGCGCCGTGCAGCGCCGCCGGGATGCCGAAGCGGGCGGGGACGGACTTCACGCCGTGCGCCCGGTCGGCCTCGACGTCCTGGCAGCCGAAGATCAGGTCGAAGCCGCCGATCCAGACGCCGACGGCGAGACCGAGGATGACCGCGTCCCAGGACCAGCTGCCGCTGATCGCGATCCAGGCGCCGACCGGCCCCATGGCCTGGGCCAGCCCCAGGATCGCGTGCGGGAAGTTCGTGAAGCGCTTGCCGTACGGATAGACCACCATCGGCACGACCGCGACGGGCGCCAGCGCCAGGCACAGCGGGTTGAGCAGCGCCGCGGCGCCCAGGAAGATCACCACGGCGATGAGCGCCCCGGTCCAGGCGGACTTCACGGTGACCGCGCCGGTGACCAGCTCGCGCCCCGCCGTCCGCGGATTCCGGGCGTCGATCTCCCGGTCGATGATGCGGTTGCAGGCCATCGCGAACGTCCGCAGCCCGACCATGGCGACGGTGACGAGCAGCAGCCGGCCCCAGTGGATGTGCTTGTCCCACTGGAACATCGCGGTGAGCGAGGCGATGTACGCGAAGGGCAGCGCGAAGACGGAGTGTTCGATCATCACCAGGCGGAGGAACGCCTTGGTCCGGCCCGGCTGGGGTACCGCTGCGGCGGCGGAGGCGGTCACAGCCCGTACTCCTTCCAGCGGCGGTCGACCTTCGCGGCCGTCTGCGGGTCCGACTCGACCATGTCCGGCCAGCCCCCGTCCCGCGTGTAGCCCTCCTCGGGCCACTTCTTCGTCGCGTCGATGCCCGCCTTGCCGCCCCAGAACTGCTGGTAGGAGGCGTGGTCGAGATGGTCGACGGGGCCCTCGACGACGGTCAGGTCGCGGGCGTAGTCGGTGTTGCCCAGCGCCCGCCAGGACACCTCGTGCAGATCGTGCACATCGCAGTCCGCGTCCACGACCACGATCAGCTTGGTCAGCGACATCATGTGCGCGCCCCAGATGGCGTGCATGACCTTCTGCGCGTGCTTGGGGTACTTCTTGTCGATCGAGACGATCGCGCAGTTGTGGAAGCCGCCGGACTCCGGCAGGTGGTAGTCCACGATGTCCGGCACGATGATCTTGAGGAGCGGGAGGAAGAAACGCTCCGTCGCGCGGCCCAGCGGCCCGTCCTCCGTCGGCGGCCGGCCCACCACGATCGACTGGAGCAGCGGCCGCTTGCGCATGGTGACGCAGTCGATGGTCAGCGCGGGGAACGGCTCCTGCGGCGTGTAGAAGCCGGTGTGGTCGCCGAACGGGCCCTCGGGCAGCATCTCCCCGGGCTCCAGCCAGCCCTCGATGACGACCTCGGCGTTGGCCGGCACCTGGAGCGGAACGGTCTTGCAGTCGACCATCTCGATCCGCTTGCCCTGGAGGAAGCCCGCGAAGAGGTACTCGTCGATATCGCCGGGCAGCGGGGCGGTGGAGGCGTAGGTCACGGCCGGCGGGCAGCCGAAGGCGATGGCGACCGGCAGCTTCTCGCCGCGCTTGGCCGCGACCTGGTAGTGGTTGCGGCTGTCCTTGTGGATCTGCCAGTGCATGCCGATGGTGCGCTTGTCGTGGCGCTGGAGCCGGTACAGACCGAGGTTGCGCACGCCCGTCTCCGGGTGCTTGGTGTGCGTCAGCCCCAGGTTGAAGAACGAGCCGCCGTCGTCGGGCCAGGTGAACAGCGCCGGAAGCGCGTCGAGGTCGACGTCGTCGCCCGTGAGCACGACCTCTTGTACGGGCGCGCTCTCGCCCTTCACCTTTTTCGGCGGTACGTGCGTCATGTTGGCGAGCTTGCCGAACGCCTCCCGCACACCGACGAAGCCCTGCGGCAGCTCCGGCTTGAGCAGCCCGCCGATCTTGCCGCTGATCTCGTCGTACGCCTTCAGGCCGAGCGCCTTCAGCAGCCGGCGGTCGGTGCCGTAGACGTTCATGGCCAGCGGCATCGCCGAGCCCTTGACGTTCTCGAAGAGCAGCGCCGGACCCCCGGCCTTCTGCACCCGGTCCACGATCTCGCCGACTTCCAGATACGGGTCGACCTCGGCCTTGATGCGCTTGAGGTCGCCCTCCCTGTCGAGCGCGCGCAGGAACGAGCGAAGATCGTCATAAGCCATGCGTTCCAGTATCGGGTACGCACTACCCTGTACGGGTCACCGGGCCCCGCCGCGGGCCCGCCATCGCTCGCAGGGGGCCCGTTCCGCAATGGTCAGGTATCTGCCGTTCCTTTTGGTGCTGGCGCTGTGGATCTATGCGTTCATCGACTGCCTCAACACCCCTGAATCGCAGGTGCGGGGCCTGCCCAAGGTGATCTGGGTCATCATCATCCTGCTGTTCGGCGAGGTGCTGATCGGGCCGGTCGCATGGCTGGTCGCGGGCAAGAACCGGCGTCCCGTGTCGTCCGACGGCAGCACGCCCTCGCAGTGGCACCGCAATCGCGGTGCCAAATGGGTCGCCCCGGACGACAATCCCGAGTTCCTCAAGTCCCTCAAGGAAGAGAACAAGAAGGACGAGGGGCTGCTGAAGGACTGGGAGGCCGATCTGCAACGCCGCGAGGAGGAGCTGCGCCGTAAGAACGGCGACGCGGCGGACGGCCCCGAGGACACACCGCCCGCCAAGGGCTGAGCCCCAGCGAGGAGAGTGACCGTCATGGACCGGGCACGGGGCCGGACGGAGGGTCGGGAGCAGGACCGCGCCATGCTGGCGACGGCGGTCGCCGAGGCGCGGGCCGGGCTGGCCGAGGGCGGCATCCCGATCGGTGCGGCGCTCTACGGGCCGGACGGCGAGCTGCTCGGCCGGGGCCGCAACCGCCGCGTCCAGGACGGCGACCCGTCGATGCACGCGGAGACCGCCGCCTTCCGGGCTGCCGGCCGGCAGCGTGGCTACCGCGGTACGACGATGGTCACCACCCTCTCCCCCTGCTGGTACTGCAGCGGCCTGGTGCGCCAGTTCGGGATCTCCCGGGTGGTGATCGGCGAGGCGCGGACGTTCCACGGCGGGCACGACTGGCTGGCCCGGCACGGCGTACGGATCGTGCTGCTGGACGACGCCGAGTGCGCGGCGATGATGCGCGACTTCATCGCCGCGCGTCCGGCGCTGTGGAACGAGGACATCGGCGACGAGTGAGCCCGCCGGCCGCCCGGCCTAGGGCCTGTCCGATGGGTCATGGCCGGGCCCTAGCGAATTCAGTGGTCGGCCGGCCTCGGCATCCGTCAGGATGAGCCCTCATGAGCACCGGCCCGAACGCCCCCGCAGACACGACGGCGACCGGCGAACCCGCCGCCCCCGCCGAGCCACCGCGCCGGATCCGGGCACTGCACACCGAGCGGACGGTCACCGTCTACCAGGCGTACGCGCCCGCTCTGGGTGTCCCCGCAGCGCGCGACGGCCGGTTTCCCGCGGCCTGGAAACGGGAGCGGATGACGTGGATCAAGCCGTCGTTCCTGTGGATGATGTACCGCTGCGGCTGGGGCACCAAGGCCGACCAGGAGACCGTGCTCGCGATCGAAATCGACCGGACCGGCTTCGACTGGGCGCTGCGCAACGCCTGTCTGTCGCACTACGACTCGGCCGAGCACCCTGACCGCCGCGCCTGGCAGCGGCAGTTGAAGCGCTCGTCGGCACGGGTGCAGTGGGACCCTGAGCGCGATCTGCGGCTCCAGCAGCTGCCGTACCGGTCGTTGCAGCTCGGCTTGGCGGGTGAGGCGTCCCGGTGCTACGCCGATGAGTGGACGGTCGCCATCACAGACGTCACTCCGCTGGCCCACGAGATTCATGCGCTGGTGCGCTCCGGGGACACGGCGGCGGCCGCCGCACTGCTGCCCGAGGAGCGCCCGTACCCGGCGCCCGAGGGAACCCCCGCCCTCAGCTGATTCTCCTGACGCCCCCGCAGAAACGCGTACCGCAGACGCACCGCGCCACTACCCGGCGCCCCGGTCGTACTCCTCGTACAGCGCGCGCCAGCGGGCGAGATTCCACGTGGACCAGTCGATGGGCCGGCCGGCCAGCGCCGCGGCCAGGTACTCGAAGTGCTGGTGCCAGCCGGCCAGGTTGGCGATGACCGCACTGTCCGGGGTGACCAGCTCGTTGGTGAAGCGCAGCCGGGTGCCGCTGGGGCGGTCCGGGTCCGGGGCGGTCTCGAAACGGATCCGGCCGTGGACGTCGACCGTGTACTCGGCCAGCCGGGTCGGGCCCCAGCCGGTGACCCGGCCGGGGGCGACGGTGGACCGCCCGTTCTCGTCCGCGTTCAGCCAGCGCAGGGTGATCGCGCCGCCCTCGTGCCGCTCGAAGGGATCGGCGGCGGCGAGCCAGCCGGGCAGGCCTTCCGGGGTGGCGACGGCGGCCCAGACTTCCTCCACAGGCTGGGGAAAGCGCAGCGGGAAGGAAATGGTGCGGGTGTCGGCGTCGGAAACGACGGTGCCGTACGGGATCGGGCTCTCCATGAGGACACGATCGCGTACGGCACCGGTGTTCGCAGTTCCGCGCGGCGTTCAGCGCAGGGGTTCGGAGCGGCCGTTCAGACTCCGGCGTAGGAGTGCAGGCCGGTGACGAAGATGTTCACGCCGAAGTAGTTGAAGAGGTAGCAGGCGAACGCGATCACGCCCAGCCAGGCGGCCTTGCGGCCCTTCCAGCCGGCCGTGGCGCGGGCGTGCAGGTAGCAGGCGTAGGCGACCCAGGTGATGAAGGTCCAGACCTCCTTGGGGTCCCAGCCCCAGTAGCGGCCCCAGGCGGCCTCGGCCCAGATGGCGCCCGCGATGATCGTGAACGTCCACAGCGGGAAGACGGTCGCGTTGATGCGGTAGGCGAACTTGTCGAGCGAGGCGGCCGAGGGCAGCCGTTCCAGGACGGAGGTGGCGAAGGCGCCGGGCTGCGGGCCGGCCGGGTCGGCGAGCTTTGCCTCGTGGCGGTCGCGGAAGAGGAACAGCAGGGTGGCGACGGCGCCGAGGTAGAGCGCCGCGCCGGACAGGATCGCGCAGCTGACGTGGATCCACAGCCAGTACGAGTGCAGCGCGGGCACCAGCTGGTCGCTGGCGGTGTAGAGCACCGAGATGGCCAGGCCCAGGTCGAGCAGCACGGTGGTGACCAGGGGCAGACCGATCCAGCGGACGTTCTTCTTGAGTGCGAGCAGCAGCAGGTAGAGGCCGACCGCGACCGCGGCGAAGGTCGTGGAGAACTCGTACATGTTGCCCCAGGGGGCACGCTGCACGGACAGGGCGCGGGTGACGACCCCGCCGACGTGGAGCGCCCAGGCCAGGACGGTCAGCGAGACGGCGATCCGCCCGTAGAGGTCGCCCTTCTCGGTGCCGCCCGCGGCGCCCGGCCCGTCCGGGACATCGCGGCTGCCGACGGCGGCCTTGGTGATGATCTTGGGGCGCTCCAGTACGGCGGTGCCCCCCTGCTTCGCCACCTGGACGGCGGCCGCGGCCGGCGCCTTGGCCTGCGCGGTCAGCGCGGCGGCGGTGCGGCCGACCTTGCTGCGGCTGCCGAACACCCACTCCGCCATGTGCGCGATGAAGGCGAGGGTGTAGACAGCCATCGCCGAATAGACCAGCAGGTTGCTGTTGTGCGCCAGTGTCTCGTTGGCTGCGGCAGCGATGTTCACGCGCGCGCTCCTTCAGAGGGGTCAGCAGATTCGGCAGGATCGGCAGGATCGGCAGAGTCGGCAGGACCGGTCGGGTCGGTCGGCTCCGCGGAGTCTTCTGCGGCTTCGGAGTCTTCGGTGTGTGCGGAGTCGTCGGCGGGTTCGGCGGATGCCCCGGGGTCGGCGGGTTCGACGAGCGGGGCGTCGGTGCCCAGTGCCACCGCGAGATCGGCGAGTTCCTCCGGCAGCCGGGGCGACTCGCTGCGGCCGAGGCCGGCCATTTCGACGACGGTGACGCCGACGCCGTTCTCCTCGACCCGCTCCGCCCGTACCCACACCCGGCGGCGCTGGATGAACAGCGAGGCGGCCAGGCCCAGCAGCGCGGCGACCGCGCCGGTCAGCGCGAGGCCGTTGCCGGGCTGGTGGCTGATCGTGAAGCTGGCCCAGTCCTTGATGCCGTCGAACCTGATGCTGCCGTCGCCACCGGGCAGCTTCATCGATTCGCCCGGCAGCATCATCTTGGCGACCGGGGCGCCCTTGCTGTCCTTGTACTGCTTGAGGTTCTTCTTCTCCAGCTGGTAGACGTTCTGCGGCAGTCCGGAGTCGACGCCCAGGTCACCGTGGTAGGCGGTCAGCGTCAGCACCGGATAGTCCAGCGCGGGGAACTGCGAGAACATCGAGCCGGAGCCCTTGCCGCCGAACGTCGGCACGAAGAAGCCCTGGAAGCCGAGCTGGTTGCGCTTGCCGTCCTTGGTCTGCGCACCCGGCACCTTCACCACACCGGTCGAGGTGAAGTTCTTGCTTTCCTGCGGGAGGAAGGGCACCGCGCCCTTGTAGACGACCTTGCCGCGGCCGTCCTTGACGGTGACCACCGGCGCGTAGCCGTGCGAGAGCAGGAAGACCTTCGAGCCCGCGATGTCCAGCGGCTTGTTCACCTCGATCGCGGTCTTGTGCTCCTTGCCGTCCGCGCCGGTGAAGTAGCTGACGTTGGCGCGGAAGGTCCGCGGGGTGCCCTTCTGCGGTCCGGTCCGCTCGTACGTCGCGTCGAACCCGTCGAGCGTGAAACCGAACGGCTCCATGGTCTCGGTGTCGAAGAAGGGCCCGGACTTGAAGTCGTCGTACTGGGTGAGGTTGTTGGAGAAACCGTCACCCTCGGCGATCAGCTTGCCGCCCTCGGACTTCCACAGGCTGCCGACGGCGAACGCCACCAGCATCACGATCAGCGCGACATGGAAGACCAGGTTGCCGGTCTCGCGCAGATAGCCCTTCTCGGCGGCGACCGCGGAGCCGGACCGGTGGGTCCGGAACCGCCGCTTCTTCAGCAGCCGCTGCGCCGCCCCGAGGACCTCCTCGGGTGCCGCGTCCGTACGCCAGGTCGTGTACGCGGGCAGCCGGGTCAGCCGGCGCGGGGCGGCCGGCGGACGGCCCCGCAGCTGCCCGACGAACTGCCAGGTGCGCGGCACGATGCAGCCGATGAGCGAGATGAACAGCAGCAGGTAGATCGCCGAGAACCACACCGAGCTGTAGACGTGGAACATCCCCAGCTTGTCGTAGACCTCACCGAGGGTGGGGTGGTCGGACTTGAAGGCTTCGACCTTGACCGGGTCGATGCCGGTCTGCGGGATCAGCGAGCCGGGGATGGCACCTATCGACAGCAGGAAGAGCAGCAGCAGCGCCACCCGCATGGAGGTGAGCTGCCGCCAGAACCAGCGCGCCCAGCCGAGGGGGCCGAGCGAGGGGAAGCTGATGTCCTCGGCGGGCGCCGTGGAGAGCTGGGATCCGGCCGCGCCGAGATCCGTGGCCGTGCTGGACTCCCGGGCGTCCGGAACGCCGGGGTCCGGGCCCGGGTCGCGGGGGGTGTCGGTCTTCGTGGACATCGATCAGATCCCAACGGTGAAGCGTTGCGTCCAGCTCTGCAGCTCGAACATCAGACTGTCCCAGACGCCGGTGACGAGCAGGATGCCGAGCGCGACCATCATGCCGCCGCCGATCCGCATCACCCACACGTAGTGCCGCTTGATCCAGCCGAACGCGCCCAGCATGCGGCGGAAGGCCAGTGCGACGGCGATGAACGGCAGGCCCAGGCCCAGGCAGTAGACGACGGTCAGCAGGGCACCGCGGGCCGCGCTCGCCTGATAGAGGGAGAGGGTGTTGACGGCGGTGAGGGTGGGGCCCAGACACGGCGTCCAGCCGACGCCGAAGAGCACCCCGAGCACCGGCGCGCCGAGCAGCCCCATGGCGGGCTTCTTGTGGAAGCGCAGTTCGCGCTGGCCGAAGCGCTGGAGGACGCCCGCGAACGCCAGCCCGAGCAGGATCATCAGGCCGCCGAGGATCCGCGAGATGACGTCCTTGTAGCTCTGCAGCGTCTCCCCGAAAAACCCGAAGAGGGCGCCGCCGGAGACGAACACGGCGGTGAAGCCGAGGACGAACAGGGCGGCACCGGCCAGCATCCGGCCGCGCTTGGCCTCGGCGAGGTCGGTGCCGGCGACGCCGGTGACGTACGACATATAGCCGGGGACCAGCGGCAGGACGCAGGGGGAGAAGAAGGAGACCAGGCCGCCCAGCAGGGCGATGGGTACGGCGGCGAGCAGTGCGCCGGTCAGGATGGTCTGGTTCTGCGCGGTCTCGGCGGCGAGCTCGATCACGTGATCACTTCTCGGCGATCAGGGGGTCGACCATCTTGCGCAGACCGTCCTCGGAGAGCGGGCCGACCGCGCGCGCGGCGATCTTGCCGTCCCGGTCGAAGGCGATCGTGGTGGGGATGAGCTGCGGGTTGAGGCTGCCCTTGGGGAAGCGCAGCAGCAGCTTGCCCGGCGGGTCGAACAGGCTCGGGTACGGCACCTTGTGCTGTTCCTCATAGCTGTTGGCCTGCGACTTCGCGGCGTCGCGGGTGTTGATCCCGATGAACTGGACGCCCTTGCCCTTGGTCTCGTTCGCGACCTTGGTGAAGTTCGCCGCCTCGGCGATGCACCCCCCGCACCAGGAGCCCCAGACATTGAGGACGACGACCTTGCCCTTGTAGTCGGCGACGTCCAACTGCTTGCCGGTGGTGGTCTCGCCGGAGAGGTCGGGCGCCGGCTGCCGCTGCCCCTTCTTCACGGTGGCGAAGCCGTTCTTGCCCTGGACGTACCCGGTCTGTGACGAGCCGCCGGAGGCGCCTTCCCCGCAGGCGCTCAGCGTCAGCGACGCGACCGCGGCCCCTGCGGCGAGCAGGGCGATGCGGCTGCGGCTCGTGAGGCGGCGTGGGGCGCGGCAGGCACTCATGTGAAAAGTTTCGCATGGGCCGATTCCGGATCTTCCGCGCCCCCCTCGGGCTGCCCTATCCCCCACAAACGGGCATGTCAGGGGCGGTACGTCCGGGGCCCCCCGGACGTGTTCCGGGAGTGGTTTCCGATGTGTCAGGGGGCCGGTCTCAGGCGGCGGCCAGGTACGACTTCCAGCCACCGGCCGGCTTCTGTCCGACACCTACGCCCTGGAGCTTGCTCAGCACGTTCGGGTCCTGTGCGTCGAGCCAGTCGGTGAACTGCCGGAATGACACCAGCCGCACATCCTTGTTCCGCTCGTCGGCGATGTGCTTGATCGCGTCCTCGACGGCGTCCATGTAGATACCGCCGTTCCACTGCTCGAAGTGGTTTCCGATGAAGAACGGCGCGCGATTGCTCTCGTACGCGCGCTGGAATCCGGAGATATACGCCTCGGTGGCTTGCTTGCGCCAGCCCGGGTAGTTGGCCGGCGGGGCCTTTGTCGAGTTCTTCGACTGGTTGGCGAGGATGTTGTAGTCCATTGAGAGGACCTCGAACGAGTGACCCGGGAACGGAATCTGCTGAAGCGGGAAGTCCCAGATTCCCATCTTCTTCTTGGGCCACATCTGGAGACCGCCGGGTGAACTGGCGTCATAGCGCCAGCCGAGGTCCTTTACCGTCGGCAGCAGATTTCCCTGACCGAGAAGACACGGGGTGCGGCCGCCCACCAATTCCTTGCGGTAATCGAAGGGCAGCGGGTCTATCTCGGTGAAGCCGGTGTGCGTACGCCACTTGGTGACAAAATCCATCGCCTGGTCTATCTCGGACTGCCACTGCTGCGGCGTCCAGAGCTTGACGCTGCCCGAGCCGGAACAGAAGTGACCGTTGAAGTGGGTGCCGACCTCATGGCCGTCCAGCCATGCCGCGCGTACGTTCTTCAGCGTCTCCTTGATGTGGTCGTCGGTGAGATAGCCGATGGCGGAGGCGCCGGCCTGGTTGTTCGGCGGGCGGTAGATCTGCTTCTTCGATTCGGGCAGGAGGTACAGCCCGGAGAGGAAGAAGGTCATGGCGGCGCCATGGTCCTTGGCGACCTTGAGGAATCGGGGGAAGAGGCCGTTGCCGACCTCTCCCGCACCGTCCCAGGAGAAGATCACGAACTGCGGCGGGGTCTGGCCGGGTTCCAGCCGTTCCGGCTTCTCCGGCTGATGGGGCTGCGCTCCCGAATTGGCGGTCGAGCCGTCACCGATGGGCTTCGAACGGGCCTGCACGGAGTTCTTCGCCCGCTGCTTGTTCGCCTCATTGTCCGAGCCGGACAGGGAACAGCCCGCGACACCGAGCGCCGCGGCTGCCCCAACTCCCATACCCAACAGGTTCCGCCGACTGATCGCGCGCATACCGTCGTCCCCATCCGTGCTCGACGAACTCAATATCCATATAAACGGACATCCGAGTAGAGGGCATGTCGGACGGAGAGGTTCCGGTTACTCGCTCAAATCTCTTGCTTTGCCTGCCATTGACTTACCGCCAATTGATGGATCATCAGGCGCCAAAGGCCTTGCTCTTCCCCTTGACGGGTTTGGCGCCGGCCAACAGGTGGGAGGGAACCAGGTCGCGCGCCGGCTCGCTGTAACCCACCGAAATGATCTTGTCGCCGTGAAAGGTGAAAGACGTCAGCGAGGCAAGAGTGCACTGCCGCCGCCGCGGGTCGTGCCACAGCCGCCGCCGCTCCGCGAAGCTGCGTACGATCCAGATCGGCAGCTGATGGCTGACCGCCACCGCCTCGTGGCCGCGCGCCGCGTCCCGGGCCGCGCCCAGCGCCGCCATCATCCGTACGACCTGCTCGATATACGGCTCGCCCCACGACGGGCGGAACGGATTCGTCAGGTACTTCCAGTTGCCGGGCTTCTTCAGCGCGCCGTCGCCCACCCCGAAGGTCTTCCCCTCGAAGACGTTGGCCGCCTCGATCAGCCGTTCATCGGTGGCCAGATCCAGACCATGCGCACCGGCGATCGGCGCCGCCGTCTCCTGCGCACGCTCCAGCGGCGAGGCCACGACATGCGTGATGTCCCGGTCCGCGAGGTGCTCCGTGACCTGGTCGGCCATCTTCCGCCCCAGATCGGAGAGGTGGTAGCCGGGCCGGCGGCCGTAGAGAACGCCCTCGGGGTTGTGCACCTCGCCGTGCCGCATCAGGTGCACGACGGTGATGTCTTCGCTGCTCATGTCACCCATTCATTCAGTCGTCTGCAAGCAGTCGGCGGCCCGTCGGCCGATCCGCGTTCCTCAGGCCGTCGCCTCGGCCGCGGCCCGCGCGGCGGCCGGCAGTGCGGCGGCGATCCGCTCGACGGCCGCGGCGTCGTGCGCGGTCGAGACGAACCACGACTCGAAGGCGGACGGCGGCAGGTAGACGCCCTGCGACAGCATCGAGTGGAAGAAGGCGGTGAAGCGGAACGACTCCTGCGCCTTCGCCGCGTCATAGTCCGTCACCTCGGTGTCCGTGAAGAAGACCGAGAACATGTTGCCCGCGACCTGCAACCGGTGCGCGACACCCTCCTTCGCCAGCGCCGCGGTGACCAGACCCCGCACCTCGGCCGAGACCGCGTCGACCTTCTCGTACGCGGCGTCGTCCAGCAGCCGCAGCTGCGCGACACCGGCGGCGGTGGCGATCGGGTTCCCGGACAGGGTGCCCGCCTGGTAGACCGGGCCGGCCGGGGCGAGGTGAGCCATGACGTCGGCGCGCCCACCGAAGGCCGCGGCGGGGAAGCCGCCACCCATGACCTTGCCGAAGGTCATCAGATCGGGCTGCACCCCATCAATTCCGTACCAACCGGCCTTGCTGACCCGGAAGCCGGTCATGACCTCGTCGGAGATGTAGAGCGCGCCGTTCTCCGCGCACACCTCCTTCAGCCCCTGGTTGAAGCCCGGCAGCGGAGGCACCACGCCCATGTTGCCCGGCGACGCCTCGGTGATCACACACGCGATCTCGCCCGGGTGCGCGGCGAACGCGGCCCGTACCGCCTCGATGTCGTTGTACGGCAGCACGATCGTGTCGCCGGCCTGCGCACCGGTGACGCCCGGGGTGTCCGGCAGACCGAAGGTCGCCACGCCCGAACCGGCCGCGGCCAGCAGCGCGTCCACATGGCCGTGGTAGCAGCCGGCGAACTTGACCACCTTCGCGCGGCCGGTGAAACCGCGCGCCAGGCGGATCGCGGACATCGTCGCCTCGGTGCCGGAGGACACCAGCCGCACCTGCTCAACCGGCGCGATCCGCGCCACGATCTCCTCGGCCAGCTCGACCTCGCCCGCGCCGGGCGTGCCGAAGGACGTACCGTGGGCGACCGCCTCCTGGACCGCGGCGATCACCGCGGGATGCGAGTGACCGAGGATCATCGGCCCCCAGGAGCACACGAGGTCGACATACTCACGGCCGTCGGCGTCAGTGAGGTACGGACCCGCACCGGACACCATGAACCGGGGCGTACCACCCACGGCACGGAACGCCCGCACCGGAGAGTTGACGCCGCCGGGCGTCACCACGGAGGCGCGATCGAACAGCGACTGCGAAACAGGGGCTTCATACGGAAAAGACACTGTGATCCTGACCTGCATAAACGGAGGGAGGGCGGCGGCACACGGACACGGCCCGGCTGACAACGGTGTGGGATTCGCCTCGCGGACACCTCTTGGGCGCCGCTCGGTTCCATCTCGGTCCCTTTTTGATTCCTCTCGCTCTCGACCGGGCGTCAGGCCCCTCGCGTCTGCGAAACTGGGGCGACGTACGAGTAAGTCACGCAAGCAATGGTCTCAGAGGCGCACGGGGGCGCGCGGCCGGGCGTTTCGCACGCCGGTGACGGGGGAGGTCTCTGAGACGATGATCGGGTTGCGCGGCTAAGGCTGCGAGTGGTCGGGTGGAGATATGCATCGCGGTGGCGAACTGGGTGAGGGGACCGATGACCGGGGTCCCGAGCGCGCCCAGCGCGGCCGTCACCGGCGCGAGGGCACCGAGGGCATCACGGGTGGGGACAACAGAGGCGGCCGCATGGGGGTGACGTACAAGTACTTCGGCGCACCGAACGGTGCGACGGCGGCCCGGGTCCCGATCTCGATGCGCCCCGAGGAGCTCGGCGGTGACGAGCTCGGTATGGGTGGCATGTTCACCAAGATCAAGCCGGAGACGATGGCTGCGATGGTCCTCACCGGTATCGAGGGCATACCGCTTCATAAGGTCCCGCCGCTGGAGCTGGTCGTCCTGCACCCCGATTACGCCGTCGTCAAACTCCCCATGACCGTGGTCGACCCGTTGCGGGGTGTCGGCGAGGAGTCAGTCGGCGCGGCCGCGTTCATCTGGTCCACCGTCCCGGACCGGGGCGGTCCGCGCGATGCCTTCAGCGTCTACCAGCTCCTGCACGAGTGGCAGGACTTCAGCCACCGGCTGCACGAAGCGGGGCACCAGGCGTACTGCCTGGTGTGGCCCTGAGGTGCCGACCGGCCGCTGCTGAATCGTTGCGGCCGCGCTGGGCGGGTCTGGTCACCGCGTCGGACTGATCACCACGTAGGGCGGGCCGAGACGCCGCCGTCGACGACGAGATCGTGGCCGGTGATCCAGGACGCCATCGGCGAGGCGAGGAAGACACAGGCATCGCCCACGTCCTCGGGCCGCCCCAACCGTCCGGCGGGCGCCGCCGCTTCCCAGCGGCGGACCCCCTCCGGCCAGTCCTCCTCGATGCCGGGGCGCCCGATCAGGCCCGGCGAGACGCTGTTGACGCGGATCCCGTACGCCGCGTACTCCAGGGCCGCCGAGCGTGCGTGCATCACCACCGCCGCCTTGGACGCGCTGTAGTGGGCGTGCCGGGGCGCCGGACGGTCCGCCTCGATGGACGCGATATGCGTCACCGACCCTCCGCCGCCTTCCCGCATGACGACCGCCGCGGCCTGGGTACAGGCGAAGACGCTGTGCACGTTGGTGTCCGCCACGGCCCGCCAGTCGGCGAGCGACATCGTCGCCAGCTCCTGGGTGGGCTGCACGCCCGCGTTGTTCACCAGCGCGGTCAGCCGGCCCCGCCAGCCGCCGGCCTCCGCCACCAGCCGATGGCACTCCGCCTCGACGGCCAGATCGGCGTGGAGCGCCAGCGCACTGCCGCCCCGCTCCGCGATGTCCTCTACCAGCGCCCGCGCGGCCTCGGCCCGCGTACGGAAATGCGCCACTACGGCGGCGCCCGCGGCGGCAAACCGCAGCGCGATACCGCGGCCGACAGTGCCGCCCGCACCGGTGACGAGGGCGACTTGGCCGGTGAGGTCGGGGAGGCCCGGGAGTTCGCGGAGGCTCGGGCGCCCAGGCGTTTCGGGGGTACTGCGCCCCTCCGGGGCAGCGTGGTCGCCGGGAGCGGCCGCCCCGTCACCGGCGTTGGGGGAACAAGGGGTCGGCTGCTCTGTCATGGCCGGCTCAGCGCGGCGATCCGCGCTGCCTCCTGAGGGAAGCGCACGGCCAGTTCGGCGGCGTCCCCGTGCTCGTAGTCGTCGAAGGTGAAGCCGGGCGCCATGGTGCAGCCGAAGAGCGTCCAGCCGCCGCCCTCGGCGACCACGGCGCCCATCCATGTGCCGGCCGGCACGGTGAACTGGACGTGCTGGCCGCCGAGGATGTCGGGGCCGAGGACGACCGTACGGGCGGCGCCCTCCTCGGGGAGCAGGAACAGGGTGAGCGGATCACCGAGGTAGAAGTGCCAGATCTCGTCGGCCGGCAGCCGGTGCAGGGCGGAGTAGTCGCCCGGCTCGGCGGTCAGCAGCATGACGATCGCCGAGCCCTCGGGCCGCCCGTCGGCGCGCTCGGGTCCGGCCCAGGTACGCCGGAACCGCCCGCCCTCACGGGGCAGCGGTACGAGCCCGTAGAAGTCGATCAGCGCCTCGGGCAGCCGGCCGGGCCGTCCGGACGCGGGCATCGGCTGGTGCGTATGCGGCTCGTGCATGGGCAGCCTCCCGTCTCGGTCCACACCCTAGGCAGGGGGCGGCCCGCGACGCGGGCAGAATCGAGCCATGTCCGATACCCCGTCCGACGGGACGGTGCTCTGGAACACCGTCGAAGAGCTGGCGCGCCGGCTCGACCGGGAGAGCACGCTGCCGCCCGAACAGGAGCGGCTGCTGCGCATCCTGAAGGTCTCGGAGGAGGCGGGCGAAGTGGCCCAGGCCGTCATCGGGGCCACCGGCCAGAACCCGCGCAAGGGCCACAGTCACACCTGGGACGACGTCCACAGCGAGCTGTGCGATGTCATCATCACGGCGATGGTGGCCCTGACGACGCTGACGCCGGACGCGCAGCGGATCTTCGCCGGGCATCTGGAACGGGTCGCGGAGCGTGTGCCGGCGCCGCGGACCAGCCCTTCGTAAGCCGCTCGCCGGTCCTCCTCAGGGCTGTTCGGCCGTCAGATAGCGCTGGATGGTGGGCGCCAGCCAGGCGACGACCTCGTCCTGGCTGAGCCCGACGGCCGGCGGGATGTGCAGGACGTAGCGGCACAGCGCCATGCCGAGGATCTGCGAGGCGATCAGCGCGGCGCGCGTCGGCGCCTGGTCGGGCACCGGGCAGACGGCGGCGAGGACCGGCCCTATCTGGTCGGCGAACACCCCGCGCATCCGCTCCGCGCCCGCCTCATTGGTGACGCCGACGCGCATCATGCCGGTCAGCGTCTCGTCGCACTCCCAGCGCTCCAGGAAGTGCCGTACGAGCCGGGCGCCGAGCTCGTCGTGCGGCACCCCGGTGAGGTCGGGGACGTGCACTTCGATCTCGGAGGCGGCCGCGAACAGCCCCTCCTTGTTGCCGTAGTAGCGCATCACCATCGACGGGTCGATGCCCGCCTCCCTGGCGATGGCGCGGATGGTCGCGCGCTCGTAGCCGTCGGCGGCGAAGCGGTCCTTGGCGGCGGCCAGGATCGCGGCACGGGTGGCCTCGGAGCGGCGGGGGCGTCCGTGGTCCCCGGCGTTGGGGGCGACGGGGACCACGGGGGGCACGTCGACGGCCACGTCGGGGGGGACTGCGGGGGTGGAGGGGGCGCGTTCGGCCATGTCAACAACTGTAGGCCAACAGGTGTTGACATGCCAGGTCCGACCGCTCTACGATTTTGCCAACAAGCGTTGACCAACACGTGTTGGCATAGGAGGCAGCCATGGAGGCCGCGAACCGCAAGCCCAGCACCACCGCTCCGACCACAGCCCCTTCGCCCGATCCGGTGCCCGATCCGGCGCCCGGCCCGGCGACCGACCCCGAGGCCCGCCGCACCGATGTCATCGTCGTCGGCGCCGGCCCGACCGGGCTGCTGCTCGCCGGCGACCTCGCCGAGGCCGGCCTCGGCGTCACGCTCCTGGAGCGCCGCCCCGACACGACCAGCAACCTCACCCGCGCCCTCGTCGTACACGCCCGAACCCTGGAGCAGCTGGACGCCCGCGGACTCGCCGACGAGCTCGTCTCGGGCGGCTATCCCCTCACCCGCGGCCGCCTCTTCGGGGGCGTCGCCGTCGACCCGACCCAGCTCCCGTCCCGCTTCCCGTTCATGCTGGCCACCCCACAGTTCGAGGTCGAGCGAGTGCTGGAGCGGCGGGCCCGGCAGGCCGGCGTCATCTTCCGGTACGACTCCGAGGTGCTCGGCCTGGAGCAGGACGACGACGGCGTGACGGTGCGCGTCCGCGATGCCGACGGCATCCGCAGCGCCCGCGCCGCCTACCTCGTCGGCACCGACGGCGTCCGCAGCACCATCCGCGAGGCCCTCGGCCTGCCCTTCCCCGGCAAATCCGTGCTCCGCTCCCTGGTCCTCGCCGATGTCCGGCTGGCCCAGGAGCCCGAAACCCCGCTCACCGTCACCGCCACCACGGACGCGTTCGCCCTGATCAGCTCGTTCGGCGACGGCTGGTACCGCGTGACCGGCTGGAATCGCCACCGCCAGGCCGACGACGATGTGCCCGCCGACCTGGACGAGGTCCGCGAGCTGGCCCGTATCGCCTTCGGCAGCGACTACGGCATGCATGACGCCCGCTGGATCTCCCGCTTCCACAGCGACGAACGGCAGGTCCCGAGCTACCGCGTCGGCCGCGCCTTCCTCGCCGGAGACGCCGCGCATGTCCACTCCCCGGCCGGCGGCATGGGCATGAACACCGGACTCCAGGACGCCGCCAACCTCAGCTGGAAGCTCGCCGCGGTGCTCCAGGGCCATGCCCCCGACAGCCTGTTGGACAGCTACCACGACGAGCGGCACCCTGTCGGCAAGCTCGTGCTGCGCACCAGCGGCGCCATGCTCCGGGCCGGCCTGCTGCACGGGCCGGTGGGGCGCGCCGCCCGCGCGGTGGCCGCCCAGCTCGTCAACCGGCTGCGGCCGCTGTCCCGCCGTGCCATCCGCACTCTCTCCGGCATCGGCATCAGCTACCCCGCCGGGCGCGGCGCCCACCCTCTCGCCGGCCGCCGCGCCCCCGACGTCCGTCTCGCCGACGGCAGCCGCCTCTACGAGCTCCTGCGCCACGGCAAGTTCGTCCTCATCACCCCCGCCGCCGACGCCACCGGACCACAGCCCGCCGCCGACCGTGTCGTACGCGCCTCCTGGGCGGGCGGACGGCGCACCGCGCTGCTCGTACGGCCCGACGGCTATATCGCCTGGGCCACGGACGTCACCGCCCCGGCCGAGCGCGCCGCGGGACTACGCGCCGCCCTCACCCACTGGACCGGCGCCACGGCAGAGGCCAGGGACTCCATAGGCACCGCCCCGCCGGCCTCCCTCACCCCGCGAGCACATGCCGCAGATACGCCCGCGGGTCGCTGAGATAGCGACGCCAGTGGTCGACGAGACCCAGGTCCGCCCACTCCGCGGACCGCATGCCGTGCTCGCCGACCTCGACGATCTCGGCGCCGGGCAGCGCCGTCAGCAGCGGGGAGTGCGTGGCGCAGATGATCTGCGCGCCGCGTTTCCCCAACTCGTCCATCAACCCGACCAGTTCAAGGCAGGAGGAGAAGGACAGTGCCGCCTCCGGCTCGTCCATCACATACAGGCCCGGCTGCGAGAACTTCTCCCGGAAGGCCATCAGGAAGCTCTCCCCATGGCTCATATCGTCCGGGACCTGTGACAGCCGCTCCCGGCTCAGCGCGTCCAGCGCCGTCTCGGCCCGCAGAAAGAAGCCGCGCCGGCGGGTTCGCGGCCCGCGGACCATCCGGCGTCCGGCCTGCGTCGGATCGAACCGCAGCACCGCGCCGAGCTCCGACGCCTCCCGCGAGCTTGCGTACTTATAGCCCGCCGAGCCGCCGTACGAATCCAGCCCGAAACCCTCCGCCAGCGCCTCGACCAGCGTCGACTTCCCCGAGCCGTTCTCCCCCACGAGAAAGGTGACCGGCGCGCGGAAGGTCAGCCCCTCGTCGGCCAGCTGGCGCACACACGGCACCGTCCAGGGCCAGCCGTCCCCGGCCGTCCCTTCCCCTTCCGGAAGGTCCACGTAAGCGCGTTCGATGAGCATGCCTCGAAGCTCTCACACGCCACCGGCACCCGCCCTTCCCATGACGGGCGGGGCACCACCTCGGGCAACCGCCTGTCGGGCAACCGCCTGTCCGACCACTGCCTGTCCGACCACTGCCCAACGGGCCACTGCCCAACGGGCGGCTGTCCACCGGACGGCCTCCTACGCTGGTCGGCATGCTGACCGTCCGCTCCGTCGCCCTCTTCGTCCTCGCCGCCCTCTTCGAGATCGGCGGCGCCTGGCTCGTCTGGCAGGGAGTCCGCGAGCACAAGGGCTGGGTCTGGATCGGCGCCGGGGTGATCGCCCTGGGCGTCTACGGCTTTGTCGCAACTCTCCAGCCGGATGCCGACTTCGGCCGCATCCTCGCCGCGTACGGCGGAGTCTTCGTCGCCGGTTCGCTGGCCTGGGGCATGGTCGCGGACGGGTACCGCCCGGACCGGTGGGACATCATCGGCGCGCTGATCTGCCTGGCCGGTGTGGCGGTGATCATGTACGTCCCGAGAGCCCGTTGATCACTCCGGCTGCATATCCTGGCCACGCACTACGCACGTCAGATACCACGCACCACGCACCTCGCGCGCCGCGTACAACGCACCACGCGCGCCACGCACCACGGACGCCGTACCCGCCCTACACGCTGCCCACCCCGCACGCCACAGGCACGAGGAGAGTCCCATGACCGCCGACGCCCCCACCGCCGACGCCCCCACCGCCGTCGTTACCGGAGCGAGCAGCGGCATCGGCGCCGCGACCGCGCGGCAACTGGCCGCAGCCGGCTACCGCGTCGTCCTCACCGCCCGCCGCAAGGACCGCATCGAGGCCCTCGCCGCCGAGCTGCCGCACGCCGAGGCGTACGCACTCGACGTCACCGACCGCGCCGCCGTCGACGCCTTCGCGGCCACCCTCGACCGCTGCGACGTCCTCATCAACAACGCCGGCGGCGCCTTCGGCGCGGAGCCGGTCGCCACCGGTGACCCCGCCGACTGGCGCGCGATGTACGAGGTCAATGTGCTCGGCGTGCTGCACGTCACCCAGGCGCTGCTGCCCGCGCTGACCGCCTCCGGCGACGGCACCGTCGTCGTACTCTCCTCCACCGCCGGCCATGGCACCTACGAGGGCGGCGGCGGATATGTCGCCGCCAAGCACGGCGCCCACGTCATCGCCGAAACGCTCCGCCTGGAGCTGTGCGGAGAGCCCGTGCGGATCATCGAGGTCGCCCCCGGCATGGTGAAGACCGACGAGTTCGCCACCACCCGCTTCCGCGGCGACGAGGCCAAGGCCGCCAAGGTCTACGAGGGCGTCGCCGCGCCGCTCAGCGCGGACGATGTCGCCGACACCATCGCCTGGGCGGTCACCCGCCCCTCGCACGTCAACATCGACCTCCTGGTGGTCCGTCCGCGCGCCCAGGCCTCCAACACCAAGGTCCACCGCACCACTTGAGACCGGTGAGGCGCACCACGCCCTCCGGCCGGTCACCCCTCGGATACGGGGGCCAGGTACACCCCTGACCGGGTGTGCGGGCCCCGTGTCCCGGGCCGCGGTCCTCGCGACAGTGGATCCATGGCATCCACGACGCATCCGGAACCACCCGCGGCCCACGGCGAAGGCCCGGCCCCCAAGGGCCGGGGCCGCGGCAGTCACCAGGCCGGCAGCCTCGAAGCCGGCACCCCCAAGTCCGGCACGACCGCCGCCCGCCGCCCCGGACGGCGCCGCGCCGCCTGGTGGCTGATCCCGTCCGCCGTGGTGATCCTCCTCGTCACGGCCCACGCACTCAGCGCCTACGTCCCGCCCGACCTGCACACCAGCCGAATCCCCCCGCGCAGCGAACTGCACTACGCACTCCTGGTCGCGCACATCTTCACCGCCGCCGTCGCGGTGATCACCGGCATCGCTCAGTTCTGGCCCT
The DNA here is from genome assembly GCF_040654775.1 of Streptomyces sp. NPDC050636. Lineage (NCBI taxonomy): Bacteria > Bacillati > Actinomycetota > Actinomycetes > Kitasatosporales > Streptomycetaceae > Streptomyces > Streptomyces sp. NPDC050636. The sequence goes on from NZ_JBFAIP010000001.1 coordinate 485,276, forward strand.
GGCTGCGCCGCCGCCACCCGGTCGTCCACCGCTGGACCGGCCGCACCTACTTCTTCGCGGGCGTCTTCCCCTCGGCGCTCGTCGGCATCCCCGTCGTCTGGTTCATCGACCTGGGACTGAGCAACCAGATGGCACTGGGGGTCCTCGACGTCCTGTGGATCACCACCGGCATCGCCGGCTACCGCAGCGCCCTCCAGCGCCGCTACGCCGACCACCGGGTGTGGATGATCCGCAACTTCGCCCTCACCCTCGTCGCGATCACCTCACGACTGCTCCAGCCCCTGATCGAGCAACTGGTAGCGGCCCAGCAGTCCGACCCGATCAGGTACGCAGGCAACCCCGTCACCGCCGCCCACGACCTCGCCAGCACCACAGCCTGGCTGGCCCTCGTCCTGAACATGGTCGCCGCCGAGTGGTGGATCCAGCGACAGGGCTATCGGCTGGGGCGGCGCCGGAGGTAGCGGCAGCGGCAGCCGGCGGGGCCGACCGGATCCTCAGCGGCCCGCATCGACCAGCCAGGACTTCCGTGACTGGTGGCCCGTAGCCCGTAACCCGTAGCCCGTCAGTCCGCAGGGCCCGCGCTCGCCAACTCCTCTTCTGTGGTGGGCAGAACGAGCGCGGACGGGTGGTGGAGCGAGACTTCGGCCGGTATGAGTCGGGTGGCCGTCGGCAGGGGTTCACCGGTGCCGGTGTTGCGGGCGAAGCGTGGGTGGGCGCCGCCGCTGACCTGCAGTCGGATCCGGTGTCCGGCGGGGAAGCAGTAGGCGGTGGAACTCATGGCCACCGTGACGGCGGCCGGGGCGGGTCCGGTGGGTTGCAGCCGTCGCAGCCCGTCGCAGACGTTGGTCGAGCGGCCCCGGTCGTCGACGTCGCAGAGCCGGGCGAAGACATCGGCGTGCCCGGTGTCCGTGCTGACCTGTAGCTCCGCGCTGACCGGCCCGAGAATGGAGAGTGGCTCGGTGAGCGGTGCGGTGGTGAAGGTCAGCACATCGTCCCTGGCCTCCAAGGCGGTGTTGTCCTGGTTCCCGGCCTGCCCCGACAGCAGGGGCCCGCCGATCGAGGGGGTCGGATCGGCCGGGTCGTAGCGGAAGGACGACGGCGCCGACGTGTCTTCGGGGGCCTGGGTGCCCAGTGTGCCGTCGCCGTCGAGGTACCAGCGGTGGGCCGTCGCGGCCGGAGGCCAGTCGGGAAGGTCGTGCCAGGTCCGCCGGCCGCCCAGGTGGACCCGCGCCCTCGTCTTCCGCAGGCCGGACGGGTCGTCGCACAGGTGGGCCCGCAGCCAGGCGAGGCTTTCGGCGAAGACCTCGGGCCAGCCCTGCTGCATCGCGGAGTTGTGCGTCCAGGGGCCGACGAGCAGGGCGGTGTCGCAGCCGGCGCGCCGCAGCCTGTCGTACTGCTGCAGGGTCTGGTCGAGGAACGCGTCGTGCCAGCCGGTGATCAGGCTGGTCGGCACGGTCAGGCGCTCGGCCACGGCCCCCATGTCCGCCCCCTGCCAGTGCGCGTCGTCCGCGTCGGGGTGGGCCATCGCCTCCTCCAGGAACGGCACCCGGCCGCCCAGACCGGGCACATACGCCTCGCCGAGGGGAAGGGTCCGGGTGATCTTCCGGAGGTGGCGTCGCAGCCGCAGTGCGGCCCGCGCAAAGCTCAGGACGCCTCGGGGGTAGTACACCCGGCCCAGGGAGGAGACCAGGGCGTTCTCCAGGGCGAACACCCCTGACGGGTAGGAGAAGCCGTGCATGTCGTGAACGCCGACCTGGACGACCATGGCGCGCAGTTCCGGCGGCGGGTCCACGGCAAGCGCCCACTGCACATAGCCGAGGGCGCTGGGACCGATCGTCCCCAGCACACCGGTGAACCAGGACTGCCGGCGCAGCCACTCGACGGTGGCCTGGCCGTCCGCGGCCTCGTGTTGCCACACGGCGAACTCGCCGCCGGATCCGCCGGTGCCGCGGCAGCTCTGCAGGACGACGTGGAAGCCCTGTTCGGCCAGCAGCACGCCGTACATCGGCGCCCAGGGCAAACCCCGGCCGTACGGCGAGCGGACCAGGAGCGTGGGGAAGTCGCCGTCGGCCAGGGGGAAGTAGTGGTCGGTCAGCAGCGCGCTGCCGTCGGCGGCGGGCACCACCAGGCCGGGCTCGTACGCGATGTCGTGGAGCTTGGGAGGCATGCCCCGCGTGGCGCGCCTCATGGCCCGGACGTGCAGGGGCGGCTTCTTTGCGGACGAGTGGTGCGTCGCCGTCGTCACGGTGCCTCGATTCCTGGCTCAGGATCCGTCATGCTTCTCGTACGACGTACGAGAATAGCGGATGATTGGATGGCGACAGGAGTGAGGAGAGGTTGCCGTGCCCCGTACAGGCTCATCCGGCCGCAATGCCGGTGTGGATCCCGAGTTGCTCTGGTCGCCGGCCGAACGCCCGCGGCGGGGGCGGCCACCGGCGCACAGCCGCGCCGCGATCACCGCCGAGGCCGTTGCCATCGCCGACGCCGAAGGACTCACCGCCGTCACGATGCGCGCGGTCGCGGCCCGGATCGGGGCCGGCACGATGTCCCTCTACAGCTACGTCCCCAACAAGGAGACGCTGCTGGAGCTCATGATCGACCAGGTCGGCGGCGACCACCGGCTGCCACCGGAGCCTTCCGGCAACTGGCGCGACGACCTTCGGCAGCTCGCCCACGAGCAACGCGCGATCATGCTGCGCCACCCCTGGCTGCCCGGTGCGCTGCCCGCACGGCAGACGCTCGGCCCGAACACCCTCGCCGTCATGGAGTACGCACTCGCCGTACTCGCACCCGTCGGCCTGGACGCCCAAGGAGGTCTGGAGACCTTCAGCCTGCTCACCGGCTTCGTGGCCAGCTACGTTTCGTACGAACTCGCCCAGGAACAGGCGACGGAGGCCGCCGGCCGCACCTCCGACGAAATCCTCGACGCACAGGCCCGCTACCTTCGGTCCGTCGCCGCCGGAGGCGCGTATCCCAAACTCGCTCAGGCACTGGCAGTGCCGAGCAAGGACCCAGCCCCCCAAGCCGCTTTCGACCGCCTCCTCGACCGCATGGTCAACGGGCTCACGGCAGCGGCGTGATCACCTCGTCGGGCAGGGCCGGCCGCTCGACGCACCCGGCCGACCGGGCCCGAGCGGCGAGGGGCCGAAGCCGGCCCGCGCACCGGCCGGCCCGCCCCCTCGCCTGACTGACTCAAAACCGGAAGCGGGGCAGCCCGCACAGAGCTGCCCCGCCCCCCGTTCTCCGCTGCTCAGCCCTTCACACAGACAACCTGCTTGAGCTTGGCGACGACCGCCACCAGGTCCCGCTGCTGATCGATGACCTTCTCGATCGGCTTGTAGGCACCCGGGATCTCGTCCACCACGCCGGAGTCCTTACGGCATTCCACGCCCCGCGTCTGGTCTTCCAGGTCCCGCGTGGAGAAACGCTTCTTCGCGGCATTCCTGCTCATCTTCCGGCCCGCGCCGTGCGACGCGGAGTTGAAGCTCGCGGCATTCCCCAGACCCCGGACGATGTACGAGCCGGTGCCCATCGAGCCCGGAATGATGCCGTACTCGCCGGTGCCCGCGCGGATCGCGCCCTTACGGGTCACCAGCAGATCCATCCCGTCGTACCGCTCCTCCGCCACATAGTTGTGGTGGCAGGAGATCACCGGCTCGAACGTCGGACGGGCCTTCTTGAACTCCTTGCGGACGACGTCCTGGAAGAGCGCCATCATGATCGCGCGGTTGTGCTTCGCGTACTCCTGCGCCCAGAACAGGTCGTTGCGGTACGCCGCCATCGGCGGGGTGTCCGCGATGAAGACCGCGAGATCCCGGTCGACGAGCCCCTGGTTGTGCGGCAGCTTCTGCGCCTGCCCCATGTGGAACTCGGCCAGCTCCTTGCCGATGTTCCGGGAGCCGGAGTGCAGCATCAGCCACACCGCACCCGTCTCATCGAGGCAGAACTCGATGAAGTGATTCCCGGACCCGAGCGATCCCATCTGCTTCGTAGCCCGCTCCTGACGGAACTTGACCGCTTCCGCAACTCCATCGAACCGCGCCCAGAAGTCGTCCCAGCCGGCGGTCGGGAAGCCGTGCATCCGCCCCGGGTCGACCGGATCGTCGTGCATCCCCCGCCCCACCGGAATCGCCTGCTCGATCTTCGAGCGCAGCCGGGACAGATCACCCGGGAGATCATTCGCGGTCAGCGACGTCTTCACCGCACTCATCCCGCAGCCGATGTCGACACCGACCGCCGCCGGGCAGACCGCGCCGTGCATCGCGATCACCGAACCGACGGTGGCCCCCTTGCCGTAGTGCACATCCGGCATCACGGCCAGGCCCTTGATCCACGGCAGCGTGGCGACATTGCGCAGCTGCTGCATCGCGACGTCCTCGACCGTGGACGGGTCCGTCCACATCCGGATCGGTACCTGGGCACCGGGCACTTCGGTGTACGACATAACTTCCTCATTCCCCCGAAAAGACATAAAACGCAAAAGCTGGACAACTCATCCGATCTTGGACGGTGGACCGGCGGTTGCGGCAAGACGTGCGGTAGACATTGTGTCCATCGGCCGCTGTCCGGCGGCAACCACATTTCCTGGGGAAGGAGCCGCGAACGATGCAGCGAAAGCCGTTCGTACCCGGTGCCGCACTGGTGGCCGCCGCGGCGCTGGCCGTCGGCCTCACCGGCTGCACCGGCGGCTCCGCCACCGACGGTGGCGCCACCGATGCCAAGGGTGGCGACGCCACCTCGTCGAGCTCGGCCGCCCAGCCGGGCCGGTACCAGACACTCCCGGAGGCCTGCGGGCTGCCCGCGCCGAGCACCGTGCGCGGCATGCTGCCCGGCGACGGCGAACGCCTACCGGCCACCGAGGCCGAGAAGATCTACGCCGGCCAGGCCGATGTCACCTATGACACGGACCGCCGCGTCGGCTGCCGCTGGAAGCGCGAGACCACGGCCGGCACCCGCCATCTGTCGCTCGACATCCAGCGGGTGGTCTCGTACGACTCCGCCGTCAGCGACGACGACAAGGCGCAGGAGATCTACGGGAACAGGGAGCTGGCCGCGGGAATCCCGTCCGACGGCTCGTCCTCGTCCGCTTCACCGTCGCCGTCCACCCCCAAGGGCAAGGAGACCGGCAAGGGCGGGGACAAGGGCAAGGGCGGCGAGGAGACGCCGGAGGGCGACGGCACGGAGTCGGGAGACCCCTCGGGCTCGCCTGACCCGTCCGACGACGCGAGCATGGACCCCGGCGGCTCCACCGCTCCGCGCGTCCTGAACGGTCTCGGTGACGCGGCCTTCCTGAACGACAAACTGGTCACCGCGGACTCCGGTGTGCACCGTGACATCACTGTGGTCTTCCGCACGTCGAATGTGATCGTGACGATCACCTACGACCAGTGGTCGACGGACAAGACGATGTTGCCGGAGAGCCAGGAACTGCAGGACAAGGCCCGTTCGCTGGCCGGCGAGCTGGCGGAGAGCTTCAGCGAATAGTCCGCATTAGCCGAATTGCGGCAATCGCCAGACCTGAACGCTTCCATCCGATTCACCCGACTGCCAAACAGCACGAATCGGCCACCGGCCTCGCTCCGCCGCGTACCGTGCCCTCTAGCCATGCCCCGTACGTCCCCACGTCCCCGTGCACGGGGCACGGTCACCCCGTCGACGAACAGCGAAGGAACCATGCACCGTTCAGCCAAGCGACTCGCCAGCCTTCTCGCCTGCGCCGCAGTCCCGGTGATGCTCGTCGCCGGCTGCTCCGGCTCGGACTCCGAGAGCTCCGGTGACGCCTCCGCCGACGCACCCAGCAAGACGGGCAGCGCGTCGCCGACCGTGGCGCCCGCGAAGTACAAGAAGCTGCCGGTCCCGTGTGACGCGTTCTCCAAGGACACCATCAAGAAGCTGGCGCCCAAGGTGAAGGACGCGTCCGGGGAGCAGGGCACGTCCAACGACAACGCCGCCCACGGCAGCTGCTCCTGGAGCAGCCTGGACGACGAGGGCGTCGACGGCTCCCAGTTCCGCTGGCTGGACGTCGGCTACCAGCGCTACGACTCCGAGCTCGGCATCGGCTCCGGTGACGCGCGCGCCACGGAGTTCTACGGCAAGCAGGTCACCGGCGCGAAGGGCACCAAGGACGCCAAGAAGGTCAAGGCGGTCAAGACCTCCGGGATCGGCGATGAGGCGACCGCGATCACGTATGACATCAAGAAGGACGGCAACGCCTTCAAGAACACGACGGTCGTGGTCCGTACGGCCAATGTCGTCGTGACGGTCAACTACAACGGCGCGGGTCTGGCCGGCGGGGACACCCCGAAGGCGGACAAGCTGCTGAAGGACGCCCAGACCGCCGCCAAGGAGGCCGCTGTCGCCGCCGCCAAGGCGAACGGCTGATCGCTTCTCCTCGGGCGCCTCGGGTGCCCCAGACGGCTTAGCCGCCCTGGGCGCCCCGAGGGCCCTGGTGCCCTGAGTGCCTGCCTTGCCCGGGCTCGTCCCGGCCCTGTCCCAGGCGTACGCCCTCTTATCCCGGCCCTCTCCGGACCCGGCTTGACCCGTGTGCCACGCTAGGCGCGCCATTTCGCCGACCGGGGAGGGACCGCGGGTGTCCGAGACGACGCACACAGCGCAGCTGACTCGTACGCACCGCATCCTGATCGGGGTGGTGATCGCCGGGGCGGTGCTGATCGCGGCCATCGGGTTCACCGGCTCCTACGCGGCGGTGCGTGAGCTGGCGGAGAAGAAGGGCTTCGGCGCCTTCTCGGCCGTCTTCCCGATCGGTATCGACGCCGGGATCGTGGTGCTGCTGGCGCTGGACCTGCTGCTCACATGGATCCGCATCCCGTTCCCGCTGCTGCGCCAGACGGCGTGGCTGCTGACGGCCGCGACGATCGCGTTCAACGGTGCGGCCGCCTGGCCCGACGCGCTCGGCGTGGGGATGCACGCGGTGATCCCGGTGCTGTTCGTGGTGGCCGTCGAGGCCGCGCGGCACGCGGTCGGCCGGATCGCCGACATCACCGCCGACAAGCACATGGAGGGCGTCCGGCTCACCCGCTGGCTGCTCGCGTTCCCGTCCACGTTCCGGCTGTGGCGCCGGATGAAGCTGTGGGAGCTGCGCTCGTACGACCAGGTCATCCGGCTGGAGCAGGACCGCCTCGTCTATCAGGCGCGGCTGCGGGCCCGCTACGGCCGCTCCTGGCGCCGCCGGGCACCCGTCGAGTCGCTGATGCCGCTGCGGCTGGCGCGGTACGGCGTGCCGCTGGCGAAGACGGCACCGGCCGGACTGGCCGCGGCCGGGATAGAACCGCCGGTTCTCATGCCCGCGGGTACGGGAGCGGACACGGGCACGGCTACGGAAGCGGCCACCCCCGCAGGTACGGCCCCGGGCCCGATCCCCGTCACGGCCGCGGGCGCGGATGCCCGGCCTGCACTGGAGTCCCACCCGGCGGCCGAGGTGGGCGGCACCCCCGAGGCCGGATCCCCGATCCCGGCCCCCACCACCCCCGAGCCGGAGATCAACCACACCCTGTCCCCCGAGCCCGCGGCTACCGCCTCCACCCCCGAACAGGCCGCCACCGCAACCCAGTTGACCGTCCCGGTAGGCCCCGGCCGCAGCCGCCCGCTGGGCAGCGCGGGCGACCCGCTCCCGATCCCCGAACCGGCCCAGCCCTCTCCCCCGGCCGCCGAACTCCCCCCGGACCCCGAGCAGTTGCCCCCCGTCGGCACCTTCCCCGACGACATCCCGCGCGACGAGGCGTACTTCGCGGCGTACCGGTCGTATGTGGCGGAGCAGAACAGTTTCCCCAACTCCCGGCAGTTCAGCCGCTACCTGCTGGACTTCCACGGGGTCACAGGACAGGACGGCGGCCCGCTGAGCGAGAGCTATCTGCGCGGATTCGTACGCGACTTCCGGCTGCGTCTCCGCATGGAGCTGGAAACCGAGCACATCCCGTAGCCACCAGGCCCAGCCCGGAGCCACCGAGCCCATCCGGAGCCACCGGGCCCATCCCGTAGGCGGGCCACCGGACCCGGCCCGCTACACCGCCTCCCGGCCTATCCCGCTCCGCTGCCGCTTCTTGTCCACGTCGCCCCAGACGGCGAGCGCCGCGCCCGCCGCGAAGACGCCGAGATAGGCGACCGACGGCAGGTCGAACCAATGGGGCAGCAGCCCCCAGCCGCCGTCGAAGAAAACCTGGCCGATGAAGCCCACAGCCCCCTGGAGCATGGCGATGAAGCCAATGATTCCTCTCATGACTCCAGAGTGACGGGTTCGACCCCGGCGGTCGTCATACCGCGGGTCGAACCCGTCGTCAGCCCTGGGTGGGACGCGCCCGCCGAGCCCTACGACTCAGCGGCAAGGCCCCTCGGCGCCACGCGCCAGGCGGATCAGCCGCCCAGCAGCCTGCGCACCCGCTCCGCGCCCACCGCCAGCAGCAACGTGGGCAGCCGCGGCCCGGTCTCCCGGCTCACCAGCAGCCGGTACAGCAGCGCGAAGAACGCACGCTGCGCGACCTTCAGCTCCGGCGTCGGCTTGGCGTCAGGTTCGAGCCCCGCCTGGATCTTCGGCACGCCGTAGACCAGCGTGGTCAGACCGTCCAGCGACCAGTGCTCGTCCAGCCCGTCGAGCAGCAGCCGCAGCGAGGCGCGCCCCTGCTCGTCCAGCGAGCCGAGCAGTTCCTTGTCCGGCTCGTCGCGCACGATCGTGCGCTGCTCGGCCGGCACCTGGGTGGTGATCCAGTACTCGGCCTTGTCGAGCCGCGGCCGGGTCTCGTCGAGCGTGGTGACCGGGTTGTCGGGGTCGAGCTCGCTGAGGATGCGCAGCGTCTGCTCGTCGTGGCCGGCGGTGATGTCCATGACGGAGGCCAGCGTCCGGTACGGCAGCGGGCGCGGCGTCTTGGGCAGCCAGCCGGCGGCGGTGCCCACGGCGCGGGTGTAGGCCGCGTCGTCGGCGGGCTGCGCCGTGCCATCCGTGATCTTGCGCTCCAGGGCATCCCACTCGTCGTAGAGCCGCTGGATCTCCTGGTCGAAGGCGATCTTGAAGGCCTGGTTGGGCTTGCGGCGGGCGTACAGCCAGCGCAGCAGCGGCGCCTCCATGATCTTCAGCGCGTCGCCCGGCGTGGGCACCCCGCCCTTGGAGGACGACATCTTGGCCATGCCGCTGATGCCGACGAAGGCGTACATGGGCCCGATGGGCTGCGCACCGTCGAAGACCTCGCGCACGATCTGGCCGCCGACGACGTACGACGAGCCGGGCGAGGAGTGGTCGACGCCGGAGGGCTCGAAGATGACGCCCTCGTAGGCCCAGCGCATGGGCCAGTCGACCTTCCAGACCAGCTTGCCGTGGTCGAACTCGCGCAGCGCGACGGTCTCGGAGTGGCCGCAGGCGGTGCAGGTGTAGGCCATCTCCGTCGACTCGTCGTCGTACGAGGTGACGGTGGTCAGGTCCTTCTCGCAGACCGTGCAGTACGGCTTGTACGGGAAGTAGCCCGCGCCGCCCGCGCTGCCGTCGTCCTCGCTGGCCGCGCCGGAGCCCTCGGCGGCTTCCAGTTCCGCCTCGTCGACCGGCTTCTGCTGCTGCTTCTTCGGCTTGCCGGTGGCCTTGTCCTTGGTGCGGTAGCGGTCCAGGACGGCGTCGATGTCCGCGCGGTGCTTCATCGCGTGCAGCACCTGCTCGCGGTAGACGCCGGAGGTGTACTGCTCGGTCTGGCTGATGCCGCGGTACTCGATGCCCAGCTCGGCCAGCGACTCCTCCATGGCCGCCTTGTAGTGCTCGGCCCAGCTGCCGTACGGGCTGCCGGGCGGGGCCGGCACGGACGTCAGCGGCTTGCCGATGTGCTCCGCCCAGGACGGGTCGATACCGGCCGGGACCTTGCGGTACCGGTCGTAGTCGTCCCAGCTCACGATGTGTTCGCAGGCGTGTCCGCGACGGCGGATCTCGTCGGCGACCAGGTGCGGGGTCATCACCTCGCGGAGGTTGCCGAGGTGGATCGGGCCGGAGGGGCTCAGGCCCGAGGCGCAGACGATCACCGGTGCGGAAGCACCTGATGTCACTTTGCCGGGGGCGCGGCGCTCCGCCTCGGCAATGACCTCGTCCGCGAACCTGGAGACCCAGTCGGTCTCGGTGCTCTGCTGAGCCACGATCGGCCCTTCCTCTTCCTGAAGCTGTTTCCCGAAGCTTTCAATTGCGCCCTGCGCCCAGTGGCGCCGTCCGGCGTTCAAAAGCCTGACGGTGCCATTCTCCCAGACGACTCCCGGACGGAAATTCAGTGGTATCCGCGTGGGATACTCGTTGGCAAACCCTTTCCACTCCAACGACCCCTCCCTCTAGAAGAGAGCTTCTCTCCATGGCCTCGGTCACCTCCCTCGCAGCTTCGGTCAACCAGCGCGTCGCGGACGCCCTCTCGGCAGCCCTGCCGGAGGCCGGCGCCGTCGACCCGCTGCTGCGACGTAGCGACCGGGCCGACTTCCAGGCGAACGGCATGCTCGCGCTGGCGAAGAAGCTCAAGGGCAACCCGCGTGAGCTGGCGGCCAAGGTCGTCGAGGGCATCGAGGCCCCCGAGCTGATCAAGGAGATCGAGGTCTCCGGGCCCGGCTTCCTCAACATCACCGTCGCCGACGAGGCGATCATCAGGACCCTCGCCGGGCGCGCCGCCGACGACCGTCTGGGCGTGCCGTACACCGCGGACTCCGGCACGACGGTGATCGACTACGCGCAGCCGAACGTCGCCAAGGAGATGCACGTAGGCCATCTCCGCTCGGCGGTGATCGGCGCGGCGATGACCGAGATCCTGGAGTTCACCGGCGAGAAGGTCGTCCGGCGCCACCACATCGGCGACTGGGGCACCCAGTTCGGCATGCTCATCCAGTACCTGATCGAGCACCCGCACGAGCTGGACCACAAGGGCGGCGAGGAGGGCGAGGTCTCCGGCGAGGAGGCCATGTCCAACCTCAACCGGCTCTACAAGGCGTCGCGTGCCCTCTTCGACTCCGACGCGGAGTTCAAGGAGCGGGCCCGGCGGCGGGTCGTCGACCTCCAGGCGGGCGACGAGGAGACCCGGGCTCTCTGGCAGCGCTTCGTCGACGAGTCGAAGATCTACTTCTACTCGGTCTTCAACAAGCTCGACATGGAGATCCACGACCCGGATGTCGTCGGCGAGTCCGGCTACAACGACATGCTCGAAGAGACCTGCCGCATCCTGGAGGAGACCGGCGTCGCGGTCCGTTCCGAGGGTGCCCTCTGTGTCTTCTTCGACGACGTCAAGGGCCCGGACGGCAACCCGGTCCCGCTGATCGTCAAGAAGTCCAACGGCGGCTACGGCTACGCCGCCACCGACCTCTCCGCGATCCGCGACCGCGTCCAGAACCTCGGCGCCGACACCCTCCTGTACGTCGTCGACGCCCGCCAGTCCCTGCACTTCAAGATGGTCTTCGAGACCGCCCGCCGGGCCGGCTGGCTGAACGACAAGACGCACGCCGTGCAGCTCGCGTTCGGCACCGTCCTCGGCAAGGACGGCAAGCCGTTCAAGACCCGTGAGGGCGAGACGGTCCGGCTGGTCGACCTGCTGGACGAGGCGGTCGAGCGGGCCACCGGCGTCGTACGGGAGAAGGCGGAGAAGGTCGGCCTGACCGAGCAGGAGATCGTCGAGAACGGCGCCTACGTCGGGATCGGCGCGGTCAAGTACGCGGACCTGTCGACGTCGGCGTCCCGCGACTACAAGTTCGACCTGGACCAGATGGTGTCGCTCAACGGCGACACGTCGGTGTACCTGCAGTACGCGTACGCCCGTATCCAGTCGATCCTGCGCAGGGCGGGCGACGCCCGCCCCGCCGCGCACCCGGAGCTCGAACTGGCCCCGGCGGAGCGGGCGTTGGGCCTGCACCTGGATCAGTTCGCGGAGGTCCTGTCCGAGGTCGCGTCGACGTATGAGCCGCACAAGCTGGCCGCGTACCTGTACCAGCTGGCGTCGCACCTGACCACGTTCTACGACCAGTGCCAGGTCGTCAGCGACGACAACCCGGCGGAGCTCGTCGAGAACCGCCTGTTCCTCGTCGACCTCACGGCCCGCACGCTGCAGCGGGGCATGGCGCTGCTGGGCATCCGTACGCCCGAGCGGCTCTGAGCGTCGCCCTGTGGCAACCGTCCTGTAGCGACCGCCCGTAGCGACCGAAGCGGCGGCCCGGATTCCGTCCGGGCCGCCGCTTCGTCGTTGCGCCGCCGACCCCGGCCGTACCCGTGGGGGAACCGGCGTCTCGCACTGAACAGACGATCGATAGTGTCTTGCTGTGCACGCGCGGGGGCGTGCGCCGTTGACGTGTCGTTTCCCCCGCTGTTCGGCGTCCGCACGCCGACGCCGACGCGAAGTAGGGGGAGCCATGTCGTACCCAGGGCCGCCCGGGAGTCCCGGCAGCGCCGGGCCGTACGGGCAACAGCCCCCGGAGGGGCCCTGGCCGCAGGGCCAGGGAATGGCTCCGCCACCGCCGATGCCGCCCCCACCGCCGAACGCCCCGCAGGGTTCGCCGGGTTCGCAGAACCCGTGGGCGACCCCGCAGGGTTCGCCGGGCCCGTGGGCTCCGCAGGGCCAGTGGGCCCCACAGGGCGGGCCGGGGATGCCGCCGGGCATGCCGCCCGTCGGCATGCCCGCACCGGCCCCGCGCAAGAACACGGGGCGTACCTGCCTCACCGCCGCCCTCGCCGTCTTCGGCGCACTCGGGCTGCTGGCAGGCGGCGGGCTGATCGCCCACACGTACTCCAACCACAGCCAGAACATCGCCAACGCAAGCGACTACGGCCCGTCGATGTGGCGCAACCAGCCCGCGACCAAGCTCTTTCCGGAGACCCTCGCGGCCAAGCTGGACTACCAGTCCGATGCGACCGACCGCAAGCGCGCCCAGTGGCACCGCATCGGCATATCCGACAACACGGGGTGCGATGACGGGCTGAGCGGCGCCACGGCGAAGGAAGCGAAGAGGCTTGGCTGCAAGGCCGCGCTGCGGGCCACCTACGTCGATCCGACGGGCAACACCTTGGTGACGGTTGCGCTGATCGTCCTGCCGAAGGGCACTGACCCGGAGTCCATGCACGCCTTTTTCAGCGGCCAGCAGGACAGGCACCCGCTGGCGGATGCGGTGAAGGCATACCGCGTCCCGGGCACCGTCGCGGCCAACTGGAGCGACGGGCAGCGTAACGGCACGGCAGGTAATTCGGTCAACAATTCGGACCTCCCCTACGCCCTCGCGGCCTCCGCCGGAGCGACCGACGGCCGCAAGGCGGGCAGGCTGCCCGGCGAGTGGGGCGGCTCCACCACCGACGCGAGAGAGGACCGCGGTTCGTGGGAGGGCGCTGCCACCAGCCTCACCGAGAACCTGGAATCACACCTCACCGATCTGCTGCTGGAGGAGACCACATGAGAATCCGGCGCATCGGATCGGCCGTGGTGGCGGCCGGGCTCAGCTCACTGCTGTGCGTGCCGCCCGCGGCCGCCGCCACCCCCAAGAGCTGGGAGTACCAGGCGCTCGGCCTAGCCTCGGCACAGCGGACCGCACAGGGCGAGGGCATCACGGTCGCGGTCCTGGACACCGGTGTCGAGAAGGACCACCCGGGGCTCCAGGGCAAGGTGACCGCGGGCCCGGACTTCTTGAAGGACGGCCTCCAGCCCGGCGACCCGCGCTGGGGCGAGCACGGCACCGCGATGGCCTCGGACGTCCTCAAGGTCGCCCCGAAGGCCCACGTTCTGTCGGTCCGGGTGATCGACGACAACGACGACAACGACGGCCAGATCGACCAGCGAAGCGGGCCCAGCCCGATGGTCCAGGGCATCAATTACGCCGTGGACCACGGCGCCGACGTGATCTCCATGTCGCTCGGCGGTGACATGTTCGGCGAATATGACAAGGAAGACGCCAACGCCCTGGCCCGCGCGGCGCAGAAGGGCATCCCGGTCCTCGTCTCGGCGGGCAACGAGGGCGACATGTTCAACGACGCCCAGTACCCGGCCGGTTATGCCGGAGTGATCGCCGTCGCCGCGACCCAGAAGGGCGGCAGCCGCGCCGAGTTCTCCACCGTACGGACCTACAACTCCGTGGCCGCACCGGGCGTGGGCATCGTGAGCGCGAAGAACACCGGCGGCTACGCGCCGGTCAACGGCACCTCGCCCGCGACGGCTCTCGCCTCCGGCGTCGTGGCGCTGATGCTCTCCCACAACGGCAAGCTCAAGCCGGCGCAGGTGCGCGCGCTGCTGACCAAGACGGCCAGCCACCCGGCCGGCGGGCGCAACGCCCTGGTCGGGCACGGGCCGATCAATGCCGCCGCCGCGGTCCGGGCCTCCTCGAACCCGCCCGCCGACGGGACGGCCCCGGTGAAGCACAAGGGCAAGAAGTTCCTGGCCGAGCCGGACGGCACGTCCGCGGTGAAGCACCCGCCCCTGGAAACGACCTCGGTGACGGTCGGATACAGCGCGGCCGGCGTCGGACTGCTGATGGTCGTCGGCGCGGTGCTGATCGGCTTCCTGGGCCGTCGGCGCGCAGCAGCGGCCGGGGCGCCGGGGGCGGGCCAGGCAGGTCCCGCAGGCCCCGCGCCCTACCCGGGTCCGCAGTACTAGGGCCTGTCCGACCGTTGCGCGGCGGTCAGCCCAGCACTGACCGCCGCGTACGCGCCGGCCGGCAATCAGCCGGTCGGTACCTCCAGGTAAGACGGCCTCGCCTTGGGCGAGCTCACGGCAATCGTGCCGCCGGCCCCGTTCGCATCGCCGTAGAGCGTGTCCTTCGTATCCACGGCCAGCATCAACCGGTGCCCCTTCGGCACGTCGTACGCGGCGGCCTGGAGCGAGATGTCGGCGGTGACGGAACGCCCCGGGCGGCCGTCCAGCGACGTGAACGGCGCATGCGTGATGATGTGCGCCTTGCCGTTCGCGTCGACGTCGAAGAGGTGGGCGAAGATCGTCGATTGGGCCGTGGTCGGCGTGTAGGTCAGCCGCAGCTTGGGGGCTCCGCGCAGACGCGTGGTCGCCTCCACGGGCGTGCTGGTCCAAACGGCCGCGTTCTCACGGGAGATCGTGTTCGTCCGGTACGTCTTCGGGAGGCCCACCATCTCCTTGTAGCCGGCGAGGAAGACGACGCTTCCCGCGGCGCTCGCGGTGGTGTCCTTGCCCGATGTGAAGCCCATCCGCCAGCCGGTCGACGGGGCGGGGCTCAGACCACCATCCGCGCCCTTGCCCTCCGGCGCCGCCAGATTCAGCCGCTGCGTCCGCTCCGTGAACGCGCCCCAGTTGGGCCTGGTCTCGCGCAGCCAGGGCCAGTACTTCCACATCACCTGGCTGTTGACCTGGCCCTCGGTGTCGATGCCGTTCCGCTCGCCTTTGAGGAAGCGGTCGAACCAGCGCTTGGCGTCGTTGGTGACGTGGTTGGGCAGGCCGCCCATTCCGGTCATCTCCGGACCGGCATGGTCCCCGATGGACAGGTCGATCCGCTTCGGTCCGGTGAGACTGTTGAACGTCTTCAGCGACTGGTTCGAGGGGAACAGCGTCTCGTGCCACGCCTGGCCGTAAAGGACGGGTACCCGGCGCTTGTTGAGCTGCTTGATGTACGTCTGCGGAGAACGCTGCTTCGCCCAGGCCAGCGCGCGGGGGATGTTGCGGTTGGTGAGGATGTCGTCGAAGGCCTGGCGGGTGCCGGCGCTCAGCCGCGCATTGCCCGCGACCGTCTGGAGGGCCCGCACGGAACCGAGATGGCGGGTGTGGTTCTCGTAGAACGACTCGCCCAGGTCACCCCAGGTGCTCAGCGCGGCGACCGCGTCCACCCGGGAGTCGTGAGCGGCGATGAGCTGGCTCAGGCCCGAGCCGTACGACAAGCCCGCGAAACCGACCTTGGTCGTACGGCCGGGCGCGTGCGCGATCAGATAGTCCAGCGCCTTGGAGCCGTCCTTGACGTCCAGCGGGCCGCCCGCGTCGACCTCGCCCTCCGAAGAGCCGAAGCCGCGCGCCGAGTACGCGATGACGTTGTAGCCGGCCAGCGCGTACTTGGTCGCCATGACCGCGTACGTGTGCCAGCCCACCTGCGTCCAGGGGGACGGCAGGACGATGGCGGGGCGGGGCCTGCCGTCCTGGTGGATCCAGGTGGCACCGTCCAGCTTGTCGCCGTTGGCACCGGGGATCTTCACCAGCCGGAAGGGTGCCGCGAGCGACGCCGGGGCCGACGGCCGGGCCTCGGCGACGGCGGGGGTGGCTATGGATATGGCAAGCGCGGTGGCCGGAACCACCGCGCATCGCGCGAAGCGGGAACGTAACACGTCCGAGACGCTCTTCTCTTCAGGTGAGTTGGGGCGCAGCTCCACTGCGTACGAGATGGCTGCTCACGAGCAAGCCCACGCACGATCATGGCCGCGTACGATCAAGAATGCGCGCCCCTCGCCCAGCCCAAACAGCGTCAGCGAGCCAGATGGATCACAGTCCCCGCGCGACCTCCGTCGCCCAGTACGTCAGGATCATGTTCGCGCCGGCCCGCTTGATACCGGTCAGCGTCTCCAGGATCGCCTTGTCGCGGTCGATCCAGCCCTTCTCCGCGGCCGCCTCGACCATCGCGTACTCACCCGAGATCTGATACGCCGCCACCGGCACATCCGCCTCGTCCGCGATCCGCGCCAGCACATCCAGATACGGCAGCGCCGGCTTGACCATGACCATGTCGGCGCCCTCCTCCAGGTCGAGCGCCAACTCGCGCAACGACTCACGGAGGTTCGCCGGATCCTGCTGGTACGTCTTGCGGTCACCCTTCAGCGACGACCCGACGGCCTCGCGGAAGGGGCCGTAGAACGCCGACGAATACTTCGCCGTGTAGGCGAGAATCGACACGTCCTCGTGGCCGGTCTGGTCCAGCGCGTCACGGATGACGCCGACCTGGCCGTCCATCATGCCGCTGGGGCCCACGACATGGACGCCCGCGTCGGCCTGCACCTGCGCCATCTCGGCGTAGCGCTCCAGCGTCGCGTCGTTGTCGACCCGGCCCTCGGCGTCCAGGACACCGCAGTGGCCGTGGTCGGTGTACTCGTCCAGGCACAGGTCGGACATGATCACGAGATCGTCCCCGACCTCGGCCCGCACGTCCCGGATGGCGACCTGGAGGATGCCGTCGGGGTCCGTGCCCGCCGTACCGGCCGCGTCCTTCTTCTCGTCCAGCGGCACACCGAACAGCATGATCCCGGAGACGCCCGCCTCCACCGCCTCGACGGCCGCCTTCCGCAGCGTGTCGCGGGTGTGCTGGACGACGCCCGGCATCGCGGAGATCGGCACCGGCGCGGAGACGCCCTCCCGGACGAACGCCGGGAGGATCAAGTCGGCCGGGTGCAGCCGGTGTTCGGCGACCATCCGCCGCATGGCGGGGGTGGTGCGCAGCCGTCGCGGCCGCGCCCCCGGGAAGCTTCCGTACGTACTGCTGCTCAACTGCGAGCCCTCCTACGCGATCCGGGCCGCCGCTCGCTGGGACGGGTGACCGGGTCCCCGGCCTCGATCGCGGCATCGCGCCGCGCCGCCCCGAAGTCCGCGAGCGCTTCGGCCAGCTTGTGGACCGAGGGCTCGGGCGACATGACGTCCACGCGCAGCCCGTGCTCCTCGGCGGTCTTGGCGGTGGCCGGACCGATACAGGCGATCACGGTCACGTTGTGCGGCTTGCCGGCGATGCCGACGAGATTCCGGACGGTCGACGAGGACGTGAACAGCACGGCGTCGAAGCCGCCGCCCTTGATGGCCTCCCGCGTCTCGGCCGGCGGCGGCGAGGCGCGCACGGTCCGGTAGGCCGTGACGTCGTCGACCTCCCAGCCGAGCTCGATCAGGCCCGCGACAAGGGTCTCCGTCGCGATGTCGGCGCGCGGCAGGAAGACGCGGTCGATCGGGTCGAAGACCGGGTCGTAGGGCGGCCAGTCCTCCAGGAGGCCGGCGGCGGACTGCTCCCCGCTCGGCACCAGGTCGGGCTTCACGCCGAAGGCGATCAGTGCCTTGGCGGTCTGCTCGCCGACCGCGGCGACCTTGATCCCGGCGAAGGCACGGGCGTCGAGACCGTACTCCTCGAACTTCTCCCGGACCGCCTTGACGGCGTTGACCGAGGTGAAGGCGATCCATTCATAGCGGCCGGTGACCAGGCCCTTGACCGCACGCTCCATCTGCTGCGGGGTACGCGGCGGTTCGACGGCGATCGTCGGGACCTCGTGCGGCACCGCGCCGTACGAGACGAGCTGGTCGGAGAGCGACGCGGCCTGCTCCTTCGTACGTGGAACGAGTACCCGCCAGCCGAACAGCGGCTTGGACTCGAACCACGACAGCTGGTCGCGCTGCGCTGCGGCGCACCGCTCACCGACCACGGCTATGACCGGCTGGCCGCCATCGGGCGACGGCAGCACCTTGGCGGCCTTGAGGACCTGCGCGACGGACCCGAGGGTCGCTGCCCAGGTGCGCTGCCGGGTGGTGGTGCCGGCGACCGTGACGGTCATCGGGGTGTCCGGCTTGCGGCCCGCGGACACCAGCTCCCCGGCGGCCGCGGCCACCGAGTCGAGGGTGGCGGACACGACGGCGGTGGCATCGCTGGCGCCGACCTCGGTCCAACAGCGGCCATCGGCGCTGCGCGCGTCGATGAAGCGGACGTCCGTGCCCTGGGCGTCGCGCAGCGGCACACCGGCGTACGCGGGCACGCCGACCGCGGCGGCGATGCCGGGCACGACCTCGAAGACGATGCCTTCGGCGGCGCAGGCCAGCATCTCCTCGGCGACATACCCGTCCAGGCCGGGGTCACCGGTCACCGCACGGACGACCCGCTTGCCCGCACGGGCGGCCGCCATGACAAGATTGGCGGTGTCCCGAAGAGCAGGGATGTCGGCGGGGATTGACGCCTCGTCAGCTGACGCCTGCAGTGGTGTGTCCACCTGTGCACGCGCATGCACGCGGACGACGTCCAGCACATGCGGGTCGGCGATCAACACGTCCGCCTGAGCCAGCGCCTCCACGGCACGCAGCGTCAGCAGACCCGGGTCTCCCGGGCCGGCACCGAGGAAGGTGACCTGGCCGGAGGCGGAGTGGTTTGGGGCGGTGGGGTTCAAAGTGCTCGCTCCCCCATAAGACCGGCCGCACCCTTTGCGAGCATCTCGGCGGCGAGTTCACGACCCATGTTCAGCGGGGTCGACACGTCGTCGGGAGAGGCGGGTACGTGCGCGGTGGTGGACATCTGCACCAGCGTGCTGCCGTCGGTCGAGCCGACGACGCCACGCAGATGCAGTTCGGTGACAGCCTGCTCATCAACCTGCAGGTCGGCCAGTGCTCCAACGGGTGCGGAGCAGCCGGCCTCCAGGGCGGCGAGCAGGGAACGCTCGGCGGTCACGGCGACCCGGGTGAACGGGTCGTCGAGCTCGGCGAGCTGAGCGGCGAGGTCCGCGTTGACCGCAGCGCACTCGATCGCCAGTGCCCCCTGGCCGGGGGCGGGCAAAACCACGTCGGGCGACAGCAGCTGCGTCGCCTCGTCGATCCGGCCGATACGGGTGAGTCCGGCGGCGGCCAGTACGACCGCATCCAGCTCACCCTTCTCGACGTAGCCGATCCGGGTGTCGATGTTGCCGCGGATCGGTACGGTCGTCACGCGCCGGCCCAGGGACCTGGCCCAGGCGTTGAGCTGGCACATCCGCCTGGGGGACCCGGTACCGACCCGGGCGCCGTCGGGCAGCTCCTCGAAGGTCAGTCCGTCCCGGGCGATCAGCGCGTCCCGGGCGTCCGCACGCTTCGGCACAGCGGCCAGCGTCAGGTTCCCGGGCTGCGCGGTGGGCAGGTCCTTGAGCGAGTGGACGGCGAAGTCGATCTCCCCGGCGAGCAGCGCGTCGCGCAGCGCCGACACGAAGACGCCGGTGCCGCCGATCTGCGCAAGGTGCTCGCGGGAGGTGTCGCCGTAGGTGGTGATCTCCACCAGCTCGACGGGGCGGCCCGTCAGCTCGCGCACCGCCTCAGCGATCTGTCCGGACTGGGCCATGGCGAGCTTGCTCCGCCGTGTGCCCAGCCGCAGGGCCGTCGGGGCCCTCATAGTGCTGTCATTCATTGCCCGCTCCCGTGCTGTGTGGACCGTACGTCCGCCCGGCTGACGGCAGCCACCGTCTGGGGGTCGAGGTCGAAGAGTTCCCGCAGTGCGTCCGCGTACCCGGCGCCGCCGGGCTCGCTCGCGAGCTGCTTGACCCGCACGGTGGGCGCGTGCAGGAGCTTGTCGACGACCCGGCGCACGGTCTGGGTGATCTCGGCGCGCTGCTTGTCGTCCAGGTCGGGGAGGCGGCCGTCGAGCCGGGCGATCTCGCTGCTGACGACGTCCGCGGCCATGGTGCGCAGGGCGACCACGGTGGGGGTGATGTGCGCGGCCCGCTGGGCGGCACCGAAGGCGGCGACCTCTTCGGAGACGAGGGTGCGCACGGCGTCCACGTCGGCGGCCATCGGCGCGTCGGCGGACGCGTCGGCCAGCGTCTCGATGTCGACGAGGTGCGTGCCCTCGATGCGGTGCACGGCGGCGTCGATGTCGCGCGGCATCGCGAGGTCGAGCAGCGCCAGGGGCTCGTCGCGCCCGGAGAGCGCGGCCGCGACCATGTCGCCGCCGAGGACCAGGCCGGTCGCGCCGGTACAGGAGATCACGATGTCGGCGACCGCCAGCTCGTGCTCGACGCAGGTCATCGCCGCCGCGCGGGCACGCAGCCCGTTGGCGGCGCCGGGCCCGCCCGGCTCGGTGAGGATCCGGGTGAGCCGCTCGGCACGCTCCACGGTCCGGTTGGCGACCGCGAGCTCGCCGATTCCGGCCCGTACGAGGGTGGTGGCGGCCAGCGAGGACATCGAGCCGGCGCCGATCACCAGGGCCCGCTTGCCCCGGGCCCAGGCCGCGATGTCCTGGCCGCCGGCCAGCTGCTCCAGGCCGAAGGTGACCAGCGACTGGCCGGCCTTGTCGATGCCGGTCTCGCTGTGAGCGCGCTTGCCGACCCGCAGGGCCTGCTGGAACAGGTCGTTCAGCAGCCGCCCGGCGGTGTGCTGCTCCTGGGCGACGGCCAGCGCGTCCTTGATCTGGCCGAGGATCTGGCCCTCGCCGACGACCATCGAGTCCAGGCCGCAGGCCACCGAGAAGAGGTGGTGGACGGCGCGGTCCTCGTAGTGGACGTAGAGATAAGGGGTGAGCTCCTCCAGCCCCGCACCGCTGTGACGGGCCAGGAGGGTGGACAGCTCGGCCACACCGGCGTGGAACTTGTCCACGTCGGCGTAGACCTCGATGCGGTTGCAGGTGGAGAGCACCGCGGACTCGGCGGCCGGCTCGGCCGACACCGCGTCCTGCAGCAGCTTGCCGCGCGCCTCGGGCGCCAGGGCAGCCCGCTCCAGCACGCTCACCGGCGCGCTGCGATGACTCAGTCCAACGACCAAGAGGCTCATGCTTGCACCTCGCTTCGCGAGGCACAGCCTGCGCCTGTGACGCACCCTTCGATGATTCGCTCGCTGCGCTCGCTCATGCCGGCATCACGGCGGGCACATCCCCGTCAGGTCCCTTGCGGTCGGCCGCGGCGGCGGTGGCACGGGCCACCGGGGCCGGCGGGCCGGTGTCGGGCGCCGTCTCCTCGCCCGCCTTGCGCTGCTCGTGGAAGGCGAGGATCTGCAGCTCTATCGACAGGTCGACCTTCCGTACGTCCACCCCGTCCGGGACGGTCAGCACGGTCGGCGCGAAGTTGAGGATCGAGGTGACACCGGCGGCGACCAGGCGGTCACAGACCTGCTGGGCCGCGCCCGCCGGCGTCGCGATGACGCCGATCGAGACGCCGTTGTCCTCGATGATGTGCTCCAGCTCGTCGGTGTGCTGCACCGCGATGCCGGCGACGGGCTTGCCCGCCATGGCCGGGTCGGCGTCGATCAGCGCGGCGACGCGGAAGCCACGGGAGGCGAAGCCGCCGTAGTTGGCGAGCGCCGCGCCGAGATTACCGATACCGACGATGACGACGGGCCAGTCCTGGGTCAGGCCGAGCTCACGCGAGATCTGGTAGACGAGGTACTCCACGTCGTAGCCGACGCCACGGGTCCCGTAGGAGCCGAGGTAGGAGAAGTCCTTGCGCAGTTTCGCGGAGTTGACTCCCGCCGCGGCAGCGAGCTCCTCGGAGGAGACCGTGGGGACCGAGCGCTCGGAGAGCGCGGTCAGGGCACGCAGATACAGCGGAAGCCGGGCGACGGTGGCCTCGGGAATGCCTCGGCTTCGGGTCGCCGGTCGGTGAGTTCGGCCAGTTGCCACGGTGCTCCTGCGGGTAGAGCGGGGCTGCGGGCGACCATACGTAACCCGACCGCCCTGTCTTCTGCAGGCTATGTCTTTGTGAACGCGTGCACAAAGATGGTGTCCGTTTTGTCGGGCCAAAGTGACCGGGGTCACGCGGCTTTTACCGGCGTTCGCGGAACCAACTCCCACGTCACACCGTTCACCCGCGCCACGCTGGTATCGAGGTAGCGCCGACGGGAGCACGCGCCCTCACTCCTCACCGCTATACCCCCGGAAACCTACAAATCGCCCACCGATGGTAGTCGAACCCGCGTCGCCGCAGAACCGTCGCGGCCCAGGCACAATGGCCCCATGGCCCCCTTGTTCAGCCGCAGCACCCGCAAGAACCTCGCCGAGCGCATGGTCACCCTCATCGGGAAGCCGGGCTGCCATCTGTGCGACGACGCACAGGCCGTGATCGAGAAGGTGTGCGCCGAGACCGGCGCGTCGTGGGAGAAGAAGGACATCACCGAGGACCCCGAGCTGCACCACAAGTACTGGGAGCAGATTCCGGTCGTCCTGGTGGACGGTGCCCAGCACGACTTCTGGCGGGTGGACCCCCAGCGGCTGCGCAAGGCACTGGGCGCCTGAGCACCGCGAGGGGCCCCTACGAGACGGCCATCGGGATGGCCGTAACGCAACCGTCGGCCGCCCCCGGCCTGCGTGACACGCGCCCGTAACCGGGAGCACCGAACAAACTGGCTACGCTGGCCACATGGCCCTCCCGTCGCCCGACCCCCGCCCCGGCAAGAGCTCCCTCGGGACGTCCACCTCCTGGCACTTCCCCGCGGGATGGTTCGCCCGCCGCCGACGCCCCGCCACCGCACGCAGCGTGCTGGCCGGCGAGGCTGCGGCCGAGGCCGCCCGCAAGACCTCCCAGGAACTGCCGCCCCCTGAGGAAGCCGTCGAGGAAGCCCCGGAGGAGCCCGAGTTCCCGGTCGTCGGGGATGCGGCGGCGGCCGCCTTCTTCGACCTCGACAACACCGTCATGCAGGGCGCCGCCCTCTTCCACTTCGGCCGCGGCCTCTACAAAAGACACTTCTTTCACAAGCGCGATCTGGCCCGCTTCGCCTGGCAGCAGATCTACTTCCGGCTGGCCGGCTCGGAGAACCCCGAGCACATGGCGGACGTCCGCAACAGCGCGCTCTCCATCGTCCAGGGCCACCGCGTCTCCGAGTTGATGTCCATCGGCGAGGAGATCTACGACGAGTACATGGCCGAACGCGTCTGGCCCGGCACCCGCGCGCTCGCCCAGGCCCATCTCGACGCCGGACAAAAGGTCTGGCTGGTGACCGCGGCCCCCGTCGAGACCGCGACGATCATCGCCCGCCGGCTCGGCCTGACCGGCGCGCTGGGCACCGTCGCCGAATCCGTGGGCGGCATCTACACCGGCAAGTTGGTGGGCGAGCCGCTGCACGGCCCGGCCAAGGCCGAGGCGGTCCGCGCGCTCGCCGCCGCCGAGGGCCTGGAGCTGTCGCGCTGTGCCGCCTACAGCGACTCCGCCAACGACATCCCGATGCTCTCGCTCGTCGGACATCCCTACGCGATCAACCCCGACAGCCGACTGCGCAAGCACGCCCGGGAACAGGGCTGGCGGCTGCGCGATTACCGGACGGGCCGCAAGGCCGTCAAGATCGGTATCCCGGCTGCCGCCGGTGTGGGTGCCCTCGCCGGCGGCGCCGCGGCCGCCGTCGCGCTCCAGCGCCGCCGCCGCTGACCAGGCTTGATCACCTGGCGGCGCGCCAAGCCATCCGTTCTACCTACCCCCGGCGCTCTCCCGTCAGTCCCATTGCTTGCGCTCAACCACAACACGCCCTCCAACCAGGCAGATTGCGTCCCCTTCCGATCAATAGTTGCTCAATATTCGATACTTGATCTGCCACCAACCCGGCACGGACCGTAAGTAATCGATGATTTGAGCAACTGGGTGTAGCGCTGCCTGTACGAAGCGTTATTCTCCTCTAGACGCAATCCGGAACCCACACGTCCCTACGACGAGTGAACGGTCCCGCACTGCACGTGATGGAAGCTCTGCCTCTGGGAGTCCCGTGTACCCACACGTCGGGGTTGACGCCTCGGGCCTGGCTACGCTGCGTACGACACTCGTCGACCACCTGCGCAGTTTTGTCCCCACCGCGTACGCCGTCCCCGCATTCGCCTCAGCCGTCCCCGCCGGCCCCTGCTACGCCCTGGCCGATGGGAGTACCGCGGTCGGCAAGGCCACCGGCCGCACCCGCCGTTCCGGCGCCGGCACGACCACCGCCCGTCGCCCCGCCGACAGCGACAGCCGTCGCATGATGGACCTCGTCGAACGAGCCCAGGCCGGCGAGGCCGAAGCCTTCGGCCGCCTCTACGACCAGTACGCCGACACGGTCTACCGCTACATCTACTACCGCGTGGGCGGCCGTGCCACGGCCGAAGACCTCACCAGCGAGACGTTCCTGCGCGCCCTGCGCCGTATCGGCACCTTCACCTGGCAGGGCCGCGACTTCGGCGCCTGGCTGGTGACCATCGCCCGCAACCTCGTCGCCGACCACTTCAAGTCCTCGCGCTTCCGCCTGGAAGTCACCACCGGCGAAATGCTCGACGCCAACGAGGTCGAGCGCAGCCCCGAGGACTCGGTCCTCGAATCCCTCTCCAATGCCGCCCTGTTGGAGGCGGTACGCAAGCTCAACCCCCAGCAGCAGGAGTGCGTGACCCTGCGCTTCCTGCAGGGCCTCTCGGTCGCCGAGACCGCCCGCGTCATGGGCAAGAACGAGGGCGCTATCAAGACCCTCCAGTACCGGGCGGTCCGCACCCTCGCGCGACTGCTGCCGGAAGACGCCCGCTGACCCCGATCGCCCACCCTCACCACCCCTTTCCCGCCATTATTCGCTCACGCATGGTGATCGGTCATGCCCGGTCGGTCAGATCATCGTGAGTGCGTAACCCGAGTGCCGCGCCGCTCGTTGTGCGGGATGCAGGCTCCATGCGGTCACGCCGTGTCCGCTGCCTCTCACTCGATCGAGTGGCCGCGAACAACGGCGTGCAACCGTCCGGTCCGTCTGGATGGTCAAAGCCAGTCCGGGGAGTCGAGCGGGATGACGAGAGGAGGTGCCGCCCGTGATCGCGAATGTCTCGGTGCACCGGCGGGCCAACGCCTTCGCCCAGGCCCTGGAGGATCAGGTCCTCGAGGGCGCGGCGGCCGAGGACAAGGTCGACAGTCCGGCGCAAGCGCCGGAAGAAGCACGGCTGTTGGCGGTCGCCGACGGCCTCGGGGAGCTCCCGAAGCCGGAGATGGCCACCGAGGTCAAGACCGTCCAGCGCGCCCAGCTCATCGCCGCGATGGAGGCCGCCTTCTCAGAAGGCGCCCCGTCCGACGATGCCAGGGTGCCCGTGCAACGCACACCGAAGGGCGCGCACCGCGCGGCGAAATCGCTCGGCCGGCTGCGTCCGCGGTCCCGCCTCTCCAAGGGGCTGGCCGCGGGCGGACTGACGGTCGGCGTCGCCGCCGGTGCGTTCAGCGGCGTCGCGGCAGCCAGCTCCGACGCCCTCCCCGGCGACTCGCTGTACGGGCTCAAGCGCGGCATGGAGGACCTCAAGCTCGGCATGGCCGACGACGACTCCGACCGCGGCCAGCTCTACCTCGACCAGGCCTCCACGCGCATGCTGGAGGCCCGTCGCCTGATGGAGCGCGGCCGGGTCGCCGACCTCGACCATGAGTCGCTCCGCGAGGTCCGCAAGGCGCTCTCCGGCGTACGGAACGACGCCGGGGAGGGACACCGTCTGCTGCACGCGGCCTTCGCCCGCGACGGTTCGCTCGGCCACATCCAGGCGCTGAACTCCTTCACCAAGTCGCATCGCCATACCTGGACGCAGCTGCGCGACCGGCTCCCGATGCAGCTCATGGACGTCCGGGACGAGGTGAGTTCGGTCTTCGACGCCATAGACGACGAGGTCGGTCCGCTCCGCCCGCTGCTACCGCCCACCGTCGGCGGCAAGAAGCAGCACCACGGCGCGCCCGCGGCCTCCGGCACCGGATCCGGTCACAGCGAACGTCCCGCCCCGTCAGGCGGCCACGCAGCCTCCGGCAAACACGGCGACGGCTCGCACGCTCCCCGCCCGTCGACATCCCCGTCCCAGGACGGCGGCCTGCTCGGCGGCAGTACGGGCGGCCTGCTGGATCCGCCCAGGGACGGCAGCCCGGCTCCGCACGACGGCAGCAGCGGCCGCGACACGCCCGGCAATACGGACGTCACCCTCCCGCCGCTGCTCCCGGGGCTGCTACCCGACCTGGGTATCGACGGCGACGGCTCCTCGAAGTAGCCGCACGGGATGAAGGAGACGCACGCGATCTCCAGCAGTCCCCATGACGGCGCGCTCGGTGTTCTTCCGGTCCTTCCCTCAGAAGAACACCGAGCGTCGCTGTACCAACAGCTTGTAGAGGGTGTGCTGAATCGTTTCCCGTACCTGGTCCGTGAGGTTGAACATCAGCATCGGATCGTCGGCGGCCTCCGGCGGATAGCCCTCCGTGGCGATCGGCTCGCCGAACTGGATCGTCCACTTCGTCGGCAGCGGCAGCGCCCCCAGCGGCCCCAGCCACGGGAATGTCGGCGTGATCGGGAAGTACGGCAGACCCAGCACCCGGGCCAGCGTCTTGGCGTTCCCGATCATCGGGTAGATCTCCTCCGCGCCCACGATCGAGCACGGCACGATCGGCACCCCGGCCTTCAGCGCCGTCGAGACAAACCCGCCCCGCCCGAACCGCTGCAGCTTGTAGCGGTCCGCGAAGGGCTTCCCGATGCCCTTGAAGCCCTCCGGCATCACCCCGACGACCTCACCGCGCTCCAGCAGCCGCTGGGCGTCCTCCGCGCAGGCGAGGGTGTGCCCGGCCTTGCGTGCCAGCTCGTTTATCACCGGCAGCACAAACACCAAATCGGCCGCCAGAAGCCGCAGATGGCGCCCCGCCGGATGGTTGTCGTGCACCGCGACCTGGAGCATCAGCCCGTCGAGCGGCAGCGTCCCCGAATGGTTGGCGACGATCAGCGCGCCACCCTCGGCGGGGATGTTCTCGACGCCCTTGACCTCGACCCGGAAGTATTTGTCGTAGAACGGCCGCAGCAGCGACATCAGGACCTGGTCGGTCAGCTCCTCGTCGTAGCCGAAGTCGTCGACCTCGTACTCGCCGGTGATCCGCCGCCGTAGAAAGCTCAGCCCGCCCGCGATCCGCTCGTCCAGGGACCGCCCGGCGCCCGGCCGCTCGGGCGGCGACTGCTCAGCGGCCCCGGTCCGCGCCTCCGGTACCGGCGCCAGCGCCGGACCACGCCCCGTGCGCTCGGCCCGTCGGGCCTTTCTGCGCGCCCGGGGGTCCTCGCCGAAGGGAATGACCTTGGCGTCCGCCATCGTGGGTGAACTCCTCACTGGGTCGGGCCGGAACGTGCGGGCAGCACGCCGGCGAGCCGGTCGACGGTGCGGGCGAGGGACTCGGGCGGCAGCAGCCCGGGTCCGCGGCTGCGGGCGAATTCCGCGAAGGTCTCCGCCGTCGTGTACTGCGGATGGAACCCCAGCGTCTCGCGCATCTGCGTCGTCTGGACGACCCGGCCGTGCGTGAGCATGCGGATCTGTTCCGGTGAGAAGTCCGTGATGCCGACGGACCGCAGCGCCGAGCCGGCCCAGGTCACCGTCGGCAGGAACAGCGGCAGCGTGGGCCGTCCCAGCCGCCGGGAGGTCTGCGACAGCAACAGGACGCCGTCCCCGGCGATATTGAACGTGCCGCTGTTGAGCGTGCCCCGGCGCGGCGCGGAGGCGGCGATCCGCAGCACCTCGATGGCGTCCTCCTCGTGCACGAACTGGAGGCGCGGGTCGTAGCCGAAAACCGTCGGCAGCACGGGCAGCGAGAAGTAGTCGGCGAGCGGCGAATCCGCACACGGCCCGAGGATGTTGGCGAAGCGCAGGACGCACACCGCCACATCCGGCCGCCGCCGGGCGAATCCCCGCACATACCCCTCGACCTCGACGACGTCCTTGGCGAAGCCGCCGCTGGGCAGCGACTTCGGCGGGGTGGTCTCGGTGAAGACGGCCGGGTCACGCGGCGCGGAGCCGTAGACGCTGGCACTGGACTTGATGACCAGGCGCTGCACGTTCGGGGCCTTCTGGCAGGCGCCGAGGAGCTGCATGGTCCCGATGACGTTGGTTTCCTTCACCGCGGTGCGGCCGCCGCGGCTGCCCAGGGGCGTGCCGTTGATGTCCATATGGACGACGGTGTCGACGCCCGTCTCGGCCAGGACCCTGGCGATCGCCGGATGCCGGATATCGGCCTTGAGGAATTCGGCGCCGCCCAGATGGTGCTCCGGTGGCACGGCGTCGACCCCGATCACCCGGTCGACATCGGGATCGCGCTGGATCCGGCGTACGAACCGGCCTCCCAGCTGACGCGCGGCTCCCGTGACGAGCACGACCTTGCCCAAGATCAGCCCTTCCTTCCCGCCCTCGGCCATCGCCTGAGCCAAGCTGTGCGGGTCACGCTATCGGGTCGGTGTTGCGCTGTGATGACCGCACGATGCACTGAGCCACTTTTCCGTACCCAGCACCGTCCATACGGCCCACAACGCACCGCGGCCCCCCATCACACCAAGGTGATGGGGGGCCGCGAAATCGCGATCAGCGCCGCTTACTTCTTGTTACGACGCTGAACACGGGTGCGCTTGAGCAGCTTGCGGTGCTTCTTCTTCGCCATCCGCTTGCGCCGCTTCTTGATAACAGAGCCCACGACTACCCTCGCTCACTTCGATTTCACTCGGTGCGGGGCGTCCGAGCCCACACTACCTACATCGGGCCAGCCTACCCGGCGCCGGGCGTACGGCGTAATCCGAGGGTCCAAGCGGGCCCTTCAGGCCGATTCCACCCCCACATAGGACTCACGGAGATAGTCGTGAACCGCCTGCTCCGGAACCCGGAAGGACCTCCCCACGCGGATCGCGGGCAGATGACCACTGTGCACCAGGCGGTACACGGTCATCTTCGACACTCGCATCACCGTGGCAACTTCCGCCACTGTCAGGAACACGACCTCGTTCAGAGGCCTCTGGTCTGCACCCATGGACACACCTGCACCTTCCGCATAAGACGGGCACCGGCTTCCCCTCCGGTGACTCTTCGTCGCTATGCGCTCACTCCCCAATTTAGGGGCGGGTGATGCGAGTGGGGAAGAGGAGCAGCGAACAGCCGCCTACCGGGACAGACACGCCCGATTGAGTACATAGCGTGTCAGTGGTCGGTAGTAAGCGGACCGCACGGCGTCATCGAGCGGCACCACCGCGGAGACCCGCCCCTCCGCCTCTCCGACGAACAGCGCGGGGTCGTCCGCATCCGCCAGCCCGATGGCCTCGATGCCGAGCTGACCTGCTCCGCAGACCCATCCGTGGTCCCCGATCACCAGCCCCGGGAGCGGCCCCGCAGAGTCCGCCGCGGCGGCCAGAGCGATACGCACCGGGAGCGGCGAATGGGTGTGTACGCCCCCCAGGCCAGGCGCGCCCCGCACGCCGGTTTCGCGCATCAGCGCGACTCCCCGTACGTAGTCAAGGGCGTACGTACGTACCCCGAACCGGGTCGCTATGTCGACACAGTCGCCATACGCGGGGGTGAGCACGGGGCAGCCCGCCGACGAGAGAGCGTCTGCGAGCGCGGCGTAGAAATCCAGCAACCGGTGCGGATGACCGGTGCCGAGCAGCACCGGCACCCGCCGGCCCGCCGCCTCACCGACCCGGTCGGCGAACCGGTCCAGCGCCGCGATCGTACGATCTGGATCGATCACATCGGGGCCGGAGATATACGCGGGATCGGCCGAAACCCCGCACTTCTGCCCCATCAACCCCAGAACTTCCCCGAACGGCCAGTCCCGTTCGGGGTCCAGCCCCAGCAACACCCGGGGATCGCGCGCCGAGAAGAGCCGGTAACGGCCCAGGCTCTTCTCCCGCATGGTCGCGATCGTCCCCGCGAGCCGCGCCTCGATCAGGTGCGCCCGCAGCGCCCCGGTGCCCAACACGCGTCTCATGCTGGCCCGTTGGTCGGGTACCGGATGCCCTAACCGACGGGTAGTCACACATCCGGGGGCATCCGGGCCTGGTCATCCGGGCTACGCTCTCATGGCAGCAACCCGTGCGCGGGGAACACCGCCCGTCGGGTGGCCAACACCGCCTGGTCCAGCCGGTCGGACGGGTCGTAGCCGCCGTCGGCGAAATCCCGCCAGCGCGGCGTACGCCCGTCCGTCATCCGCTGCGGCCCCAACTGCCGGGTCCTGCGGAACACTTCGTGCCGCCATGCCTCCGGCACCCGCGACGTCGGCTCGATCGGCCGGCCGGCCGCGATCGCCGCCAGATGCGTCCAGCTGCGCGGCACCACATCCACCACCGCATAGCCGCCGCCACCGAGCGCGACCCACCGCCCGTCCGCGTACTCATGCGCCAGATCGTGGCAGGACTCCGCCACCAGCCGCTGCGCGTCGACGCTCACCGCCAGATGCGCGAGCGGGTCCTCGAAGTGGGTGTCCGCACCGTGCTGCGTCACGATCACCTGCGGACGGAACGCCGCGAGCAGCTCCGGCACCACCGCGTGGAACGCCCGCAGCCAGCCCTCGTCACCGGTACCGGCCGGCAGCGCCACATTCGCCGCGCTGCCCTCCGCACCGTCGCCGCCGCTCTCCTCCGGCCATCCGGTCTGCGGGAAGAGCGTCCGCGGATGCTCGTGCAGCGAGATCGTCAAAACCCGGGGGTCCTCCCAGAACGCCGCCTGCACCCCGTCGCCGTGGTGCACATCCACATCCACATAGGCGACCCGCTCGGCGCCCAGCTCCAGCAGCCGGGCGATCGCCAGCGACGCGTCGTTGTAGATGCAGAATCCGGACGCGCCGCCCGGCATCGCGTGGTGCAGCCCGCCGGCGAAGTTCACCGCATGCAGCACGTCCCCGCGCCAGACGGCCTCGGCCGCCCCGACCGACTGCCCGGCGATCAGCGCCGATGCCTCATGCATCCCGAGGAACGCCGGATCGTCCGCCGTCCCCAGCCCGTACGAGGTGTCCGCCGAGGACGGGTCGGCCGAAGCACGGCGGACCGCCGCGATGTAGTCCTCGCGGTGCACCAGCCGCAGCGTGGAATCGCCGGCCGGTTTGGCCGCGACCACCTCCAGGGGCCCGCGGTCGAGTTCGTACGCCTCCACCAGGCGCATGGTCAGCGCGAGGCGGACCGGGTCCATCGGATGGCCGGGCCCGAAGTCATAGCCCGTTACTGCCTCGTCCCACATCAGCTGTGCGCGGCCGCTCATGGTCGTCACCGTATCCGCCCTCCGGCGACCCGAACGAACGGGCATACACAAGCGTCACCAGTACCAGGGCCATCGGGACGAGCATCGCCCCGCGATAGCTCCAGGCATCGCCCAGCGCGCCCACCAACGGAGAACCAACCAAAAAGCCCACATAGTTGAAAACATTCAGCCGCGCGATGGCCGTATCCGAAGCCCCCGGCCCGTGCACCTCCCCCGCGTACCGCCCGGCCGCCGCGAACGTCTGCGGCACGATCACACACAGCCCCAGGCCCAGCAGGGTGAACCCCGCCATCCCCGCCCATGCCCCGGGCGCCACCGCCACCACCGCGAAACCGGCCGCCGCGACCACGGTCCCGGTCCGCACCACCGCGACCGCCCCGAAACGCCGCACCCCCAGGTCACCCACCGCCCGCCCGAGCAGCGTCGTGACCATGTAGACGTTGTACGGGACGGTGGCGAGCTGCTCCGAGCTCCCCAAGACGTCCTGCAGATACTTCGCGCTCCAGTTGGAGACGGTCGAGTCCCCGATGTACGCGAACGCCATGACGAGGCAGAGGGGGAGGAGCAGACGCATGGACACGGAGGGGGCAACGAGGTCTGCCTTCTCCGGGGCCAACGTCCTCCCAGTGGCCCGGTCCACGAACCACCGGCTCGCGACCAGCGCCAGCGGTACCAGGACCGCCACCGCCGGCCCGTACAGCACCGCCAGCGACAGCTGCCAGTGCGCCCCCGCCCAGGCCAGCGAGGCGCCCACGATGCCGCCCAGGCTGTAGGCGGCATGAAAACCGAGCATGATGCTCCGCCCATAGGCCCGCTGCAGGCTCACCCCGAGCATGTTCATCGACGCGTCCAGCGCGCCGACCGCAAGACCGAACACCCCTAGCGCCACCGCGACCTGGGGCAGCCCACTGCCCGCGCCCACGGCCAACAGCGCGAGGCAGACGACGGACTGGACGCAGCGCAGTACGAGCCCGGGCCGCACCCGCTTCACCGCATGCTCGGTGACGACGCTCCCGAGCCCGGCGAGGACCGGCACCGCGGCGAGGAAGGCTGGCAGCAACCCATCGGAGATTCCGTAACGCTCCTGGATCGCCGGTATTCGGGTCACGAGCAGCGCGAAGACCACGCCCTGGACGAAGAAGCTGAACGCAAGCGAGACCCGGCCGTGCCGCAGCTGCGCTCCTGGTACCAGAGGGGCCGTCATGGCGGCTCAGCGTAGAACCACCGGCTACCGCTGGGTAGATGGATCAGGCGAGCAGTTTGGGCAGCTCCGCCATATCGGAAAAGAGCGTGGAGGCGTCGGCCAGCCGCTCGGCCGGCGTCATCGCGGTGAATCCGTACACGTCCATCC
The DNA here is from genome assembly GCF_040654775.1 of Streptomyces sp. NPDC050636. Classification (NCBI taxonomy): domain Bacteria; kingdom Bacillati; phylum Actinomycetota; class Actinomycetes; order Kitasatosporales; family Streptomycetaceae; genus Streptomyces; species Streptomyces sp. NPDC050636. The sequence continues at coordinate 518,193 of NZ_JBFAIP010000001.1, forward strand.
CGGCCTCCACCGCCGCCTGCACACCCAGGGGACTGTCCTCGACCACCGCGCACCGCTCGGGCCGTACGCCCATCCTGTCCGCCGCGTACAGGAACAGATCCGGCGCCGGCTTGCCCCGCCCCACATCCTGCGAGCTGAAAACGCGCTCCTCGGAGAACCACCGGTCCAGCCCCGTCTTGCGGTGCCCCACCCTGATCCGCTCATGGCTCCCGGACGACGCGACGCAATACGGCAGGTCCTCGGCCACCAGCTTCTCCAGCATCTCGGTCGCCCCCGGGACCGGCTCCAACTCCCGCTCGAACGCGGCGAAGACGCGAGCGTGAAAGGCATCGTCGAAACCCTCCGGCAGCCGCTGCCCGGTTCGTTCCATGACGATCTCGTGGATGCGGTGCATGGCCGAACCCATGTAATCGCGGATCGACTCCTCGTACGACGTGGGATGCCCGAGCTCAGTCAGATAGCCGGCGAGAATCGTGTTGGATATCGGCTCGCTGTCGACGAGCACACCGTCATTGTCGAAGATGATCAAGTCGTATCGCATGACTTGACCCTACGCGGCGACATCTGACCCAGAACGCAGAAAAGCCCCGCACCATAAGGTGCGGGGCTTCCCCACTATCAAAAATTGTTCGGCGGCGTCCTACTCTCCCACAGGGTCCCCCCTGCAGTACCATCGGCGCTGAAAGGCTTAGCTTCCGGGTTCGGAATGTAACCGGGCGTTTCCCTAACGCAATGACCACCGAAACACTATGAAGTTAACCAACCCGGCAATGACACAGGTCGTTACTTCAGAACCTACACAGTGGACGCGAGCAACTGAGGACAAGCCCTCGGCCTATTAGTACCAGTCAACTCCACACCTTACGGCGCTTCCATATCTGGCCTATCAACC